>CP007053.1:307142-614285 GCA_000242935.3 Opitutaceae bacterium TAV5
CCGGGAAACCGCCTGCCATCCCTGAAATCATACAAACCGTTTTACAGGAGGAAACGGAGAGAACGGAGAAAAAGATCATAGCTGATCTCTCTCAGTTCATAGCTCCGGCCCTTCCCTCCGTTTCCTCCGTTCTCTCCTGTAGAAATATTCCTTCCCGACATGCGTTTCCCGGTTCGATTACTGCCCGCTGCCCTCGGTCTCCTGTTGCCCGCTCTGTCGGCAGCGGCGGACAACGACCATGATCATGACGCCACCGTCGCCTTGCTCTTCGCGTTCGATGCCGACTATGGCGTCTATGGGTTGGACGAGGGGGCGGAGGACGATCCCGCCACCTACGCCCTCACCAGGAGCCTTGAATCGGCCCTGACCAGCGCGCTCCATGTCGGTTACTATAATCCCTGGAACCTGCTCACCGTCACCGGCGACTCCACCGGAATCAACACCGCCGGGCTCGTGATCGGTGAAAACTCCGACTCCAACGGCGTCTTCCTTGGCCGTTTGGCCGCTTGGACCGTCACGGCTTCCGACACCTCCGCGCTCATCGTGGGCAACTACGGCGGCGGCAACGTCCTCTCCGTCACCGGCGGGGCCAAACTCGTCACCGGCACGGCCGTCAACATCACCATCGGCGCATGGTCGGAGGGCAACCGGGTCGAAATCTCCGGCAAGGATGCCGCCGGCACGACCGCCTCCTCCTGGGAGTATGCGGGGGCGATCACCGTCGGCTACTTCGGTGGTGGCAACACCCTCGAAATCAGGGACGGAGCCACCGTCACGGCCCAGGTTACCTCGGCCGACACCGCCACCTACATCGGCTACGCCTCCGACGGCAACGCCGTCACCGTCTCCGGCGCGGGTACCGTCTGGAACGCCACTGCGAGCGGCTCCACTCCGGGCGGCCTGTATGTCGGCTACGGCGGCTCCGACAACATCCTCACCATCTCCGATGGGGCCGTGGTGGAGAGCCGCCTCGGGGGCGGCACCTACACCACCGACAAGCGCAACATCATCGGCTTCGAGCAGGATGCCACGGGCAACAAGGTCATCGTCGACGGGGAGGGCTCGCGGTGGGATACCCTCAATGTGACCGTCGGTTACGAAGGCTCCGGCAACAGCCTGGAAATCACCAACGGAGGTATGGTGAACAACAATTTTACCTTCCTCTATCTTGGCGCCTGGGCAGGATCCGAAAACAACACAATCAAGGTCTCCGGCGAAGGCTCCGAGTTGATAACCAGCCACCTCCAAATCGGCGGGGGCGGAGAGACTCCCAGTCTGAGGATTCCCGGCGGCGGCTCCGACAACCGGCTGGAAATCCTTGACGGTGGCGCGGTGAGGGTCACCACCAACAACGCGACGATTCATATCGGCTCCGGGGCGGAATCCCGCGGTAACAGCGTGTTGGTCAGCGGCCCCGGCTCGACCCTCACCATGGCGAGCACTGGAACCGACGCGATCACCACCCTTCTGGTCGGGGCTTACGGCGACGACAATCTCTTGGAAATCAAGAATGGCGGCGTGGTGAACAGTCTAGGCGGCACCATCGGCTACTGGCAATACTGGGATGGTGGGGGAGCTTATGCGGCCGGCATGTCCACGGACAACCGGGCGCTCGTCACGGGCAAAGACTCGGCGTGGAACATGACGGGCGCACTCAATGTTGGTTATGGAGGGCAGGACAACCGCCTCGACATCGAGGATGGCGGCGTGGTCACCAGCGGCACCGGCGTCATCGGCTCGGAGCAGGCACGCGATGTCATGGGGGCGCCCGCGATCTACCGGGGGGCCGACGGCAACACCGCCCGCATCTCGGGCCGGGATGCGGCGGGCAACGCTTCCGCATGGGAGGTGGCTGGCGCTCTCACCGTGGGCCGGGGCGGCAGCGACAACACTCTCGCGGTCGAGGCGGGTGGACGGGTGACCAGCGGCGCGAGCGTGGTCGGCGTCATGTCCACCGTCACCGAGTATAATCCGGCCTCTGCGATCAGGGACGGCACCAACTACGGGGCCGACGATAATGCAGTCCTCATCTCGGGTCGGGATGCGGCGGGCAACGCCTCCGCGTGGGAGGTGGATGGCAAGCTCACCGTGGGCCAGGGCGGACAGCGCAACACCCTTACCATTTCCGATGGCGGACGGGTGACCAGCGGCAGCGGCCTCATCGGCCAGTATGGCAACATCAAGTGGGAGGCGCGGAACGTTGACTCCGCCACGATCTCCTACGAGCAGACGGGAGCCGACGACAACGCGGTGACGGTGACAGGCGCGGGCTCACGCTGGGAGATCACGGGCGACCTGACCATCGGCTTCGACCACAACGGCAGTTTCGCCAGCGCCTACAACGTTAACGGGCTGATTTACACCAACATGGTGGCGCAGGTCTTCCTCGGCAACGCCACCGGCAACACGCTGACCATCGGTGAAGGCGGCCTGGTGGCGGTGACAGGCGATTTCAGCATTACGGCGGGCAACTTCTTGCAGATGGCCTACGGCTATTTTGCGTGGGAGGGTGACAACGTCGCCGCGCTCAACGCAATGATCGCGGCAGGCAGCATCAAGTTTGGATGCTGCAGTGGCGAGACCAACACGTTTTACACCGCCGATTCGGAAGTCGGGAGCTCCTTCACCTACAGCGTGCTTTACTACGAAAGCCAGGAGGCGGTCACCGCCGCCTTCGGCGATGCGCTCGGCGGTGTCAATCTGCTCAACTACACGATCCTCGCCATGACCTCTGCTGTGCCCGAGCCCGCCACCTGCGCCGCCCTCGTCGGCTTGGTCCTGCTCGCTTTTGCCGCCTACCGGCGGTTTGGCGCAAAGAGGCAGAAATGAGCGGTTGTTTTTTTAAGGGGAGCCAAAGGTGGATGTTTGGATGCGGGATTTGCATGAGGATGAAGATCACAGGAGTGAACAGAGCGAACGGAGGACGAGTAAAACCGGCCGCCTCCGTTGCCTCCGTTTTCTCCTGTAAAAAACAATCCGGTTTCGCCCTGCTCGTCACCATCATCCTTGTAGCGTTCCTCGTTCTGGTGGTGATGGCGCTGGCCACCTTCACGCGGGTGGAGACGCAGGTCTCGACCAACAGCCAGCACCTGGCCCGCGCCCGGCAAAACGCCACGATGGCGCTCAACATCGCCCTCGGCCAGGTGCAGGTACTCACCGGCCCCGACCAGCGCACGACCGCCGAAGCCAGCCTTGAGTTCCCCACCGCCGCGAACCCGCGTTGGGTGGGGGTTTACGGGAACACAAACGTCGCCTCCTATACCGACACGCCCTCCGCCATCAAGCAACTCACTCCGGCATTGCTCAACTGGCTGGTCAGCGGCAACGAGAGTGTGAGCTTTACCGCCAACAGCGGCACCACCACCACCCACGGGCGGATCGAGAAGCCGTATCCGTCGGAATGGCCCTTCACTCCCGAAGCTGCCGTCACCTCCGCCGACAACGCCGCCTTGGCCGACGCCACCGCGCTGACCGAAAGCCTGAAACTGGATGGCAAGCCCGCGCGGCTCCTCGTCGGCCCCGCCACGGCAGGCGACATCACGCCTGCCTCCAACTACGTGCTCGCGCCCTTGGTGGACGTCGCCGTGCCTACCGGCAGCGTGCCCGGCCTTTCCTCCGGCGATCCGACGTCCCAAACCACCATCGGCCGCTATGCCTGGTGGGTGGGCGACGAAGGCGTGAAGGCCCGCGCCAACCTGCGCGACCGTTATCTGCAAACGTCCGACTCCGCCGACCGGTATTACAGCTTCGTCACCGCCCAGCGCTCGGCCGTGGAGCTGATGACTTGGAAAAAAAGTGCCCCCGCCGGCATGGCCTCCACCATGGGCCTCTCCACCTCCGACACCTCCTTAGACCGCATCGGCGCCGATTACGATTTCACCCTTCCTTCGCTCAGAAACATCCTCTCGCTCAACCAGCTTCCCTTTCTCGGCGGCTCATCGACCGCCACGCAAAACCTCGCCACCGCCGCCCGCCAGCGTTTCCATGATCTCACGACGGCCAGCTATTCCGTGCAGGCCGACACCTTCGCCGGTGGCCTCAAAAAAGACCTCACCGCCGACATCGCCGACACCACCAGCGCCGCCTCCGGCAATCGTCCTGCGGATACGGATACCCTTTTCAAACCCCAATCGGCCTCCGATCCCGGCATCCCCACCTGGGGCCAGCTTCGCTCTTGGGCACGGACCACCGCCGCCCTGGAAAACCCGCAGGCCATCGAGCCCAAGCCCGCCACCGCCACCCAAGCCGGCATCGGCCCCGTCATCAGCATGGCCGGGCTCGGCTTCGGCTTTGAAATCCGGGATCACGACAGCGAAACCGGCGGCGGCAAGTTTTACCTGCGGCTGTTCCCGACCCTGGTGCTCTACAATCCCTACACGGTGCCGATCAAGGCGCATACCTATCAGATCGGCTTCGCCCTGCGCCGGCCCGGCAACGGGAAAGTCGGCTTCTCCTTCGACCTGAAACCCGTGCCGACCACATGGGTTTTCGACCCAGAGGACGAGACTTACGAATTCAGCAGTTGGGGTGACTACAAATCGTGGGGCACCTACACCCTCAACGACTGCCCCGACGTGGACAACGGCAAGGATGCCCCCGGCTTCATCTCCTTCACGGTCCAGACCGGGGACATCCCGCCGGGGGAAAGCCACATCTTCACGCTCGACAGTTCCGAGGGCGCGAAGAGCTACACCTCCGCCAACCTCATGACCCACGGCACCAGCGGGCTCAGCCGTTGGGTGACTCTCCGGGTCGCGCTCGACGAGACGCTGCCCAACGACGCCTCGTTTTGCGCCACATCAAGGGGCATGAATTTCGACGTTTCTTCGCCCGACGGCTACAAGGACGCGCACATGCAGGTGGTTCTGGCCGAGCCGGGCGGGCTCACCCAGTCGGGCGTGCAGCCGGGGACGCCCACCGATGCCTGGTATCAGGGCATTCTCGACTGCGCGCCCTACGGCGCGGGTTTCGATAGCTGCTGCAAGGTGAGCAACGTCATCATCCTCTCCCCCATCCCCCCCTGCCCGGCCGACCCGGCCATTCTGCTCAGCGAGCTCGAAGCCTCCGCCAACACCGAAACCGAGCCCTACTTCGGCCTGAATGTGCAGGCGCAGATGGAAGCCTCCGCCGGCAACACCCTCGGCGGTTATACGGAAGGCAGCATGGGTACGGGCCGCACCCGCTGGCTGGTGCAGAGCAATATCCGCGCCCCCGTCGCCGCCCGCTCCAAGCTGGATGCCGGCACCATGAACTACATGGGGTCGGGCAGTCCCGGCTACGCCGCCACCTTCCGCACCTCGTATTCCAAAACCAAGGCCACCCGCAACGCCATCCTCTACATGACGCTGGGCAACGATGCCCGGGCCTCCTCCGGGCCGGGGCAGGACGCCAGGGACGTCCTCGTCAACAGCACGCTCTTCGACATCCTGCCGCCCGCCGGGGGGCTGCTCTCACTGGGCCAGCTCCAGCACGCCCCGCTCTCGCTGCTCGGCTTTTATCCCGCCTACCCCTTCGGCAACTCGGCGGCCGACATGCGCCTTGCCCGCAACGCCCACTACGCCACAGGCGTCCTCCGCCCTCCGGGCGCGCTCGGCTCCGGCTCGGGCACCTTCAACAAGCCCTACTACGATATCTCCTGGCACCTCAACCGCGCGATATGGGACCGGTATTTCGTCTCCGCCGTGCCGGCCTCGTGGACTGCGGCCGATGTCGCCGCCGGGAAGCCGCTGCCCAATGCCCGCATGACTGTCTACCGCCGCGAAGGGGCTGCACCTGCTATCGACGAACTCCGTTATTCCGGTTCCGGAACCAATGCAGCCTATGATCGCGCCGCCGCCCATCTGCTGGTGGCGGGCGGCTTCAACGTCAACTCCACCTCGGAGCAGGCCTGGCGCGCCCTGCTGGCCGGGACCAATCAGCTTCCCAACGGCACCGCGTATTCCGGCAGCGCTTCCGGAAAGCTCAACGCAGTCACGCCTCGCTTCGCCCGCAACGCAGGAGCCATGAACTGGACGGCCGACAGCCTCGAACGAGCCGACTACTCCGGCAATCGGGAACTCGCCCTGCGGGAAGGCTCCGAAACCGTCTCCGAAGCGGCCGACCGCCTCCCCTGCGTGGTGGATGAGCTGGCCAAACGCATCGTCGAGGAAGTGCGTCTGCGCGGTCCCTTTCTCTCGCTCGGCGACTTCGTCAACCGCCGCATCGTCTCCTCCACCAGCAGCGCCCCGGCTACCGGCGTCAAGGGCGCTCTCCAGCGCGCCATCGACCGCATGCAGGCCCCTTACGAAATCAATGTCTCCGACAACATCTACGACATCCCCATGGGGAAAAACGAAGACTTCCCCAGCTGGAAAAGCTGGAAGGACTACGTCAACAAGCCGCCAGACATCCTGGTGTCATACAGCGACCTGCCGGTCGACTACCTTCCCGCCAACCCTGGCGACAGCAAGGCCCACTTCCTCGGCAAGGATGCCGGCGAGCCCGACGGCGCCTTCATGAGCCGGTCGGCTTACAACCCCAAATTCCTCACCCAGGCCGATCTCCTCTCCGTGCTCGGACCCGCGCTCTCCGCCCGGTCCGACACGTTCCTCATCCGCGCCTACGGCGAGGACGTCAATCCGCTCGACCCGACCGACATCCGCGCCCGCGCCTGGTGCGAGGCCGTCGTCCAGCGCACGCCCGACTATATGGATACAACCGACGATCCCCAGGTTCACCCGAAGGACGCCACGCAGGAGATCAACCGCAAGTTCGGCCGCCGCTACAAGGTCGTCTCCTTCCGCTGGCTCTCGCCCGCCGACATTTGAGCACGAATCCATGAGCAGGAAATCTCCCACCTCCCCCGGATTTTTTTTAGCCGCAAAAGAGCCCAGGGCGGCTGAGCCGCAACCGAAGGGAGAAGAATGGCCACGAAAAACACGAAAAAACACACCGCGGATGAAATCCTCCATCGCGCTTATAAGCGCGCGGGAGGTTCCCGCCGGGCAGAAGGGAATTTTGTGCTTTTTGTGGCAATCCCGGTTTGAAAAAGGCCGAAATCGAGCGCCAATGAACCGGATTTTTTGCCGCAAAAGAGCGCAAGATCCTCACGCGGATGAAACATTGCGTGGCTCTGCGAATGTGAGTTCGCAGGCAGCGGAAGCCAGCCGATTGTCCGCGAACTCCGGCAACCTGCGCCGGCCTGCACCGACCTGCGAACTTACGTTCGCAGCTACACCGCGCCGCGACCTTCAGCCTTTCAGCTTTTCAGAGTTTCCGACTCATCCGTCACCATGAAATCACTACGGCTTCTCATCCTTCTCCTTTTCGGCATTTCAGTTTTCAGTCTTCAGCTTTTTTCCCAAGGCGCTCCCCGCACCTTCCGCGTGCTCAACCTCGCCGGCAAGATCACCAGCCTCACCTCCGACGGCACGGGCCAGGGCGCCATGCTCTACTTCGATTCCGATGCCGGGAAACCCGTCACGGTGCCCGTCCCTGCCGGTCAGTTTCCGCGCGCCCGCCCCATTCCTCCCGGCGGCGAACTGAAACTCTACCGCTACGAAATGGCCCCGGCCGATACGCCGCCGGAGGCCATCATTGCCTGTTGCCGCGTCGCCGTCGCCGCCGGCAAGCCCCGCAAGGTTTTTGTCGCCACGGTCAGAATTCCCGCCGGATACGAGCGCGCCCTCGTTATTCTCACTCCCGCCCCCGGCGACGATCCCCGCGGCAAACTGGATACGCATGTCTACGACGGCTCGCCAGGTATTCATAAATCCGACACAGTTCTCGTTTTCAATGCCACGCCGTCAGACGTCGCGCTCAAGCTCGGCGAAAACATCCTCGAAATCCCCGCCCGCGGCGTGCGGATCGGCCCCTTTATCGGCGAGGAAGGCGCCATCCAGGTGAAACTCGGCCTGCGCTCTCCCGGCGGCGACTGGAAACTCGCGCTCACCACCGTGCACTCCGCCCGCCCCGGCTATCGGGTGCTGGCCGTCATCCGGCCATTGACCGACGACCCACGTACCCCGCCGGTCCTCAACCTCGATTACGAATACGCCCCGCCGCAAGGCCCCCTGCTGGCCCGGAAACCGTAACGGCATGACCCCGGACTGTACCAACGCGTCAAAACCCGTGAATTTTCACATAAAGATCGCAAGGCCTACAAAGGACCGGGCTTCCGAAGCTTCGCGTTCTTTGAGATCTTTGTGTAATATCAAAGCCCCAAAGCCTCCGGATTTTTACACCAAGGCCACAAAGAGCGCAAAGGATTGCCAGTTACCTTCTTCGCGTCCTTTGCGGCCTTGGTGTAAAATCAAAAACATTCGGGACGCTGGTATAAAATCAAAAACATCAGGATTGCCTCCTGTAAACACCCGCGCCTCCCGATCATCATGAATCCACGTCTCCACTACCCGCGACTCGTCTCGCTTCTGCTTGTTTTCAGTCTTCCGCTTTCAGCCCGATCTCTCACCGATGCCGCCGGGCGCAGCGTCACCGTGCCCGACAGCGTGCAGCGCGTCGCCGGCACCGCGCCGCCGCCCACGCTTCTCGTTTACGCCCTCGCGCCCGATCTCCTCGTCTCCTCCGACACCCCTGCCGTCTCCTCCTTCTACGCGCCCGGCACCCGGCTGCTCCTGCCGGAGTTCACCCGCCTGCCCGTGGTCGGCGGCTGGCACGGCTCCTCCCGCGGCGCCAACATGGAGGCGCTCCTCGCCCTCGATCCGCAGGTCGTCGTCGCCTGGCGCAACGACTTCGCCATGGAGCCCGTGCTCCGCTCCTTTGAAAAATTCGACATCCCCGTCGTATTCGTCAACCAGGACCGCGTCGCCGACATCCCCGGCGCGCTCCGTCTTGTCGGCCAGGCCATCGGCCGCGCCGAGGCCGGAGAAAAACTCGCCCGCGACGCCGAGGCCCGGCTCGCGCAGGTTCGCAAGACCGTCGGGGCCGTCCCGCCCGAAAAACGCCCTTCGATTTACTACGCGCAGGGCGCCGACGGCCTGCTCACGCAATTTTCCGGCTCGTACCACTTCGATCCGTTCCTCGTCGCCGGCGGCCGGTCGCTCTTTCCCGGCGAGCAAAAAACCATGATGGGCATGGAGCGTGTATCCCTGGAGCAGATACTCGAAAGCGACCCCGCCGTCATCGTCGCCACCGACACCCGCTTTGCCCGCGCCGTGCGCACCGACTCCCGCTGGTCCGGCATCGCCGCCGTGCGTGACGACCGCGTCCTCGTGATCCCGCGCGATCCCGTCAACTGGCTCGACCGCCCGCCGTGTTTCATGCGCGTCCTCGGCGTGCAATGGCTCGCCAGCGTCCTCTACCCGGAGGCGTATCCCGGCAACATCGTGCAGGAGACGATCACTTTCTACCGCGACTACCTGCACCAGACCATCGACGAAAAAACGGCCCGCCACCTGCTGGCCCCGCAATAAAGTGTCCCGATTTTTCCGTGACGGAAGACACGATTGAACAGAAGATCATGAAGGAAATACAGATACCTCTGGAGGACGTCCGGTGACCCGCGTACGAAGTGTTTCCCGAACCGGAAGAAGTCCGGATACAGGCAAGAGGGGAGCATGCCAGAAGCATCTTCGTTCCCTTCGTAATCTTCTGTTCAAAAACAGGGAAACCGTCCCTCCCGGTACGCCCGCGCGCGCGACGCCTCGGCCGGAGTCCCCGGCCCGCGCATGGCATCCGCTCGCGATCCTCGTGCCGGTGCTGGTGTGCACTGTGTTTCTGGCGCTCGGCGCCGGGCGCTACGGCATCGGCTGGGGCGAACTCGTCGCCCTGCTCGCCGGCCGCGCCCCGGCGGCCGACGCCGACCGCTGGGCCAACATCTTTTTCCAACTCCGCCTGCCGCGCATCGCCGCCGCCGCGCTCGTGGGTTCCTCGCTCGCCGTGGCCGGCGCGTCGTACCAGGCCATGTTCGCCAATCCGCTCGCCTCGCCCAATCTTTGCGGCGTGCTCGCCGGTTCCTGCTTCGGCGCGGCCCTCGGCATGGTCATCAGCGAGAGCTGGATCGTCGTGCAACTGACAACCTTCGTCTTCGGCTTCGCCGCCGTCGGCGTGGCGCTCGGCATCGCCACCGCCTTCCGCCGCGCCTCCGATCCCATGCTGCTGCTCATCCTCGGCGGCATCGTCGCCGCCGCCCTGTTTTCCGCCCTGCTCGCCATCGTCAAGTACACGGCCGATCCCTACGACAAACTCCCCTCCATCGTCTACTGGCTGATGGGGTCGCTCGCCGCCAGCGAATGGACCACGCTCCGCCGCGTGGCGTGGCCGATGCTCGCCGCCATGCTCCTCCTGCTCTCGCTCGGCGGCCGCCTCAACGTCCTCAGCCTCGGCGACGACGCCGCCCGCGCCCTCGGCATCCACGCCGGCCGCGTGCGCCTGCTGGCCATCCTGCTCGCCACCCTGCTCGGTTCGCTGACGGTCGTGCTCGGCGGCGAGATCGGCTGGATCGGCCTCATCGTGCCGCACGTCGCCCGCCTTCTCGCCGGCCCCGACAACCGCCGGCTGCTCCCCGCCAGCGCGCTGCTCGGCGCCTCCTTTCTCATCATTGTGGATACGTTTGCCCGCACCGCCTTCCGCATCGAGGTGCCGGTGGGCATCGTCACCGCGCTCCTCGGCGTCGTCGCCTTCGTGCTCGTGCTCGGCCGCGTGCGGAAAGGCTGGGCATGACTCCGCTCCTCGAGGCCTCCGGCATCCATTTCGGCTACCCCGGCCGCCCCGTGCTCCACGATGTTTCGCTCCGCCTCCGTCCCGGCCGTGTGGTCGCGCTGCTCGGCCCCAACGGCAGCGGCAAGAGCACCCTTCTCCGCATTCTCCTCGGCCTGCATCGTCCGCACCGCGGGCACGTCTTTTTCTCCGGCCGGTCCACCGCCCGCATGACCCGGTCCGCCATTGCGGAAGAAGTGGCCTCCGTCCCCCAGCACGCCTCGGTCGGCTTCGCCTGGACCGCGCTCGATGTCGTTCTCATGGCCCGCGTTTTCCGCCAGCGCCACCCCTTCGCGCGCAACACCGCCGCCGACCATGACGCCGCCCGCGCCGCCCTCTGCCGCCTCGGCGCCGCCGGCCTCGCCGACCGCGTGTTTTCCACGCTCAGCGGCGGCGAACGCCAGCTCGTGCTCATCGCCCGCGCCCTCGCCCAGGAATCGCCGGTGCTCGTCATGGACGAACCCGTCACCGGACTCGACTACGGCAACCAGATCCACCTCCTCCACCTCATCGCCGACCTCGCCCGCACATTCGGCAAGGCCATCCTGCAAACCACGCACACCCCCGAGCACGCCCTCGCCTCCGCCGACGAGGTCATCCTGCTCCGCGACGGCCGCATCCTCGCGCAAGGCCGGCCCCGCGACCTCCTCAACCCGTCCGCGCTCGCCTCCCTCTATGACATTCCGCCCGGCCGCCTCGCCGGTTTCCTTCGCGACTCCCGGATGTCCCCCGGCCCCGCCGGAGCAACAGATGCGCAACACTTCACAAAAACCGGCCCCGTTCCTGGCCCGGATCAGGCTCATTCCCGGTTAGCCAACAACCGAAACAACAACCGCGAATGAACGCCACCGCCACGCTCCCCGACGAGGCCGGAGCCCTCCTCGACGACGAACCCGTTTTCCCCGAAACGGAAACCGGCCTTCGCCGCGCCCTCGACTACCTCGGCTACGCCCCCTGCCCCGTCCGCTCCGAAATGCGCAAGCGCCTCCACGCCTCCTTCCGCCGCGCCGGCCTCGACCCCGTCTGGTACGTCCCCTCCGGCTGCCACGAGGAAAACGTCTACGACAACCTCTGGCAGGACGGCGACCCGGCCCGGTTTCCCGGCATCGTCTCCGATCTCGGTCTCGAAGACCTGCTCCGGCCCGCCTTCGTCTCCCGCGCCCTCGACGCCGGCGTCTACACCCCGCTCTCCCCCGCCCTGCCCGTCCGCGACGCGTTTCGCGACGCCGGTTTTGCCGATCCCGCCGGCATTCACCATGTGTATGCGGTTTTCCCCTACGTCATCCTTGCCGATCTCGAAAAACTCGGCTCCCGCCCCCTGCCCTCCGGCTGGGCCGATCTTCTCCACCCCCGCTACCGTGGCGACGTCGTCATCAACGGCGAGGCCGGCGACATTCACGAAGTCCTTCTCTTCAACCTCTACCGCGACCACGGCGAAGCCGGCCTCGCCGCCCTCGGCGCCAATGTCCGCGATTTCTGCCATCCCTCGCGCATGGCCAAGGCCGCCGGCTCCGGCGATCCCGACGGCGCGGCGCTCTACGTGCTCCCGTGGTTTTTCGCCAAAAGCGCCCCCCGCCGTGAACGCACCGCACTCGTCTGGCCGGTCGAGGGCGCGTACGCCAATCCCCTCTACCTCTTCGCCCGGCCCGACCGCCGCCCGCCCGCACAGCACGTCCTCGACTTCCTCACGCGCGGCGAATGGCCCGCGCTCCTCGCCCGCGTCGGCTTCCCCCCCGCCACGCCCGGCGCGCCCGACCTCCCCGGCAAACTCCGCTGGCCCGGCTGGGAGTTTGTCCGCAATCACGATCTCGCCACCCTCCGCGTGCCCCTCAATGAGGCCTTCATGAAAGGGAGGATATGAAGGCGGAAGTTTGAAGTTCGAAGTTTGAATTTTGTCACCGGACCTCCTCTCGCCAACCCCAACTTCCAACTTCAAAATTCCAACTTCAAACTTCCGGTTTCCATCTCCCATGCGCCTCATCACTGTCGCCGGCCCTCCCTCCTCGGGAAAAACCTCCGTCATCCTGAAGGCCCTGCGCTGGCTGCGCGACGACGGCCTTCACCCCGGCGTCGTCAAGTTCGACTGTCTCGCCGGCCACGACGGCGACCTCTTCCGCTCCGCCGGTTACCCCGTTCTCACCGGCCTCTCCGCCAACTTCTGCCCCGACCACTTTTTCCTGACCAACATCGAGGACTGCGCCGCCTGGGGACGCCGGCAGGCGCTCGACCTTCTCGTCAGCGAGAGCGCCGGCCTGTGCAACCGCTGCGCTCCCCACATCCGCGGCCACTACGCCGTCTGCGTGCTCGACAACCTCGCCGGCGTGGACACCCCGCGCAAGGTCGGCCCCATGCTCCGCACCGCCGACCTCGTCCTCGTCACCAAGGGCGACATCGTCAGCCAGGCCGAGCGCGAAGTATTTTCATATCGGATACGCCAGGCCGCGCCCCGCGCCCGCCTCCTTTTTGTCAACGGCATCACCGGCCAGGGCGCCTGGGAGGTGAGCCGCCTCTGGCAGACCGAAGCGCCCGACAACGCCCCGCTCACCGGCAGCCGCCTGCGTTTTTCCGTGCCCGCCGCCGTCTGCTCGTGCTGCCTCGGCGAGACACGCATCGGCGAGGAGTTCCAGCATGGCATCGTCCGCAAGATCGAGATCGACGACCAGTCCGCCTCCGCCACCCCTGCCTCCCGATGATCGACACCGCCGCCGGTCCCGCCCCTGACGTCTCGCCGCCCGCTCCCCTGCGCTGCCTCGAAATCCTCCCCGGCCGCGACAAGTCCGGCAGGCCCGAGCGCTTTCACCTCCGTTTCGTTCCCGGCGACGTCATCTGCCTCGTCGGCCCCACCGGGGCGGGCAAGAGCCGCCTCCTCGCCGACATCGAATGCCTCGCCCAGGGCGACACGCCCACCGGCCGTGTCGTTCGTATCGATGGCGCCGCGCCCGCCCCCGAATCCCGCTTTACCGGCGAAGGCCGCATGGTCGCGCAGATCACGCAAAACATGAATTTCGTCATGGACCTCGCCGTCGCCGACTTCCTGCGCCTGCACGCCGGCAGCCGCGCCTTGCCCGCCGACGCGACCGAGGCCGCCGTCCGCCGTGTGCTCGCTGCCGCCGTCGGCATGGCCGGCGAACCTTTCGGCCCCGACACCCCGCTCACCCAGCTCAGCGGCGGCCAGTCCCGCGCGCTCATGATCGCCGACGCCGCCTTTCTCAGCCCCATGCCGGTCGTGTTGATCGACGAAATCGAAAACGCCGGCGTGGACCGCACCCGCGCCCTCGGTCTCTTCGCCGACCAGGGCAAGATCGTGCTCCTCTCCACCCACGACCCGCTGCTCGCGCTTTCCGGCGCGCGCCGCCTCGTCATCCGCCACGGCGCCGTGGCCGACGTGATCGAATCCTCTCCCGCCGAAAAGGAAAACCTCCGCCGCCTCACCGCCCTCGACCGCCAGTTTGCCGCCCTCCGCGAACGCCTCCGCACCGGCCAGCGCATCGATGACCCGCTTTTTTTCACCACATCCTGAAGACAACCGCCATGTATCACATTCCCGACGACACCCTCGACCGCTGGCTCCGCGAGGACGCCCCTTATCTCGACCTCACCACGCACACCCTCGGGCTCGGCCCGGAGGCCGCCCGCATCGCCTTCCACACCCGCCAGCCCGTCGTCGTCTGCGGGACCGAGGAAGCGGCGCGCATCCTCGCCGCCGCAGACGGCGCCGGTAGTCTGGAGTTCAGGGTTTCGAGTCTGGAGTTGTACCAGGCTGCTCTCTCAAGCCCTGAACTCCAAACCCTGAACGCCAAACTGGATTTCGCTCTCCCCTCGGGCGCGGCCGCCGCGCCGGGCGACCTGCTCCTCGCGGCTACCGGCCCGGCCGGAGCGCTGCACATCGCGTGGAAAGTCTGCGCCAACATCCTCGAACACGCCTCCGGCATCGCCACGCGCACCCGTCAGCTTGTGGAAACCGCCCGCGCTGCCGCTCCATCCGGCCGGCACATCAGCGTGGCCGCCACCCGCAAGGGTTTTCCCGGCACGCGTGAACTCGCCATCAAGGCAGTGCTCGCCGGCGGCGGCGTGCCCCACCGTCTCGGTCTCTCCGAAACGCTGCTCGTTTTTGCCCAGCACCGCGCCTTTTTCCCCTCCGATACCGTATTCGCCTCGAAAATACCCGAACTGAAGGCGCGGGCCTGCGAGAAAAAGTTCATCGTCGAGGCCGACACTCCCGAAGAAGCCCGCCGCTGGGCCGACGCCGGCGCCGACGGCGTGCAGTTCGACAAACTCCCGCCTCCCGCGCTCGCCGAAGCCGTGGCCGCCCTCCGCGCCGCGCATCCGGGCCTGCTCATCCTCGCCGCCGGCGGCATCAATGCCGCCAACGCCGCCGCCCATGCCGCCACCGGCGTCGATGCCCTCGTCACCTCGTCGATGTTCAGCGCCCCGCCCGCCGACATCCGCGTCACGATTCAGCCCTTGCCCGGCACATCTCATGCTTGAGCCACCGGTCAGGCCTCACCTTTTCCGGAGACGGTTTCCGGAAACGACGGGCCGGTTGCCCGTCGCACATCAACCACCACCAGACCACATCACATGAAACTCAGCGCCCGCAATGTCATCCCCGGCAAGATCGTCTCCATCAAAAAAGGGCCGATCAGCAGCCTCGTCGTCATCGAGATCGCCCCCGGCATCCGGCTCACCTCCACCGTCACCGCCGATGCCGTCATCGACCTGAAACTCAAGAAAGGCTCCGCCGCCTGGGCCATCATCAAGGCCCCCAACGTCATTCTCGGCGTGGACTGATCCGTGCGGGAGCAACCGGATGGTGTCCGGCGTATAACGGAGCGACACCTTCAGGCCGCCCGATTTCCCCTGCCGGGCAAACGCCCTCGCCACCGCTTCCGCCTCCTGCGAAACGGGAGACTCAGGCGGCAGCGGGCGGACCGGCTACGGTGGCTTCGAAGAGGGCGAGAACCTCTCCGGAGGTCAGCGGCGCCCCCCGGTCGCGGGCGCGGGACCGCACCCGGCCGGCAAGAGCGCGGGCTTCCGTCCGGGTGAGCGTGGCGCCGCAGGCTTCGAGAGCGGCGGCCACGGCGGCTGCTCCGGTGTGCGCGCCCAGCACAAACCCGGAGGGCGTCCGCCCCACTGCGGCGGGATCAAAGGGTTCGTAGCTACGCCGGTCGCGCAGCAGGCCGGCGCAATGAATGCCGGACTCGTGGAGAAAAACGGCGTCGCCGACGATCGGCTTCTGCGCGGGAACGGGGCGACCGGAGGCTCGGCCGACAAGGGCGGAAAGCCCGGCGAAGCGGGCGGTGTCGATGCCGCAGTCAATGCCTTCCGCGACGAGGAGCGCCATGACGACTTCCTCGAGGGCGGCATTGCCGGCGCGTTCGCCGAGACCGTTGACCGTGAGGCTGGCGGCGGAGGCGCCGGCGGCAAAGGCCGCCAGCGTGTTGGCAGTGGCAAGGCCGAGGTCGTTGTGCGCGTGCATCTCCAGCGGCAGCGCAGGGGCGGCGCGGCGCAGATGCGAGACAAGGTCCGCCGTGCGGACGGGAGAGAGAAAACCGACGGTATCGGCAAGACGCAGGCGGACGGCCGGGGTCCGGGCCGCGGCGGCGGCAAATTCAGCCAGAAAACCGGGATCGGCCCGGGACGCGTCCTGGGCACCGACTGTTACCTGGTCAAACTGTTCGCGGGCGGCGGAGACGAGCTCTCCGAGCGTGGCAAGCACCCCGTCCGGAGTCGTTCCCCAGATGCGCATGTGGATTTCGGATACGGGAAACGAGATATGCACGCCGCAGACGCGGCAGGCGCGGGCAAGCGCGATGTCCGCGGGCAGGGCCCGGCACCAGGTGATGACCCGGGCGCGTCCGGCGACGGCGTCGGCGACAGCATTGATGTCGTCGATCGCGCCGGAGCCGCCGGCAGGGATGCCCACCTCGAGTTCGGACAGGCGCGCGTCGACGAGGGCGCGGGCAATCGCGACCTTGTCGTCGCGGCTGAAAATGACGCCGGCTGCCTGTTCGCCGTCGCGGAGTGTGGTGTCGATGAGGTGCATGTGAGCGGATGACGTGGCCGGCGGGTCAGCCCGGATGCACGGCGTTTTCGGGACAGGCATCGGCGCAGGCGCCGCAGTCGATGCATTTGGCGGGATCGATGCGGTAGGGCGCGCCGGAGACGATGGCTCCCTCCGGGCAGTCGCCCTTGCAGGCGCCGCAGGCGACGCATTTTTCGGACGTGATTTCGTAAGACATGGTGGATGTTGGCAGTTTGAAGTTTGTAGTTTGTAGTTGGTGGTTTGAAGTTGGTGGCTGGCGGGCGGCGGCTGGAAGAAGGGGCGAGTCGGATTATCACTAAATTCCAACTACAAAATTCCAACTACTCCCGGCGCAGCCGGGCCCTCAGGCGCAACCGGAGCCGGAGCCCTTGCAGTCGGCGCCGCAGGTGGTGAACCGGCGGGCGAGCGAGGCGGGGAGCGGTTGGTCGTTGAAGACGGAGGCGAGGCCCTCTTCGATCATGCCCTCCATCTCGACGATGCGGATGCCCTGCCCCTCGAGGGCGCGCCTGGGTTGCGGGCCGGCGGCGGAGACGAGAAAGGCGCGGCAGTCGTGCAGGAGCGCGGCGAGGTCGCCCCACCGGGCGGGACCGGCGCCGGGCGGAGGCGTGCGGCGGACTTCGACAAATCTGAAGCCGGAGGGCGTCCCGGCGTCCTGCCGGAAGATGAGGACGCGGGCGGCCTCGCCGAGGTGCTGGTTGACGAGCATGCCTTCCTGCGAGGCCACGGCGACGCAGGGGCGACGGGCGAGGTCGCGGGCGCTGGCGGGGCGAGAAAATGCGAGAAGGACGGCATGGTCCTCGGGCGTCATGGGCTCGTCGATACGGCCGACGGCATCGGCGCGGCAGCGGGCGCAGTGCGTCATCTGCGGGACGTGGCGGCCGGCGCGCAGGCGGGTGCCGGCGACGAGGGCGGCATCCGGCGGCGGAATGGCCTCGAACTCGGCGCCGCCGACAGGAAGGAAGGCCATGCAGTTCATGATGTCCACCTTCAGCGCGGCCATCTGGCGGGCGACCTCCTCGATGTGCCGGTCGTTGATGCCGGGGATGATGATGGTGTTGATCTTGACGACGATGCCGGCCTCCTTGAGCCGCTGGATGGCCGAGAGCTGGCAGTCGAGGAGAAGCCGGGCGGCATCGACTCCGCGCAGAGGGCGGTGGTTGCCCCTGACCCAGGCGTAGATTTTCGCGCCGATGGCGGGATCGACGGCGTTGACGGTGAGGGTGACGTGGCTGACCTGGAGGGCGGCGAGGTTGTCGATGTGGGGGGCGAGGCCGAGGCCGTTGGTGGCCAGGCAGAGGATCATGTCGGGATGGCGGCGGCGGACGGCGGCGAGCGTGGCCATGGTCTCGACGGCGTTGGCGAACGGGTCGCCGGGGCCGGCGATGCCGGTGACGGCGAGGTTGGGCACGCGCCTGAGCGTGGCGTCGAGGTAGTCGGCGGCCTGCGCGGGGGTGAGGACGGCGCTGGTGACGCCGGGCCGGCTCTCGTTCATGCAGTCGAACTTCCGGTTGCAGAAGTTGCACTGGAGGTTGCAGCGCGGGGCGACGGGCAGATGGATGCGGCCGTGAGTGTGGTGTGAGGACTTGTTGAAGCAGGGGTGTTTGCCGAAATCGAGGGCAACCGCGGCGGGCCCGGTGAGGGAGCCCGCGGGCGTGATGTCTGGTTCGTTTGTCATGATCCTGAGAGTACAGATGGCTGCGGCCTGCGGATGCGCCGGCCCGGAGGCGGACGGGCGCCCCGGCGGTGCGTCGGATTTTCACCAGGACAGGGTCGCTCATCCTCCTTTCACGGAAGATACCCCTGCAGCCAAGGCGATCATGTGGCCGGCTTGCGGCCGGCAGATGCAGGGCAAGCAGGCGCCGTGCCATCATGCGGCGGAAGACAAATGCGGGCCGATATTGGATCGGTCACCGGGAACCGGATACGAAATCGCGAACCGGAAGCCTCCCGTCGCCCCGGCGGATGGATTTTTTCGGCGCGCTGGTCAAAAATGATCAGCAAAGCCAGGCGGGCCTCTGCGGATGCGCTTTTTTGTCCATTGCCGGAATCAGCTGCGGAGGCGGCGCACGTGGTATTCACCGCCAAGGACCAGGCATTCGGATTCGGCTTGCAGGATCGGGGGCGGGAGCAGGCCGCTGAAAAAAACGATCTTGGAGAGGGGCACCGCGGTTTCCCATACGAAGTGGCCGAATTCCCAGGCGACTTCGCGGTCGGAGGAAAAGGAGCTGAGGTTGTTCAGCTCGACGAGCAGGCGGCCTTCACGGGGAGGCGCGGCGCTGATGGTGTATTCGTCGGGATCGTGGGTGCCCCGGTAGAGAGTGAGCCAGCGCTCGCCGGGATGGCGGCGGGCGAGCTCGGCCTGGCAAAACGTGTAGAGCAGGTCGAGTTGCATGAAAAGGCTGGGCGTCTGCGCGGCTCCCTTCATGCGATCGAGCGCGTAGCGTTCGCGGGCCGCCGGATCTGTCGCCAGACGGCCGTGGTGCCAGGTGGCGCGCAAGCCGAAGCGGCTTTCGACCCAGGCCTTGAGCGCGGCGCCGGACGGGCTGTTGCTGTCCACGCCCCAGTTGCGCAGCGACGCGAGGTAACTGGACCGGAGGCAACGCTGCGCAGGGCCGGAGAACTCCTGCCACTCGTGCAGCCGGAACTTGACCGACACGTAATCGTGAAAGACACGCCCGCGCTCGGCCGGATCGTCGATGCCGTCGAGCCGCTCCCAAAGACGGCGGTCGGTAAGCCGCAGGTGACCGAGCTCGAGCGGCTGCGGATCGTCTTGAAACTCCCACGAGGAAATCGCCCACGGCGAGAAGTTGCAGTGATTGAAAAGAGAGGGAAGCGTCGGAAGAGGGGCAGGCTGCACGGTGGAAAAAGGGATACCCGGATCAAACCCGGCCGAAGGCAGAACTGAAGCCGAAACATGCCGGCCTTTCACACAGAAACGTACCTTGACGTAATCATGACCGCTGCTTCAGGGAAACCGGGGGCCTGTTTTCCTCCGGCCCGCCCCGGTGTTCGGGAGAATATACGATCCGGAACACCGGCGCGCGGAAATGTGCGTTTCCGTAACAAAGCCGCCGGGCGACGCGGACAGGGCCAGCACGCGGAATATACGAAAAGGAACTATTTCGGAAGATGTGTACGCATTTGTATATAACAGAAAGTACAAATAGGTAAAAAACGGCGGACGGCGATGAAATATTAAAATCTGGCGCCGCATGAAGACCGCTATACTATCAGTTGGCACGCCCATTGCTAAATGAAATTCCCGACAGGACGATTTCATTACGGAATCGACGACCAATAATCAAAAGCAGGCTTATCACGATGCGAAAGATAGCAATCTACGGAAAGGGCGGTATCGGCAAATCGACGACCACCCAGAATACAGCGGCCGCCATGGCCCATTTCCACAATAAGAAGATTTTTATTCACGGGTGTGATCCCAAGGCGGATTCGACCCGTCTCATTCTCGGAGGCAAGCCCCAGGAGACACTCATGGATGTGTTGCGCGAGCAGGGGGCGGAAAAGGTCACCAACGAGAAGGTGATCAAGGTCGGTTTCAAGGACATCCATTGCGTGGAATCGGGCGGCCCCGAGCCGGGAGTCGGGTGCGCGGGACGCGGAGTCATTACCGCGATCGACCTGATGGAAACCAACGGTGCCTACACTCCCGACCTCGACTTCGTCTTCTACGATGTCCTCGGCGACGTCGTATGCGGCGGTTTCGCCATGCCCATCCGCGACGGCAAGGCGCAGGAAGTCTATATCGTGGCATCCGGGGAGATGATGGCTGTCTATGCCGCGAACAACATCTGCAAGGGACTTCTCAAGTTCGCGAAGCAGAGCGGCGTGCGCCTGGGCGGCATCATCTGCAACAGCCGCAAGGTGGACAGGGAAAGGGAATTCATCGACGAGTTCACCGCCGCGATCGGCACTCATATGATTCACTTCGTGCCTCGCGACAACGTCGTGCAAAGGGCCGAGTTCAACAAAAAGACCGTCACCGAGTACGATCCCTCGGACAACCAGGCGAACGAATACAGCGAGCTGGCCCGCAAGATCATCGAAAACAAGAACTTTGTTATCCCCAAGCCGCTCACCATGGACGAACTCGAAAAAATGGTGGTCAAATACGGTCTCGGCGACTGAGAAAGTTAACCACTAATGCTCACTAATGGCCACTAATTGAAAATATATAAATCCGATAAACAGTGAATTACTTCGGATCGGATTAGCGTCAATTAGCGTCAATTAGTGGTTAAAAAATGAATTGTCAGAACGTCCCAAAAGACCCGCAGAGGGCGGACGGACCGGAGCCACATAACCCGCCTGTGCGCCCGGCCGGCGGCTCCCTGCGCATGCGAACCGCGCAGGCCCGGCGCAGCGATCATCGTTTATATAATCAAAAAAAGGAGAAAGAACCATGCCATATCATGAATTCAATTGCAGCAAATGCATCCCCGAGCGCAAGAAGCACGCCGTCATCAAGGGTCCGGGCGAGGACCTGACGATGGCGCTTCCGCTCGGCTACCTGAGCACGATCCCCGGCACGATCTCGGAGCGCGGCTGCGCCTACTGCGGCGCCAAGCACGTGATCGGCACGCCCATGAAGGACGTCATCCACCTCAGTCACGGACCGGTGGGATGCACCTACGACACCTGGCAAACCAAACGCTATATCAGCGACAACAAGAACTTCCAGATCGAGTACACCTTCGCCTCCGACATGAAGGAGAAGCACGTCATCTTCGGCGCCGAGAAGCTGCTCAAGCAGAACATCATCGAGGCGTTCAAAGCCTTCCCGGACGTCAAGCGCATGACTCTCTACCAGACCTGCGCCTCGGCCCTGATCGGCGACGACATGGCCGCAGTCGCCCAGGAAGTGATGGATGAAATGCCCGACGTGGACATCTTTGTCTGCAATTCCCCCGGCTTCGGCGGCCCGAGCCAGTCGGGAGGTCACCACAAGATCAACATCGCCTGGATCAACCAGAAGGTTGGAAACATCGAACCGAAAATCACCAGCGACTATGTCATCAACTACGTGGGCGAATACAATATCCAGGGCGACCAGGAAGTGATGCTCGATTACTTCAAGCGGATGGGCATCCAGGTCCTGTCCACCTTCACCGGAAACGGCTCCTATGATGAGCTCCGGTCCATGCACCGTGCGCATCTGAACGTGCTGGAATGCGCGCGGTCCGCCGAATACATCTGCAACGAGCTGCGCAAACGCTACGGCATCCCCCGCCTCGATATCGACGGTTTCGGTTTCGAGCCGCTCTCCGCCTCGCTCCGGAAGGTCGCCATGTTCTTCGGCATCGAGGAGCGGGCGCAGGCCATCATCGACGAGGAGACCGCGCGGTGGAAACCCGAGCTCGACTGGTACAGGGAGCGCCTGAAAGGGAAAAAGGTCTGCCTCTGGCCGGGCGGTTCCAAGCTCTGGCACTGGGCGCACGTCATTCACGAGGAGATGGGCGTCGAGGTCGTCTCGGTCTATACGAAATTCGGCCATCAGGGGGATATGGAAAAAGGCATCGCCCGATGCGAGGAGGGCGCGCTCGCGATCGACGATCCCAACGAGCTCGAAGGCCAGGAGGCCCTGGAGATGCTGAAGCCCGACGTCATCTTTACCGGCAAGCGCCCGGGCGAGGTCGCCAAAAAAATCCGCGTCCCGTACCTCAACGCCCACGCGTATCACAACGGCCCCTACAAAGGCTTCGAGGGCTGGGTCCGCTTCGCCCGCGATATCTACAACGCCATCTATTCGCCGATTCACAAACTCGCCTTCCTCGACATCAGCAAGGACGAGATACCGACCGACAAGGGTTTCGTCACCCGGCGGATGCTCTCCGACGCGAACCTGAGCGAGGAGGTCCGTTCCTCGACGACCCTGCGGCAATACACGGGCAAATACGACTGCGTCACTCCGCTGCGGGGGAAAACCTACCCTGCGTTCCTGCCCAAGGCGAAACCCGAACCGGAAGCCGCCGGCGTCGCGTGAAAGGAAACCACCTTATGGACGACCTTATCAAGGACAGGACCGAACAGCTCGTGGACTACATCATGAAAAAATGCCTCTGGCAGTTCCATTCCCGGGCTTGGGACCGGAAGGACCAGAACGAAGGCATCCTGAGCAAAACCACGCAGCTATTGTGCGAGGAGCCCGTCACGCTCGATACTCCGGCCGACCGGTGCTACTGGGTGGACGCCGTCTGCCTGGCGGAAGCTTACAAGAGCCGCTATCCGTGGATGAACGCCCTGGGCAAGGAGGAGATCAGGACCCTCATGAAGGCCGTCCACGAACGCCTGGATTTCCTGACCATCACGGGCTCCCTCAACCTGGAGCTCACCGACCAACACTACTGACAGGACATCATCATTTATGCTTTGCGAATTAAAACCGAAGGAACGGGCCGGCGTCATCAATCCGATCTTCACCTGCCAGCCCGCCGGCGCGCAGTATGCCAGCATCGGAATAAAAGACTGCATCGGAATCGTGCACGGGGGGCAGGGATGCGTGATGTTTGTCCGCCTCATGTTCTCCCAGCATTTCAAGGAGAGCTTCGAACTGGCGTCTTCCTCGGTCCACGAGGAGGGCGCGGTTTTCGGCGCCGTCAAACGCGTGGAGGAGGCGGTCGATGTGCTCCTGATGCGGTATCCGCACGTGAAGGTCGTCCCGATCATCTCGACGTGTTCGACGGAGGTGATCGGCGATGACATCGACGGTGTCGTCACGAAGCTCAACCGGGGGCTGCTGAAGGAAAAATACGCTGGCCGCGAAGTGCATCTCATCCCCATTCATACGCCGAGTTTTGTCGGCAGCATGGTGAGCGGCTACGATGTCGCGGTGCGGGATTTCGTCACCTACTTCGCCAAAAAAGACCAGCCCAACGGCAAGATCAACCTGCTCACCGGCTGGGTGAATCCCGGCGACGTGACCGCGCTCAAACATCTCTTGTCGGAGATGCAGATCGACGCGACCGTGCTGTTCGAGATCGAGACCTTCGATTCTCCGCTGATGCCCGACGGGAACCATGTTTCCCACGGCACCACGACGATCGAGGACATGAGGAGCCTGGCCGACGCCTCGGGCACGATCGCGCTCAACCGGTACGAGGTCGGGAAAGCCGCCCGCTATCTGGAGAGCGAGTTCGGGATCCCGGCGATCATCGGGCCGACTCCGATCGGCATCCGCAACACGGATACGTTCCTGCAAAACCTGAAGAAAATGACCGGGAAGCCGATCCCCGAATCCCTCGTCCGCGAACGGGGCATCGCCATCGACGCCCTGACCGACGTCACCCACATGTTCCTCGCCGAAAAACGGGTGGCCATCTACGGGAATCCGGACCTGGTCATCGGCCTGACCGAGTTTTGCCTGGATCTGGAAATGAAGCCCGTGCTGGTGCTGCTCGGCGACGACAACGCATTCTACGGAGACGATCCCCGGCTCCAGGCGCTCCGGGACAATGTCGATCACGAGATGGAGATCATCACGAACGCCGACTTGTGGGACCTGGAAAGCCGGATCAAGGACGGCCTCGAGCTCGACCTGATCCTCGGCCACTCCAAGGGACGGTTTATCGCCATCGAATACAACATCCCGATGGTGCGGGTCGGCTTCCCCACCTACGATCGTGCGGGCCTGTTTCGCTATCCGGTTTTCGGCTACGCGGGGGCGACATGGCTCGCCGAAGCCATGGCCAACACGCTGTTCACCGACATGGAGTACAAGAAGAACAAGGAGTGGATCCTCAACGTCTGGTAGCGACTCCGGCGCGGCCCCCCCTCCCCCCCCCCGCCGCCGGCATGATTTCAGGGACGTTTCAGCGAACAGAAGGAGTGAGTCCCTGCTGTAGTAAAAAGGTAAGTACGGTCTCCGGGGTGCGTAGCCCCGGAGACCTTCCTCAAGGATTCTGGAAATGAACGGAGGCATGACATGATCGAAGTTTCAGTCCGGACGGATCGTCCCGGAGGCGCAACCGGCTTCGTCTTTTCCGGAAGACTGGGCGATCTCTGCCATTTCGCCTACGGCGCCAACATGAACGGAGAGCAACTGCGCCTGCGAGGGATAAAACCCGTGGCGGTTTCCATCGCGAGACTGCCCGGCCACCGTGTCGCGTTTCACGGGTATTCGGGCGTGTGGGACGGCGCCGTGGAAACCGTCGTTCCGGCGCCCGGGGAAGACACCTGGGGCGTGCTCTACAAACTGGAGGTCATGGATGGCGAGGTGCTCGATCTCTGGCAGGACGCACGGCAGGACGGCTCGGGCGCCTATTTCCATTATCCGGCCGAGGTGACGGATCCGGCCGGAGAGACCCGCATGGTTTTGCTTTACAAGAAAGACGTCCTCGGAACCCCGGAAAAACCGAGCCGGGAATACCTCGATTTTATCGTTCAGGGAGCGGTGGGACACGGACTGCCCGCCTCGTATATCGAAAAACTGCGGCAAACGGAGTCGAAGCCGGCGGAGTATCCCGTCCCCCGGCGCGGAAAATCCGGCAGGAGTTTTTATGCGGTGACATCCTGCGCCGAATGCGGCGGCGCTTCGGGGGCCGCGGCCTGAGAACAAACGAACCTCTGTATCCATTTTTACACACACACAATTATGCACACCATGCCCGAAGGACATCCCCATGGAGCCATGCGGCGGAAAGATCGCCAGATCACCGACCGCGTCGAAATCGACGAGATCATCAATTCGGCCAGGATGATGCATCTGGCCCTTTCCGACAACGACATCCCGTTTCTGGTCCCGGTGTTTTTCGCCTATGACGGCACCTCGCTTTATTTTCACTCGTCACAAAAAGGGACGAAGGTCGGGATTCTGAGGCGCAACAACAACGTCTGCATCGAAATCTCCATCGACCACGGCGTCATACCGAGCGACATGGCCTGCGACTTCGAAGCGCGCCATCGCACCGTGATCGGATTCGGGAAGGCGACGTTCGTCAGCGACGAAGCGGAAAAAATCAGGGCGCTCGACATGATCGTCGCCAAATTTTCGCCGAAGAAATTCGAGTACCCCAAGGCCAACCTGGACCTCACCGCGGTCGTGCGCATCGATCTGGAGTCCATCAAGGGCAAGAAGCACGGTTTTTGACCGGGACCGGCACCCGTCGTCCGCATCATTGTCCACCATGAAAATCGCCGCGTATGTCGATGAGGAGGGAAAGGCGGTCAGCTTCAACGCCAGGGGCATGGTCCGTATTTACAAGCGGCGCTCCGGGATCTGGGTGAACATGACGGGATTCCCGCTCGAACTACGTCGGGACGCGGGCCTCGCGGAGTTCCAGGCCGCGTTCACGCACATGATCGCCCGACTGGAGGACTGCCGGATTTTCATCGTGGACGAAATCCGGGGCGTGCCGTGCGCCATTCTGGACAGCATGGGTTTCAGGCTCTGGCAGGTCGCCGGGCCGGTGCTGGAGCAACTGGATCTGGTCGCCGGGAAAACGCAGGAGGAAGCAGACAACGCGACGAGTGCCAGTCGTGCGCCCGTTCCGGTGGGCGATCCCCGCGACGGGTTTTATCGCCTCAACCTGAGGCAAGTCCTGAGGAGCGATGCCAGCCTCAACTCCCGGCAGGTCCTGATCCCGTTTCTGGAAGCGGGCGCCTTCCGGAAACTGGAAGTCTTGTGCGACCATACCCCGCGCTGGATGGAGAAAGAACTGGAACGTCTTCACCTGCGGGCGGACAGCGAGGATTGGGAGACGAGCGGCGTTAGAATCACCCTTTCCCCGGATCCGGACTCCGCGACCGGGAGGAGCACGGAGCACCGCCACGCGTTGCCTTCCGGTTTTTCCGGCTGCGGAGGCGGGAGACGCTCCTGCATGGAGTAACCGGGCTACCCCGCCACCGGCGCCGGGGCCGCGGCTTCGCCCCGGCGAAACGCCCGGTAGCTGAGTTTGTATTTCGCCATGCGCAGGCCCATGGTCCGGCGGGTCAGGCCCAGTTCCCGGGCCGCCTCGCTTGTATTGCCGTGATGCAGACGCAGCGCCTCCGTCAGCATTTCATATTCGATCGCCGCAAGCCTGGCCTCCAGGCCGTTGGGAATATCAGCCCGGGAAAAGACAGGCGCCTGCAACGAGAGCGGCAGATGATACCCGTGGATGGCATCGTCTTCGGTCAGGATCACCGCACGTTCGATGACATTCTCCAGTTCGCGGACGTTGCCCGGCCAGTGATAATTCATGAGCATGTTGATCACCGGCGTGGTGATCCGGTTGATTGTTTTTCCGTTCGCCCTGGCGAACCGTGCCACGAAGTGCTCCGCCAGGGTGATGATGTCGCTGCCGCGGTCGCGCAGGGGCGGTATCATCAACGGGAATACGTTGAGCCGGAAATAAAGATCCTGCCGGAAAGTTCCCCTCGCGACCATCTCGGCCAGGTCCTTGTTGGTGGCGGCCACCACGCGAATGTTCACCGTCACGGTCCGGTTGCCCCCCACGCGCTCGAAGGACCTTTCCTGCAATACCCGCAACAGTTTCGCCTGGACGGCGAGCGACAATTCGCCGACCTCGTCGAGGAAAATCGTCCCTCCGTCCGCCTCCTCGAAACGTCCCTTGCGGGTGTGCTCCGCACCGGTGAAGGCCCCCTTCTCATGGCCGAAAAGTTCGCTTTCGAGAATACTCTCGGGGAGGGCGGCGCAGTTGAACCTGATCATCGGCCCTTCGGAACTGGCGCCGTCGTAGTGGATCGCATTTGCGATGAGTTCCTTGCCCACGCCGCTTTCCCCGAGCAGCAGCACCGTGGTCCGGGTCTGCGCCACCTTGTGCAACAGGGCGAACACCTCCATCATGGCCCGCGACGAGCCGATGATATTCGACGGCTTGTAACGCTCCTTCAACTCGCCGATGAGTGCGCGCTGGCGCTGTTCCCAGCGGACCTTGTCGACATTTTCGATGAGATAAAGCTCGACCGCCTGCGCCAGCATGTCGGAAACGACCACGAGGGCGTCCACATGCTTGTGCAGCAATTCCTCGTGCTCGTAACGCCGGATGGCGCTGATGCTCCCGAGCACCTTTTTCCCCCGCAAGATCGGTATGCAGATGAAGGCACTGTCACGCTCTTCCTCCGCGGACAACATGCCGGTCCGGTTCAGGAAAGCCGGCTCGGAGCCGATGCGCGGCACGACGAGAGGTTTGGCCAGCTCGACAACCTGTCCGGTGATGCCCTCGCCCGGGAAATACACGCCCCTGGCCTGCTCTGCCTCGGTCAACCCCATGGACTTGTGAATGAAAATCTGGCCGCTCTCCCGATGGTGCAGATTGATCATGGCCCGCCTGATGCCCATGTTCCTGCCCATGTAATCGAGGAGCGTGTCGAGCGCCCGGGAGAGGTCGTTTTTCTTCGATACGGCCCTCCCTATCTCGAAAAGCAACGGCACAAACTTCCCCCGGCAAACCCCGGCATGACACTCCTTCACCCGGGGATCGTTATGCCGGCAAACGCCTTCATGGCACTCGTTCACATCAGGGATCCCATGCTCGTTGCCACACATGACAGGTATTGCCGGCATCTTCGGAAAGGATTGGCCTTGGTAATCAAAACTTCATTTGGAAAAGGAATACGATTCCGGTCCGCCCCTGTGCCGGTCACGCGACAGTGAATCGCTTTTGTCAATTTTGATAGCCAGCATCAAATATGCCAGACAGCGGGAATGCATGTTTTTGGAACACCCGGCGGAGGCCGGATAAAACAGGACTTATGGCCTTTATAATATGGCCTGCTCTTACCCCCGGTCCACCAGCGATCCGGCCTGGCCCGCCCGGTACCCCGGCAGGCTTTCGATCTCGCCGCGCAGCCGCCGCGCGCGCATCCCGTCGAGCAGCGCGGCCACCCGGGGCAAAGCCAGCAGCGCCCGCGGCACGACGAGGTCGAACGCCACTTCGCCCGTCGGCACAAACTCCAGCCCCGCCACCTCCGCCACCGCACGCGGCCCGGTCGCCACGTCGGCCTCGCCGCGGAGCAGGGCGCGGGCGCATTCCCAGTGGCTCTCGAACTCCCGTCCGTAGCCCGGCACCACCGGCCCCGCCAGACCCATCGCGCGCAGTTGTCCGTCGATCCAGCTCCGGCTGCCCGACCCCGGTTCGCGGTTTGCCAGCCGCAGCTTGCCCGAGCCGAGATGGCTCACGCCGCCGAAATTTTTCCCCACGCCGGGCCGCATCATCCAGCCCTGTTCCCAGCGGGTAAACCTCACTACCTGCCAGCGTCCCTCCGGATCGAGCCGGGCCACCTCGCGCAGGTTTTCCTCCTCGCGGCCATCACCCGAATGCAAGCCCGCCACATGCACCCATCCGCCAGCCAGCAACTCCAGCGCCCGCCCGCTCCCGCAGTTGACCCAGAAACACCGTCCCGGCAATCCCGCGCCGATCCGCGCCGCCGCCAGCAATGCCAGCGCCGGATCGCACCCGGCGACAGCCACGTTGTGCTCCATGTCCGCCAGCGCCTTTCCCCGGCCCACCCGCGCCCGCCATCCCGCGCCGGTCTCCACCAGCAGGGCATCCGCCTCGTGAAACCCGCCGCCCAGCGATGCCACCGTATCCGCCCGGTGCCCCACCCAGCGCCGCGCCAGCCAGGCCAGATTGATCCGCGTCGCCGCCGGCATATTTTCCGCCGGCAACCGCACCGGCACCTCCTCGACCACCTCCGTCTCCCGGCCGCCGAACAGCTCCTCCACCGACGACCCCAGCTCCACCGCCAGCTTCAGCGCCACCTGCACGTTCGGCAGCACGCGCCCGCTCTCCATCAGGTTCATGAACTGCCGGGTCACCCCGCAACGGCGCGCCAGCTCCGCCTGGGAAATCCCGATCGCACGCCGTTTTTCGGCCATTTTATGCACAGGTAAAGCCAAGCCTTGCGCCGGATTTTTCATGACCGGGGAATGTCACATGCTTCTTACCCCGTGTCTATGAAAAATTACTCAGCGGTCATCCCTCACCGGCAAGCTTTCGCCTGTCCCGGATTGCGTGCGGCGAAGCCATACGCCTTTCTTCCCGCCCTGCGAACATCCGCGGCGGGAGGGTTATGCGCCCTCCTGCTCGTTTCCGCCGGCATGGTCCTCGCGCCCGCCCCCGCGCGGGCCGCCAGCTCCGCCGACGACGAGATCAGGCTCCTGCGCGAGCAGATCGAGTTGCTCTCGAAAAAAATCGACACCCTCGAAAAACGCCAGGCCATGACCGACGCCGACGAAGCCGCCGCCGCGCGGACCACCCCCAAGGTCACCGCCGGCCCGGCCGGCATCGTCGTGGCCTCCCCCGACAAGGCGTTTTCGCTCAAGCTCGGCGCGCTCGTCCAGACCGACGCCCGCGTCTTCCTCGACGACGGCGCTTCCAACCGCGACGGTTTCCTCCTGCGCCGTATCCGCACGCCGCTCACCGGCACCGTCTCGAAAATTTTCAGTTTCAACATCACGCCCGAGTACGCCGGCGGCTCCAACACCAGCAGTTCCGCCAGCCTCGTCGATGCCTGGTTCAGCGCCACCCTCACGCCCGCCTTCGGCCTGAAAGCCGGCAAGTTCACGCTCCCCGTGGTCCTCGAACCGGGAGGCAACCGCCACTTCAACGAGGCGCCCTTCATCAACACCCTCGCGCCCAATCGCGACATCGGTATCGAGGCCTTCGGTACGCTGGCCTCGGGTTTTGTCGATTACCGGCTTGGCCTCTTCAACGGCGCCTCCAACAACAACCAGAGCTTCGGCGGCGGTTCTCCCGGGCTCGACGACGGCGACTTCACCACCTCCGGCCGCCTCACCGTCCTGCCCTTCAAAAAAAGTGACGGTCCGCTCTCGAAACTCGCCCTCAGCCTCGGCGGCGATTTCGGCAACAAGCGCGGCACCAGCGCCGCCAACGGCCTCACCGCCATCGTCAGCAACGGCCAGCAGACGATCCTCAACTGGGGTTCGCTCCTCGCCGACGGCGAGCACACCCACATCAGTCCCGGTCTGGAGTGGTATACCGGCACGCCCTTCAGCCTCGTCGCCGAGTTTCTCTGGGAGCGGCAGGATCTGACCAACGGCAGCACGTTCACCAAAACCGTGACCAATACCGGCTGGCGTGTCAGCGCCGGCTACGTGCTCACCGGTGAACCCGCCGCCAAGGCCGGCGTCACACCCGCCAAACCCTTCAATTGGGAAAACGGCACCTGGGGGGCGTTCGAGGTCGTCGCTCGCGTCAGCGGCTTCGACATGGACGACGACCTGTTCACCGGCGCCGGCAGCCTCAGTTCCTCCACCAACGTCACCGGAGCCTTCGCCTACGGAGCCGGCCTCAACTGGTATCTCAACCAGAACGTCCGTCTCCTCTTCAGTGTAGAGAAAACCGAATACGACGGCGGCGGTTCCGCCAGCACGCTCAAGGGCGCGCAGGCCGACGAACTCTACCTCTTCACCCGCCTCCAGCTCCAGTTCTGACGCGCCCGGCCCCGTTTCTGCTACACACCTCCACACCTTCCTCGCCAACACACGACTTCCTTCAACCATGAAACACATCCGCGCCCTCGCGCGCACTCTCGCACTCACGCTCGCCCTGACGCTCGCCGCCACGGCCGGCGTCACCGCCCTCGCGGCCGACCTCACCGTCTTCGCCGCCGCCAGCCTCTCCGACGCGCTCCGGGAACTTGCTCCCGGCTACACCCGGGCCACCGGCGACAAGCTCCGCTTCAACCTCGCCTCGTCCGGCGCCCTCACCCGGCAGATTCGCGAAGGCGCTCCCGCCGACGTCATCATCTCGGCCGACGAACTCCGCGTCGACCAGCTCGAAAACGGCGGCCTGCTCCTTGCCGGCACCCGCCGTACTGTTCTGGCCAATACCCTCGTCCTCGTCGTCGCCGCCGACCGCCCCGCGCCGGTCGCCACGATGGCCGATCTCGCCAAACCGGAAGTCCGTCGCGTCGCTTTCGGCGATCCCGCGACCGTCCCGGTCGGCACGTATTCGAAAGAATACCTCGGCAAGCTCGGCCTCTGGGACGGGCTTCAGTCCAAAACGGTCTTCGTGGACAACGTCCGCGCCGTGCTGGCCGCCGTCGAGGCCGGCAATGCCGACGCCGGCATCGTTTACAAGACCGACGCCCTGATTTCGAAAAAGGTGAAAATCGCCGTCGAGGTGCCGCTCGCCGAAGGCCCGTCGATCACCTATCCGGCCGCCGTCATCAAGGCCACGAAATCGCCCGAAGCGTCGAAGAAATTCGCCGCCTGGCTCTCCACGCCCGAGGCCCAGGCCGTCTTCGCCAAATACGGTTTCCTGCCGCCACAATAACCAACCGCGACGTTTCAACAGGAGACAACGGAGCGAACGGAGAAAAAGATACTGCCCGGAAGCCTTTCCCCGTCTCCGTTCCCTCTGTTGGCTCCTGTCGGAACCCATTCAATCCTTGTCCGAAACCCTCCACATCACGCTCTTCACCCTCGCCATCGCGCTCGCCAGCACGCTGCTCATCCTGCCCCCCGGCGTCGCGCTCGCCTGGCTCCTTTCCCGCCGCGCCTGGCCGGGCAAGGCCGTCGTGGAAACCCTCGTCGCCCTGCCCCTCGTCATCCCGCCTGTCGCCACCGGACTCATCCTCCTGAAACTCTTCGGCCGCCGCAGTCCGCTCGGCAGCTTTCTGGAAAACACGCTCGGCCTCGAAATCGTCTTTACCTGGAAAGCCGTCCTCATTGCCACCGCCGTCATGTCGTTTCCCCTCTTCGTGCGCACCGCGCGCGTCGCCTTCGAGGAGATCGACCCGCGCTTCAACCAGGTGGCCCGCACCCTCGGCGCCGGCCCGTGGGACGCCTTTTTTACGGTCACGCTCCCGCTCGCCACGCGCGGCCTGCTCGCCGGCAGCGTGCTCGCCTTTGCCCGCGCGCTCGGGGAATTCGGCGCCACCATCATGATCGCCGGCATGATCCCGGGCGAAACCATCACGCTCGCCCTCGGCATCTACCACCACGTGCAGCTCGGCCGCGACGCCGAGGCCACCGTCCTGCTCGTCATCTCCATCGCCCTCGCCTTCGTCGCCCTCTGGCTCAGCGAAAAACTCGTCCGCAAGACAATCGCCACATGATATCAACGCGCCAGGAGTTCCGGATTTTTACACAAAGGGCGCAAAGAACGCAAAGACTTGCCGATGGCCTCCTTCGCGCCCTTGGCGATCTTTGTGTAATATCCAGAACATTCGGGACGCCGCTATGAAAACCCCATTTTTCAAACCGGATGGCCACAAAAAGGCACAAAAGAACACGCCGCGCATGGAACCCTCCATCGCGCTTATAAGCGCACGGGAGACTCCCCACGGGCAGAAGGATTTTTTGTGCCTTTTTGTGGCCATTCCCTCCGGCTGAAAACTCCGCCCGATGTCTTCCGCACCCGTCATCCAGGCCCGTTTCCGGGTTGCCTACGCCGGCTTCACGCTCGACGTCGATCTCGACCTGCCCGGCCGCGGTGTCACCGCGCTCTTCGGCCATTCCGGCTCCGGCAAGACCACCTGCCTGCGCGCCCTCGCCGGCCTCGAACCCGCCGCCACCGGATACCTCTCCGTCAATGGCGAAATCTGGCAGGACAGCGACCGTCGTCACTTCCTCCCCACGCATCGCCGCGCCCTCGGCTACGTTTTCCAGGAAGCCAGCCTCTTCCCCCATCTCACCGTGTCGCAGAATCTCGGCTACGGCCGCAAACGCCGGCGCCCCCTTCCCGGCCTCCCCTCCCCCGACTTTCGCGGCATGATCGAACTCCTCGGCATCGGTCATCTGCTCGACCGCCGGCCGCAAAGCCTTTCCGGCGGCGAACGCCAGCGCGTCGCCATCGCCCGCGCCCTGCTCGCCTCGCCGCGCCTGCTCCTCATGGACGAGCCTCTCGCCGCGCTCGACCACGCCCGCAAGGCCGAAATCCTTCCCTGGCTCGAACGCCTGCGCGATGCGCTCGACATCCCCGTCCTCTATGTGAGCCATTCGCCCGACGAGGTGACGCGCCTCGCCGACCACCTCGTCCTCCTCTCCGCCGGCCGCGTCATCGCCAGCGGTCCGCTCGCCGACACCCTGGCGCGTCTCGATCTTCCCGCCGGATTCTTCGACGACGCCAGCGTGGTCATCGAAGGCGTTGTTACCGCACACGACGCCGCCTACAACCTTTCCACGCTCGCCTTTCCCGGCGGGCAGCTCCACATCACGCGTCCCGCTCCCGAAGTCACCGGTCACCGGCTCCGTGTCCGGATCAAGGCTGGCGATGTGAGCCTCACCCGCGAGCGGCCGGCCGTCACGACCATCGCCAACATCCTGCCGGCGACGATCCTCACCGAAGCCGCCGCCGCCGATCCGGGCCATGTTCTCCTCGGTCTCGATCTCGGCGACGGCACGCGCCTCTCGGCCCGCATCACCCGCCACTCCCGCGACCGCCTCGGCCTCGCTCCCGGTCAGCAAGTCTGGGCCCAGATCAAGGCCGTCGCCGTGCTGGCGTGAGCACCGGTCACATTCAGAATGGAAACCCGAGCGAAAACAGCACCGTGCCGGCCGGATCGCCGGAGCGGCGGTTGAGGTTGTAGCCGTACTCCAGGCGCAGCGGGCCGATGATCGTCTGGTAACGCACGCCCGCGCCAACCGAAAACAGCGTCTCGTCGAACGGATAGTCGCCGATGTCCGCCGCTGTGCCGAGCCCGTCGAGGAACACCACCGCCGACCAGTTGCCGGTCACGCGCTGCTCGAACTCGATGTTCACGACCACCTCGCTGCGCGCGCCGACGTAGTCGCCGTTGGCGTCGCGGGGCGCGGCCTTGCCCGAAGCATAACCGCGGATCGAGTTTTCGCCGCCGGGGAAAAACAGCTTGTTGACCGGGATCCGGTCGCTGCCGAACACCACGCCGTGCGTCAGCCCGAGGTGCAGCCAGCGCTCCCCGCCAAGCGGCACATGCCACGACGCGTCGAACTCCAGCCGCTCGTAATCCACGTCACCCCCGAGCCATTTCGCGGCGTCCTCCACCTGCACATACCAGCGCCACCCGCGTCGCGGAAGCAGCGGATTGTCGCGGCGGTCCTGCACAAGCGTGAAGTTGAGGCTGCCCACCCGCGAGGTGTCGAGGTCGGTCGCGCTCGTGCCGAGCGTGTTGTCGCGCGTGCCCAGCGACTCGAACGTGTACCCCGTCGTCGCCTCCACCCGCCAGCGGCGGAACACCCGCCGCAGGAGGAGGCTGCCGCCGTACTCCTCGCGGTCGAACGACTCCTCCTCGCGCAGCAGGCCGAACACCTTGACGCTGCCGTCGATATTCGGGCCGAGCAGCTCGGGCACCGAGTAGGTATAGTCGCCCTGCGAACTCTTCATCGACTGCACCAGCTCCAGTCGCGACCGGTGCGCCTTCCCCCTGAGATTGTTTTGCCGCAGCTCGATGCCTCCGCGAAGCTGCTCATAGCTTCCGTATCCGAAAAGTAGTGACGCATCCCATCGTGGCTGCTCGCGCAGGAGAAACACCACGTCGCGCTCCGGCCCCGTCGGCGGCTCGTTCTTCGAATCCACGAGATCGAACACGCCCAGGCGGCTCAGCCGCAGGCGCGCCCGTTCCACCTTCTGTGGATCGAGCGGATCGCCGGGATGAACCGGGCTCTTGCTCCGGAGCAGTTTTTCATTCGTCCGTCCGGCTCCCTCAAACCGCACCCCCGCGACATGCACCTCCTCGCCGGAGATCGCCCGGACTGTGACGGCCACGCGCCGCGCGCCATCCTCCGCCAGCTCCTTCTCCGGTTGCGCCCCGACCGTCACGCGGGCATCGGCGTACCCGACATCATAGTACGCATTGCGCACCGCGACCTCGATATCCTGCGCCACCAGGCGCGTCCAGGGCGTGCCCGTCCCGGGCAGCTCCACCTTCTGCAACGGTTCCTCCTTTCCCTCGGCCTCGCGTTGCAGCCCGCCGATCCGCCAGAGCGGACCGGGCTCCACCGCGACCTGCACGCGCACATCGCCCGTCTCCGGATCGCGCTGCTCGCCGGCCACGCGGGTGCGCGCCTCCATGTAGCCGCGGTCGCGGAGCGTCTCGCGCAGGGAGAGGAGGCCGCGGTCGAGTTTCCCCGGAGAAAACGCCTTGGCATCCGCCGGCGTGAACAGGCCCAGGTTAGCCATGAAAAATTCCCTCGCCTCCTTTTCCGTGATCACCGCCGCGCCGCCGTCAGGCCGGGTGGCCAGGCTTTCCAGTCCGGAGAACGTCACCTCGCGCAACGTGTAGCGCCGGCCCGTGATCACGTGAAGCGTGACCGCGTATGTCGCCAGCGGACGCGGCAGGGTGGTCGTGAGCGCGCTGTCGAGTTCGTGGGAAAACGGGACGCCGTCGGTGGTGACGCCGGAGGCGACAATACGGGCCTGGAGATAGCCCTGTTCGATCATGCCGGAGAGCAGGATAAGCGTGGCATCCTCGATGGTGTTGGCATCGACGGTTTCGCCGCGCCCCTCACCGAGCACGAGGTCGAGCGTGCGCCGCGCCTGGTAGTTGTCCCACCAGCCGAGGCCGCGCACCGTGAGTTCGGCGCGGTGATGCGGCGTCGTCGCCGGCGGCGGAGATGCTTCGCTGGCGGGGAGCGCGTCGGCGGCAGGGAGCCGGAGCGCGGCGAGGAAAAAGAGCAGAAAGACGCCGGCAAACGCGGTTGCGCCCCCGTGGCACGGGCTTCCAGCCCGCGGGCGTTGCGTGGCATGGGCTTCCAGCCCATGAACGTTGCCTCTCCGTCCGGCGTGGCACGGGCTTTTTCCGCCAATCGCCCGTGCTCCCGGAGCACATGGCCAAGATGGCCATGCCACGCAATCCCACGGGCTGGAAGCCCGTGCCACGCGAACCGGCCCGGCGTTCACGGCGCGCCTCCCTTCCCGGATCCCCCGGGTGTATCCGTTTTTTCATTATCCGCCTCCGCCTTCGCCGGCGGTTCGGGCAACTCCGCCCGCTTCGGCGTGAAACGCCATTTCACACCCGCGTTGTAGCCGTCGAATTCGTCGTATTCGCCGACCACCGCCCAGCGACCGCCGAGCGCGTATTCAACGGCATAAGTCTCCTTGCCCTGGCGCGAAAGCTTTTCCCCGCTGCGAATGGTCAGCCGCTCGCTCGTACCGTCGTCCACGCCAAGCTGCCGCAACACGTCCGCGCCCACGTAGGTGCCGAAGCGGGCCAGGCGCGACGAACTGGCGGAAAACGAACTCTCCGTCGGCGCCATGCCCGCCATGACGAGCATCAGCACCTGCTCCGAGTCCAGCGCCGGGCTGGAAAAGAACTGCACGGTCGGATCGGTCGCGGTGCCACCCAGTTCCATCCGCAGATCGTAGTCGTAGCGCTGCGCGGTGCCCGTGAGTTGCAGGCGCGGTTCGTAAGGTGAAGCCTCCGTGAGACGGATACCGCCGCCTTCCTGCACGACAAAGGTCGTGAACGGGAAAATCACGCGTCCGTCCTCCACCGTCGCCTCGCCGACGGCACGCGGATTGCCGAGCGTGCCGGCGAGGTTGAAGCGCGCCGAGACGAGCCCGGCAAACACCGGCGTGCGCACCCGCAGGAAACGCTGGCCGCGCAGCGACACATCGATTTCCCAGTCCCGAAAGGGCGGCTCCTCCACGGAGAAATACGGCGGACGCCGCGACGCCCCGCGCGTCCCGCCCGGCAGCAGCGAGGTGAGATCGGCCAGAAACATGCTCTCGCGCAACCGCACCTCGCCGCTGATCCGGCCGCCCCCGCTATCGTCGTCGAGCGAACGCGCCGCCAGGTCGAGATCGCCGCGCACGACGAGCCCCGCCTGCCGGACAAACGGCACGTTCTGCCCGCGCAGGGTCACATCGACTCGCGGACGTCCGCCGCGCGGCCAGTCGGCCTTGCCGGCCAGCGTCACCGGCTGTCCTCCGGCCAGCGCCTTGAGCGACTCCACCTCGACCGTCCGTTCATGGAACCGCAGATGCGCCTCGATCTGCTGCAACACGCCGAGCGGCCCGAGCGGCCGCGACGCCGCGCCTTCCAGGACGAGCGTGCCCTCCAGGCGCTGGCGCGGACCGTAACGGATGTCGGTCGAAACTTCGCCCGCCGGCGCGAGGTACGTGGGCATGTAGCGCGCGAGCGACGCCACCTTCGCTTTCGTGATGTGCAGCTCGCCCTCGGCGCGTTCGCGGACGAGTCCGGACCACGTTTCAGGCAGGCTCGCCCATTCGTCGGCGCGGACCGGCAGCTTGCCCGAAACGGAAACCGGCTGGCCGTCGATGTCGACCCGCGCCACCGGCATGCGCAGGCCCTCGCGTCCGTCGAAAACGAGTTCGACGCGCGCATCCGTCACCGCGGGCAATGTAAACGGCAGCCGCCCCGCCGGGATTTCCAGTTGCGTGGCGGCGAGCGTGAGCGAGCCGCGCGGCTCGCCCACCGTGCCCTCGACGCGCCCGTGCAGCGTGGCGCCCGAAAGTTTCACGCCGGTCAGTTCCGCCAGCGTTTCCTGCCAGCCGGCGCCGTCGCGCGAGGCGATTTCGAAAGCAAACGGCACCTCTTCGCTCAACCGGAACCATCCCTCGCGCCGCGCGTGCAAGGTCGCCGGAAACCGTCCGGAGGCCTCGGCCAGCACGGCGTCGCGCGCGCGGATCTGCGCGGTACGCAGCTCGATGCCGCCACTGCCGGCGTCGCCCGCGCCCGTCGCGAGGTCGACGGTGACCGATACCCTCTCGCCGGGCAGGGGCGTATCCGCGGAAAACGCACCGCGCAGCGTGCCCGCTATCGGCGCGTCGGGCGACGTCCAGGAGAGATCGGCGGCGAGCGACGACAACGCGAAGCCGGACGTCGTCACCGCTGCGGGAACCTGCCGCACCCAGTCGGTCAGGAGAGCGGCGGTGACCGAACGGATTTCGAATTTCAGCCGCCCCGCGCCGTCGGCGGCGGGGGTTTTGAGCGAGGCTTCGGCCGAGAGGAAAAAGGAGGACGATGGCAGGCTGGCGCCGGAGCGGCGGCTTTCCAGCCGCTGCCGTGAATCGTCCGGAGTCGAAGGTACCTCGCGAGAATCAGCAGAGGGCGATTTCCCGTCCGGCAAGGCAGCGGCTGGAAAGCCGCCGCTCCCCAAGGTCATCGGGGAGATTTCGAGCAGCGTCTCGCCGCCCTGGCGGACGGTCACCGGTGCAAGCAGTTCGGCAAAAGGCTCGCCGCCGCGCAGCCAGCGCAACGAAGAAAGAGTCACTTCCATCTCGCCATCCGGCGACGTCGCGGGACGGAAGCTGCCGGCGAGTTCGATGGCGGCGGCATTGTCCGCTGTCGCCGCCGAAAGCTGCGAAAAATCGACCGCCGCTCCTTCGCCGGACCACACAACGCGGAACGAAAGCGGTTTCGGCGCCGGTGCGGATGCCGACGCCGCGGGCCGCACCCACTCCGCGGATTCCACCGTCAGTTTCCCTTCATGCTCCGGGGCGGCGAGCGGTCCGCGGGCGTGTCCTTCCAGTATCAGATTTTCGAACACAACATCGCCCGCCTCCGCCGGCAGCCAGGGCGCGAGCGCCGCGGCGTTTTTGAGCGAAACCTCCAACCGGGTGTCGGCGAGAATCCGGGTTTCCACGTTGTAGCCGCCGGAAAGTTTGATCTCTCCGCCCGCCTCCGGCAGTGCGAGGGTCGCCGCCGCAATCGCGACCTCCGGCCAGCGCACCTCACCCCGGATGTCCGCGTCGCCGATCGCCTTTCCCTGCCAGGCGAGTCCGTGCCCGTCGAGCGTGAACACCACGGCAAGCGCGCCGGCTCCGGCCGCGCCCATCGCATCGGCGGGATTGAACGAAGCGCGACCGCTGGCGCGGCCGGCCAGACCGGAGACGGCCAGCGCGCCGAGATCGACCTCGAAATCGAATTGCGACCGCTCGGTCAGCAGCTTGCCGGTAGTCGAGATCGCAAACGGCTCCAGGAGATGCGCGCGGCCTTGCGGCGCGGTGACTTCCAGCCGGCGGATCGTGATCGTCTCGCGGTCCCCGGAGGCTTCGGCAACGGCATGCACCGGCGGTGCGCCGGCGCCGCGGTCCGGCAATGGCTGCGCGCGGGCCTCGACGCGCGCGCGGTAGTTTCCGTTTTCCCAGGACAGCGACCAGTCACCGGCCAGATCGCCATAAGTATCCGTGCGATCCCAAAGCGCGGCCGGCAGACGCCAGCCCGCGCCGCGCGCAGTCAGCGTCTGCGGCAGCCAGGAATCGGCCAGCGTGGCTTCCAGCCCGGCTTCGTTGCCCTGCCAGTGGGCCACGGCGTCAACCCTGCCCCCGGCGGCGAGGGAGCCCTTCACGTCAAGCGCGCGGGCGGACGAAACCGCGGTGAACGAAAGCGCCGACGAGGGCGACGAGGAGACATCCGCCGAAGCATCCGCCGCTGCCGGCAGCACCACCGACAACTCCGCTTCCTCGTCGCGCCAGCCGACGCGGGCGGTGAGCGTCCGTTGCGCGTAGCCGAGTTGCGGCAGGTCAATTTCCTGGCCGGCGACAAGCACGCGGCCGTCGCTCGCATCGAGCCGGCCGAGGCCGCGCTCGAGCCAGCCGGCGATTTGCGCGGCCAGCGCCAGCGCCTCGTCCGGGTTCGGCGGCGGCGAACCGGCGTCCGCGCTCTTCGGCTTGTCGTCCTGTATCTCGACTTTCCAGCCACGCACCTGCGCGCGCGCATCGCGCGACCAGAGCCAGCGAGGCAAGTCAGCCGCCTCCACTTCGCCGGCCGTGAAACTCACACCACCGCCGGGTTGCGACCATGCCACATCGACCAGTCGGAAACGACCGCCTTCCACCGACTCGTAACGCGCGTAGCTCGCCCCGGCCACACGCGCGCCCAGCCACAAAATCGTCTGCTGCCACCACGGCAGGGTGACCACTGCCACGACAAGCCCGCCGAGGAAGAGCTTGCGCAGGCGACGCTTTTTTTTTCCGGACGAAGCGGTCATGTGGTCAGCGTGAAAAACAGCCCGTGAAACACACGAAAGGGCACGAAAAGCCGGACCACGGATTTTCCGGTGGTTTTTTCGTGTCCTTTCGTGTGTTTCACAGGCACTTTCTTTTTTTGTTTCGATTTGCACTCAGCCAGCGGCATGCGCCAGACCGTTGCGCTCGAGCAGCGCCGTCGGGTCGGGATCGCGGCCCATGAACTTGCGGAACAGATCGGCAGGCGGCTCGGAGTTGCCCTTGCTCAGGATGTGCTCGACGAACTGCGCGCCGACCTCCGGGGAAAAAAGCCCCTCGCGGCGGAAACGGGTGAACGCATCCGCGTCCAGCACCTCCGCCCACTTGTAGGAATAATAACCGGCGGCGTAGCCGACCGGGTCGCTGAAGAGGTGGCCGAAGCGCCGCACGATGGTCGGCGACGGCGGCTCGGTGGGGATCATGCAGTCGGCCACGACGGCGCGCGCCTTCGCCTCGAGATCGCCGTCGGCAAACTCGTCCGCGCGCAGGTGGAGCACGAGGTCCATTTTCGCGAACTGCATCTGGCGCATCGTGGCGCACGCGGAACGGAAATTGCGGGCGGCGACCATTTTTTCAAAAAGGTCGTCGGGAATCGGTGTATCCGTCTCGTAATGACGCGCGAAGAGATCAAGGCTCTCGCGTTCCCAGCACCAGTTTTCCATGATCTGCGAGGGCAGCTCGACAAAATCCCAGGCGACGTTGACACCGTTGAGCGATTTCACCGGCACCTCGCCGAGGAGGTGATGGAGCAAATGGCCGAATTCGTGGAAAATCGTCTCGACCTCGCGGTGTGTGAGCAGCGCCGGGCGGCCGGGCGAGGGCGGCGTAAGGTTGCCGCAAATGTAGCCGAGATGCGGCGCGCGCGTGCCGTCGGGGCGCGGTCCGCCGGTGACGAGATAACCCATCCACGCGCCGCCGCGCTTCGATTCGCGCGGATGCCAGTCGGCGTAAAACGACCCGATGTGGCGCCCGGCACGGTCGTGCATGTCGTAAAACTTCACATCCGGATGCCAGACTTCGACCTCGTGGCACGGGCTTTTTCCGCCAATCGCCCGTGCCCCTTTTTTCTCCGCAATCCGCAGCCCGAACACCCGCGAGGCCAGTTCAAACAGACCGGCGATCACCCGGCCGACCTCGAAGTACGGACGCAGCGCCTCGTCGTCGAACGTGTAGCGCTGCTGGCGGAGTTTTTCGGCAAAATACGGCACCGACCACGGCGCGAGCGGTCCGGCCGCCCCGGCCTGCCGGTTGCGCCCGCCCGCTGTTTTGCCGGCGAATTGTTCCAGTTCCTCGCATTCGCGCACGAACGCCGGCCGCGCCCGCCGCTCCATGTCCTCGACAAACGCAAGCGCCGCCGCCCCGCTGCCGGCCATGCGGCGTTCGAGGACGAGATCGGGAAAATGCGACTTGCCGAGCAGCCGCGCCTTCCCGGCGCGCAGGGCGAGGATGCGCTGCACGAGCGCGGTGTTGTCGTGCGGGGCCTGCGCGCCGACTTGGCTGGCGGCGGTCCAGACCTCGCGACGCAGCGCCTCGTCGTCGGCACGGGTGAGCACGGGTTCCTGTGACGGCGCATGAAGCGTGAAACGCCAGGCGGGTTTCGCTCCCTTGCCGTCGGCGTCGCCCTCGGGATCGTGAGAAAAACCCTTGTCGAGCGCGGACTGGCGGGCGGCGGCAAGAGCGTGGGCGGGCAGGCCGGCGAGGCGCGATTCGTCCTCGATCACGAGTTGCCAGGCATTGGTGGCGTCGAGCACGTTTTCCGAATATTTCTGGGTGAGCCCGGCGAGTTCGCTCTCGATCTGTTCGATGCGGGCGCGTTCGGCGTCGGGCAGGTCGGCGCCGGCCTGGCGGAAATCGGCCAGCGTTTCGTCCAGGAAACGTCGATACACGCCGGTGACCGCGGCGGCGGCGGGCGAGGCGGCAAAGGTCTTGAGGCGCTGCCAGAGGGCGTTGTTGAGCGGGATGCCGGCCAGGAAAGCGGAGACTTTCGGGAGCATCGCGTTGTGCGCCTCGCGCAGCGCGGGCGAGTCGCTGACGGATTGCAGGTGCGTGACCTTGCCCCAGGCAAAGTGAAGCGGCTCGGTGGCGCGCTCGAGGGCGAGGAAGGTGTTTTCAAAAGTGAGCCCGCCAGAGTCGAGCGCGGCGATGGCGTCGATGGCGGCCCGGGCGTCGGCAAGCGCCGTCTCGATCGCGGGTGGAATCAGTTCGGGCCGATGCTGCGACCAGCGGATGGCAAAGGCGGGATCGAGAAACGGATTGGCGGCGGAGCCGGAATGACCGGAAGTGGCGGCGGAACGGCGAGAGTCGGTGGCAATTGGCATGGAATGTCCGCCAAGCGAATCCGATGCCGCCGCCCGGGCAAGCCCGCGAGGCAGACAATCTCGCCGCACCCCGGCGACAACAGGGGCAGACCTCGACACCAGGGCTCCTGCCGGTCGACCTCGATCAGATTTTCCGACAAATAGGTTACTTTGCCTGAATTGTCGGAAAATAAAATCGGCTCTATCCACATTAAGATACATATCTTGTTTTTAATAATATAGTTAATTAAAAACGAGAGTACCATGAGAATTTGATTGATTTTGTCGGTTTTGTCTGAATTAATCTTGGCCATGTCTTTGGTTCCCCGGCAAGAAACCCACTCCAAAATCGACGCCGCCTACGCGACGCTCGAAGAGCGGATCACGTCCGGCCGCTGGGAAATCGGCGAGGTCATCCCGCGTGAGGGCGAACTGGCCGCCGAGCTCGGTTGCAGCCGTGACACCGTCAGCAAGGCGATTGCCCGCCTCGTCCATGCCGGCCTCGTCGAACGCCGGACCCGCGCCGGCACCCGTGTGCTGCGCAACACGCCGCTCGCCGCCGGCGGCAGCGGCTCCGCCCCCGTGCCCGCCGTGGAGCTGGATGCCTTTGCGTTCATTTTTCCAAGCAAGCGCCATGAAGGCGTGCGCCGCGTCATGAACGGTTTCCAGGACGCCGCCGACGAGGCCGGCCGTCGTGTGATGATGCTCTCGACCGGCGCCGATTATCAGAAGGAGGCCGAGTTCATCACCCGGTTGCAGGAATTCGACGTGAAGGGCGCGGTCATTTATCCTGCGCTGGCGAAGCCCGAAGATATCCTTTCGCTCTCGCAAATGCTCCTCGCCTCGCGCTATCCCATCGTGCTCGCCGAGGTCAACCTGCCCGGCTTCGGCCGTCCGGCAATTGTCGTGGACGGCTTTCACGCCGGCTATACGATGACGAAATACCTGATCGGCAAGGGCGCGAAAAAGATCGGTTTTGTCTCGAATTATTCGTGGACGACCACGATGCGGGACAAGTACCAGGGTTACCATCGCGCCCTGCAGGAGGCCGGTCTTCCCGAGCCGGCCAAGGGCGTGATGATGGACCCCGGGATGCACCCCAACTTCTCCGATCCGCTCGCCGAACCCACGCAGATCGGCCGTCATTACCTCGCTGGCGGAACGGATGCGGATGCCGTGGTCTGCGCCGATGATTATCTCGCCGCCGGCCTCGCGACCGCCGCCCGGGAAACCGGGCGCCGCATCCCCGAGGACATCAAGCTCGGCAGCCTTAACGAATGCCTCACCGGCCACCCCTTCACAAGCTATCGCGTCCCCTACGAACAGATGGGCCGCGAAGCCTTCACTCTGCTCGACGCCGTGCAGCAGAATCCGCAATCGCTCCCCGTATCCGGCGAGAAACAACTGCAAGGCGCCATCATCGAACGAACCAGCGCGTAACAGCAAAACACCGTCCCTGCCCCCCCATTTTCCCCTTTTAATCCCCGCATCCCATGAACCATGCCCGCATTACCCGTCGCCACGCGTTTACCCTGATCGAACTGCTTACCGTCATCGCGATCATCGGAATACTGGCCGCCATCATCATCCCGACAGTCGGCCGCGTGCGCGCCAGCGCCCGCTCCATCAAGTGTGTTTCCAACCTCCGCCAGATCGGCGTCGCCTCGCGCCTCTACGCAGAGGAAAACAAGGATCTGATCGTCCCCTGTTTCAAGAGCACCTATGCCAACCAGCGCGACCTCCGCACCTGGGTCGGTCAACTCGCCCCCTACACCGGCTGGAGCAAACCTTCGTCCTCAGCCACCGAATTTGTATCCTTTGACGTGATACCTGATGTCTTCAAGTGCCCCGAAAAAACCACAAAAACCGGCAGCTATCTGGGCTACGGATACAACCTCGACTTCCTCACCAACGGGCAAGACGGTTCGAACTACAGACCCAGATACTACCGGCAGGCGGAACACGCCCCCACGACCCTCATGATTGCCGATGGCATTCGTTCGGACGGAAAAGAAACAGCCTGGCGTCCCGAAATGAGTCGCCTCGCCTCGACGGGATGGATGATCCCGCAATACCGGCACCCCGGCGACACCTGCAACGTGCTCTGGCTCGACGGTCACGTATCCGGTGAAAAGCAAAACGCCAGGAAACTGGAAGACAATGCCCGCTGGAAAATGCAATAACGCCCCCTCCCTCCCTCCATCCATTCTCCATTTGCGGTCGTTCGCGCACCGGGCGGCCAGCTCCACACCAACGACCAACAACTCCACTCCACGAAATGAAAACAAAACTCATCACCCTCACAGCGGCATTAGGCATCTGCCTGTCCACGTTCGCGTCCATCGCCCTCGCGCAAGCCGCCACCACGGAAACGCTATTCTCCCCGCGCCAGGCAGGAATCACCTGGGACAACTACACGACGGACGGAGTTGCCGGGAGCGGCGACGTCTATGCCGACGCCAGCACCGGAGTCCGCGTAGGCGCATTGAAATCCGGTGGAGCCAACCGACTGGAGCGAGGCCTTCTCCTATGGGATTTACCCGCTGTCATTCCAGACGGATACGTCATTGCGTCCGCGCAACTTCAGCTAAACCTGGCCAGCATAAACGGAACCCCGTCCGGCCCCGTCTCTCTGTATTTCTCTTCAACCAGCCGCGCTTTCTCCGGAACCAACTACAACAACAACACCGACTTCACCAATACCGGGATAACGGTCGCGACTTCCGGGACCGTACCCGGCGCCCTCTCGCTGGATGTCACGGATCTGATCAAGAACGCCTATGACGCAGGAGCGTTCCCCACACAGGTCGGTGGCCAGTCCATTGTTGTCGCCACCTTCCGGCTCCAGGATGACACGCTGCCGGTAACCGGAGCAACGGCAGCAAACATGACTCAAGCTTATTACCGTTTCATCCAGTCAGGCACCGACGGCCCCAAACTCCTCATCACCTATGCCGCTGTTCCCGAACCCGCCACCTGGACCGTGCTCGCCGCCGCTGCCGGATTCGTCGCCACGCTATTCGCCCGCCGCAAACGTCGCGCCTGACACCCCATCCGCCTCCCACCCCCGCGCACACACATTTCTTCCTCCGCCATTCTTCATTCCCCCCCCTCGCAGCCTGCGCAATCATGCACAGCACACTCCGTTTCCGGCTGTTCATCCTGTCCACCCTGATGACCACGCTCCTTCACGCCGCCGGCGACGATCCTCTCAAGACCCAGCTTGAGGTCGCCGATGGTACCCCGGGCCCGTCCGCGCCCGATGCCTGGCGCATCCTCTTCGTCGGCGACAGCATCACGCGACACGGCGTCAACGACTGGACTCGCCAAAACCTGGGCTGGAACCACCTCGCCGGCATGGCCGCCTCCGCTGCGGACAAGGACTATGTTCACCTCCTCGCTGCCCGTATCCAGGCAACGATGCCCGGCCGTAAGGTAGAGATCTGGTACGACAGCCAGGTCACGACCAGAGTCGCACACGACTTCAAAGGCGGTTCTTTCGCCGACAAACACGCCCGTCTCAGCCAGACGCTCCGCAAGGACTTCCGTCCTCACCTCGTCGTCATCCAGCTCGGCGAACACGAGGAACAAAAACGCGGCAAGGCCTTCATGCAGGAACACTGCGCCAGGCTGTATCAGTTTTTCACGACACTCGATCCCTCTCCCGCCATCATCAGCACCGGTGTCTGGCTCCCCGGCGACAAGACCCGCGGACGCAACGACTATGCCTCCGGCTGGGGCGCCGCGGTGGAAAACACCATGCGAACCACCTGCGAAAAACTCGGTATTCCCTTTGCCAGTGTCCGTGACTACGCCCTCGATCCGGCCTGCCGCGGTTCCGGCTCCAGCGCCGGCGTCAAATGGCATCCCAACGATCAGGGCATGGCCGGCTATGCGCAGGTCCTGTTCGAGGCGTTCGGGAAAACCGGCTCCGCCAGCCACGCCTCCCGCTGAACCCTCCGTCCCCGGATCTCCCGGCCTCCCGCTCCCTTCTCCCTTTCACGCTTCCGCATGAGAATCCGCATAACATCCCTCCTCCTCATCTCCGGCGTTCTCGCATTCGCCCTGTTGCCAGCCGGTGTCCGCGCCGATGCCGGGCCGGTACCGGCAGTCGTCCTGCCGGCTGCCAGCGCCATGATCTGGGACAATCATCCCGTTGACGGCGTCGGCAACGCCTCCCTCAAGGATGCGCTCTTCGTCGGCCGCCGCACCGACGTAAAACCGCCGCGCCTCGAACGCTCCTGGCTCTCGTTCCGGCTGCCGGAGCTTCCGGCCGGTACGAAGCTGCGATCCGCGACCCTTCGCCTGCGCCTCACCGACAAACTCGGTTCCGTCTCCGGCGCAGTCACCCTGTATCACTCCGTTTCCGACAACCGCACCCGGTGGGACGGCAACAACTACACCTACGAAAACATCACTTACAAAACCACCGGCCAGACCGTCGCCACGCCCGAGACACCCAAAGGTCAATGGATCGGGATCGATGTGACTGCCCTGATCCGGAGCGATTACGGGACGGACACCGGCGTCCGCGTCAGCAGTTTTCGCCTCCAGAACGACACCCTGACCTCGGCCGGCGGCAGCTATGCGGTCTTTGCCTTCGGCTCCAGGGGCGCCAGCGCTCCGCAACTTGTCATCGCCACCGGCACGGCGGACCCATAACCGGCTGGCAATCGCTGCCTCCCTGCCTTCCGGATTCTTCCCGACCACCGCCTCGCCGCATCCTCCCGCCTTCATGACACCTCGTCCGAACAATCGTCGCCTTGTCCACCGGCCGCTCGCCCGCCTCGCCTTGTCCGCCGCGCTCGCCGCCGCCCCTGTGTACGCCGCGCCCGATGCCCGCATCACCATCGACACCGCTCGCGAACGCAGTCCGGTCAACCCGCTCGTCTTCGGCCAGAACATCGAGGCCGGCGATGCCTTCGGCATCTTCGTCGACCACCACACCCGATCCGACAACGCCCAAGGCCTCTGGAACCCGGAAACACGCGACTTCCAGCCCGGCATGATCGCTCTTGCCGACGCCCTGCGCATGGGCACGGTTCGTTACCCCGGAGGCTGCCTCGTCCACAATTTCAACTGGAAAGGCACCATCGGCCCCCTCGAAGAACGTCCCGGCTTCCAGTTCGGCATCGACGAATGGATAAAACTCTGCCGCCGGCTCGGCGCCGAACCCGTCTACACCGTCGCCGATTATTACGGCACCGCGGAAGAAGCCGCCGAACTCGTCGAATACCTCAACGCGCCCGCCACGCCCGACCATCCCTGGGCCATGAAACGGGCCGCCAACGGCCATCCCGAACCCTGGAACGTCCGCTACTTCGAACTCGGCAACGAAAGCGACCACGGCAACCATCAGGTAAAACCCGGCCGCACCTTCAGCGCAGACGAATATGCGTCATGGGCACGCAACTACGCGAAAAAAATGAAGGCCGTCGATCCTTCGATCAAGGTCGGCATCGTCACCCCGCCCTCCGACGGTCGCAACGCGGAGAGCGCGTGGAACACCACCGTATTCCGCGAAGCCGGCGATTTTGCCGACTTCGTGGTCGTCCACTTCTACGCGCCCGTGGCCTGGAAAAGCATGACTTCCGCCGATCTTCCGGTCGTCAACCAGGCTTGCATGGCGCAGACCGACCAGCTCGGCATCCGCATGGACCAGTATCGCGCCGCCATCAAGGCCGCCTGCGGTCGCGACCTTCCCCTCGCCATCACCGAATACAACACCTGGGCCGCCGACGTCGAAAACCCGGTGCCCTACCGGTTCAGCTTCGCTCCCGCGCTCCAGAACGCCGACTTTGTCCGCCTCTGCCTCGAACCCGCGCAAAACGACGGCGTCCTCATGGCGCAATACTGGCAGATGTTCAACGGCTGGTGGGGCGCCGTCCGCAAAAACGGCGAAATCCAGCATCCCGCTTACGCGCTCTACCGCCTGTGGGGGAAAAACCGCGGCGCCACTCTCCTCGCCTCCGCCGTGGATGCCCCGCGCCAGGACTTTGCCGGCTCGCGCGGCATCAGCGCCGCCGGCGGCGACCGCTACATCCTCCGGCCCCCGCCGGAAAAAATGCCGCAACCGGCGTCATACCCGCCCGGCCGGATCAATCTCGATGGCGCCACGGTCCGCCCGACGGGCGACGGACTTGAAGTCACGTTCAGCAACTTCAGGGGCGAAGCGTATCCGCAGCTCTTCCGCTTCGACAACCCGGACGACGGCAAAGGCCGCCGCTACGATATCGCCTTCGAAGCCTGCCTCGATCTGAAGGACCGGCCCGGCGCAGGTGATACCGGCGGCAACACCACGCTCAAGCCGCCCGGCGAATTCGGCATCGGCATCGAGGACACGCGGGGCTGGGAAAAAACCCGATCCGCCGCCAGCGTTTCCGGTATCCGGAACTCCGGCACATGGCAGGAATTTCGAGGATCATACACACCGCCGGCGGACGGCAAGGCCGTGCGCGTGCTGGTGCGTCTCATCGCCAGAAAACCCGTCACCGGCACCCTGCGCATCCGCAACCTCGCCGTCACCCGTCCCCTCCCCGACACCATGCCGGCCTACCCGCTGCTGACCGCGACCGCCATGAAATCGGACGACGGCCGGCGCGTGCATGTCGTTGTCTTCAACAAAAGCCTGGATCGCTCCCTGACGACCGGGATCGTCGTCAATGGCTTCGCCGCCACCTCCGGCCACTTCGAACAAATCACCGCCGCCGGTGGCGATCCGTCCTCCACCGCCTCGCCCCGGGAAGAGACCGGCGACCTCCGCTTCGCCACCGACGGCGCTCCTCTTCTGCATACGTTTCCCCCGTGCTCGATGACAGCGATTACCCTTTCACGATGAGGCGATGAGTCGGGACGCAGCGGCGTGTCCCCTCCCCCCCCCGGAGTCATCCCTGACGCCGCGCTCCCGCCTCCGGCCCGGAATCAAACCCCGCGCCGGCCTTTCCCGGTGGAAAAATCAAACCGGCCCGGCCGCTTCTCCTTGCCTGCCGGTCTCCGTGCCCATGCCGTCGTGCCATGCCGACCCGCGAAACGTCACGCCTGCGACCACACCTGCTTCCCTGCTCCCGGATTGCACTCTTTTTCATCGTATCCGGATGGCTGTTCCTCTTTTTCGCGCCACACGCCGCGGCATCTTCCGGTGCCGCCGACACGGCTTCCGCCCTCCCGCGCGCGCTTTCCTCCTACCCCGAACCCGCTCCGGGAGCCGGGCTGTTTTCCGTGCTGATCGACCGGATACAGGTCGAGCCGTTCAATCTCGTCGCGTCGATCATCTTCCTCCTTGCGATCGTACACACTTTCCTGACGGGCCGGTTTCGCCACTGGGCGCACGAAGCCGAGCACGCCCACGCCGCCGCCCTGCGCAAACGCCGACAGCGTCTCGAGGTCACCGACAACAACCATGACGGCGCTCCCGATCCGGTGAGTTTCAAGGGACAGGTGCTCCACTTTTTCGGCGAAGTGGAGGCCGTGTTCGGCATCTGGGTTCTGGTCCTCGCCGCGGCCATCCTGGCGGACAAAGGCTGGAATGCCGTCACCGGCTATATCGGCCACCAGGTCAATTTCACCGAGCCGATGTTTGTCGTGGTGATCATGGCGATGGCCTCGACCGCCCCGATTCTCCGTTTCGCCGAACGCGGCCTGCAACAGGTGGCCTCGCTCGGCGGCCGGTCCGTCGCCGCCTGGTGGCTGGCGATTCTCATCGTGGCTCCGCTGCTCGGCTCGTTCATCACCGAGCCGGCCGCCATGACAATCGCGGCCCTCCTGCTGGCGCGGCAGTTTTACGCGCACCGCCCGTCACCGACGCTGGCCTACGCCACCATCGGCCTGCTCTTCGTCAACATCTCTGTCGGCGGCACGCTGACCCACTTCGCCGCGCCGCCCGTGCTGATGGTGGCGCAACCATGGAAGTGGGACACGCTCTTCATGCTGTCCCATTTCGGCTGGAAAGCAGCCATCGGCATCGCTGCTTCGTCGCTGTTGTACTACGCGATCTTTCGCGGCGAATTTGCCCGCATGAACGCGGCGGCAAAGCTGCACAGGGGAAACGACGCCGCATCCCCGCACCGCTCCACCCGGCAGGCTGCGCCCATCCCGGCATGGGTGACTCTCGTGCAAATCGCGTTCATGGCGTGGACGGTATTCGTGGCGCATTACCCGGCGCTGTTTGTCGGCGGCTTTTTGTTCTTCCTGGCATTCATGCAGGCGACGGCCCACCATCAGAAGCCCATCGAACTAAAATCCCCCCTGCTCGTCGGCTTTTTTCTCGCCGGCCTTGTCATCCACGGAGGGCTACAAGGCTGGTGGATCGAACCCGTCCTGAAAAGCCTCGGTGAGCTGCCGCTTTTCCTCGGCGCCACAATCCTGACGGCGTTCAACGACAACGCGGCCATCACTTACCTGGCGACGCTGGTGCCCGGTTTCACCGACGCCTTCAAATATGCGGTGGTGGCCGGCGCGGTGACGGGCGGCGGCCTCACGGTCATCGCCAACGCGCCCAATCCTGCCGGGCAATCGATCCTGCAGCGGTTTTTCCCGGAAGGTATTTCGCCGCTCGGTCTGCTGGCCGGCGCGCTGCCGCCGACGGTCATCATGGCGTTGTGCTTCCTCCTGCTGTGAACGGCCGCTGCGCGCCCGCCCGCCGTGCTACAATTTCCCGGCGTGATGCCGCAGCGCGCGCTGCTGCGCCATCAGTTCGGGCGCCTCGGTGGTGTCGAGGAGCACGTCGACAAGTTCTCTCACGGCATCCGCCGGTCTCCCGGCGGCGTGCAGCGCGAGGGCCAGCCAGGGGAGCAATTCGGGATTGTCGGGAAATTGCAGCCGGGCGTTTTGCAGCGTGGACACAGCGCGGTCGGCCGCGCCGTCGAGGCGCTGGCAGTTCGCCAGGCCGATCAGGGCGCCGATGTGCTCATTGGGCTCGGCGAGGCCGAGGACGAGGGCCTTTTCGTAATACGGCAGCGCCTCGGCCGGCCGGTCGAGCGTGTCGAGCGTCCAGGCGAGCTGGTACTGGATTTCGGCGATATGCGGGAAACGCCGGTCGAGATCGCGAAGACGCGGGACAAGCGCCTCGATCTGGCCTCCGTGACGGGAGCCGATGATGGCATCGAGAATGGGTTTCCAGTCGGACATGGTTTGAAAAACGTTGCCAACGCAGCACAGTGCAAGTCTCCGGTGCAAGCCCGGGAACGCTCCTGCCCGCATGCAGGCTTGGCCCGCGCCGCATCGCCGTCCAATGTCGTAAAAATCCGCACCCGATCCGCACGGACCCGAAACCCGCAGCACAAAGCACCATGAACCGCAGCCGCCTCCTGGTCGTCGAAGACGACGATGGTACAGCCCGCAGCCTCGCGGCCGGCCTCGCCGCCGAAGGTTTTGATGTGCGCACCGCGGCCACCGGCGACCAGGCCGACGCGTCCCTCGCTGCCCGCACCGGTTCCTCTACCTCCGCCTCCCCGGCAGCTTCCAGCGCCACCGCCGATCTCGTCATCCTCGACTGGATGTTGCCCGGTCTCGACGGCATCACACTCCTGCGCCGTCTCCGCGCCCGCGGCCAGCGCATCCCCGTGCTTCTGCTCACCGCGCGCGATTCCGTTGACGACCGCGTGCTCGGCCTGGAAGCCGGCGCCGACGACTACCTCGCCAAGCCCTTCGCCTTTGCCGAGCTCCTCGCCCGTGTGCGCGCCCTGCTCCGCCGTACCACCGCGCCCCGCCAACCCTGGCAACACGCCGTCGCCGACCTGGCCCTCAACCTCGAAACCCGCCTCGTCACGCGCGCCGGCCACACCGTCGACCTCACGCCCCGCGAATTCGATCTCCTCTCCTACCTCGCCATTCACCAGGGCGAAGCCGTCAGCCGCGATCAGCTCGCCCGCGAAGTCTGGCGCGAGCACAACCGCGCCACCCCGATCGACAATGTCATCGACGTGCACATCGCCCGCCTCCGCCGCAAAATCGACGATCCGCATTCCCAGAAACTCCTGCACACCATCCGCGGCCTCGGCTACATGCTCCGCGCCCCGTCTTCCGCACCCGCCACGCCGCCCGGGAATCCGGAGTCATGAGAGCCTGGTGGGGATCGCTTTCGCTGCGCGCCCGGCTCGCGTTCGCCTTCGGAGCCATGGCTGCCGGCGCGCTTCTCTTTCTCCTCGCCATCGTTGCCCGCACTATCGGCACGGAAAATCTCGTCCAGGGAAAAATCCTCCCGGCGACGCTCTTCGTCCTCGGCGTCTTTTTTTCCGGCGGCTGGTTTGTGGCCGGCTGGTGCCTGCGGGAAATCGGCCGCCTCGGCGCCCGCGCCTCCTCCTCGCCCGCCGATACCGGCAAGACACTGCCCGCCGAACTGGAAGGTCTCGCCGCCCTCCTCCGGCGCGAGACGGCCCGCCACGACCGCGTGCTGGCCGAGCTCAAACGCTTCACCGCCGACGCGGCCCACGAGTTGCGCACCCCGCTCACCGCCCTGCGCACCACCGGCGAAGTCGCCCTCCGCGCCGCCGGCGATTCTCCCGATGCCGTTGCCAACCCCGTCCAGCTCCGCGCCGCCCTGGAAATCATGCTCGAGGCCTCGCTCCGCATGAACAGCCTCCTCGAACGCCTCCTGCGCCTCGCCCGCCTCGAAAGCGACACCCTCGTCCTCCACCCCCGTTCCCTCCCTCTTGCCGACCACCTCGCCACGCTGTGCGACAACCTGCGGATCCTCGCCGAGGAAAAAGCGCAACACATGGAGCTCGACTGTCCCTCCGACCTCACGCTGGTCACCGACCCCGCTCTCCTCGACCACGCCTTCACCAACATCCTCCACAACGCCATCTGCCACTCGCCTCCCCGCTCCGTCGTGCACATCGCCGTCCGCCGCGGCCCTCCGTTTGCCGCTTCCCCCTCCCGCAGCACCACCGCCAGCCCGGCCGGCGCCGGCACGATCAGCATTGCCATCACCGACCAGGGGCCCGGCATCGCGCCCGAACACCACCTCCGCATCTTCGAACGGTTTTACCGGATCGACGCCAGCCGCGCCCGCGACCACACCGCCCTCTCCGGCGGCGGATCCGGCCTCGGACTCTGCATCGCCCGCACCGCCATCGAACGCTTGTACGGCACCATCGAACTCGCCAGTTCCCCCGGCCAGGGCGCCTGCTTCACCCTCCGCCTTCCCGCCTCGCCTCCCGCCACCCCGCCAGCGCAAACCTGAACAAATCGTCAGGTTCGGATCCTTGTGCGTCTGTCTCCGTCTCCCCCAATCTGCCGCCGAACCACCCGGCCGGCCACCCTGCACCCCGTGCGATTCGAGGCCGTCCGGAAACCGACAAACCAACAACCACAAACCACCGGACAGACATGAAAAAGATCCTGACCGCGCTCCTCGCCCTTGCCATGGCCGGAGCCCTCCACGCGCAAACCATCACGAAAAGCAACACCGCTTCCCTCTTCGGCCAGCGGTATCTCTCCGCCGATGCGGAGTATTACGACATCGACGGCCTGAACAGCGTCTACGGCGGCGCACTCGGCTTCAACCTGCCCATCACCACCGACCTCGACGCCCTCTTCCGCTACAGCTACTCGTGGGAAGACGGCCACACCAGCCGTGAAGTCCAGACGGCCGAAGCCGGCCTCAACACCTGGTTCGATGTCGCCCCCAACCTCCGGGCCTTCGCCGGCGCCGACCTCGGCTACACCTGGGGCGACGCCGTGAGCAAGGACGACTGGTACGGACGCCTCCGCGCCGGTGCCGAATACACGATCGGCTCCAGCATCAGCCTCCTCGCTTACGCCGCCTGGTCCGATGGTCTCGACAAACACATCCCCAGCCTCTGGAGCGGCACCGGCCAGGCCAGTTACTGGTTCACCCGCGACCTCGCCGCCACGGCCAGAATCTCGTGGCTCGAAGGCGGCGACCTGGCTTACAGCCTCGGCGCGCTGTTCAAATTCTGAGGCCCGGCTCGTCCCGCCGAAACCGTAGCGCGGAGCCTCCCGGCCTGCCATCGAGGGACTCACCCTCCACCCGGTACGGGCCGGAGATTCCTCCCTGCGGACGCATTCGACCCGTCGCGGTCACCCTGCCCGCGCCAACGTTCGTGACCACCCGGCCTCCCTTGCGCCGCCACAGCCACAACACGAATCAGCCCGCGAAACGCCGCGGGGAGCCCGATGCTCCCCGCGGATCCCCCACGGCGGCCTCCCGCTCCGTCCCCCCTACCGCCCCTGCATCCGGCCCTGCGCCTGCCCCTCGCCAACCGACGCCTCTCCTGCCATCATCGACTTCCAGTCCGCCCTTCGCACCCGCTTCCTCCCCCGCTTTTCCAAGCGCCTCCTCATGCGGGTCGACCATTCCGCTGTAATCAAAGGATGGATACGCCACGGCGACAGCCCTCTCCCGCCCGGGCAGGCGGCGTGGTATGAAAACTTTCTCAAAAGCCGCAACCTCCGGGTCACCCTGACTCGCCCCCTGCGCCGCCTCACCGCACTCTTCTGGAAAATCGTCCGCGCCTGCCAGGGACGGCCGGACTGAAATTTGGGGTTCAGTATCCGGAGGTCGCCGCTTTGAGTGTCCGCAAACGTGCACCACCCGAACGCCGACAACTCCGGACACCGGATGCCAGACCCGGGCTCCCTCCCCTGCCTCTCGTGGGCGCAGGCCCGCGAGCGACTCGCCACCCACGGCCGCAACATCGCCACCCCGCACACCACGCCCGCCTGGCCAGCCCTTCTCTGGCATGCCTTCAAAAACCCCTTCAACTATGTCCTTCTTTTTCTCGGCGCCATCTCCTGGCTGACCGACGACCTCAAGGCCGCCACCGTCATGCTGACCATGACCGCCATGGCCACCGGCGTACGCTTCTGGCAGGAACGCCGCTCCCTCGTCCAGACCGATTCCCTGCGCAAACTCGTCCGCAACACCGTCACCGTCCTCCGCCGCCCCGCCGGAGGCGATGCCGTCGCCGCCGAAATCCCCCTGGAGGAACTCGTCCCCGGCGACGTCGTCAAACTCTCCGCCGGCGACATGATTCCCGCCGACGTCCGCCTCCTCGACTCGCGCCACCTCTTTGTCAGCCAGTCCCTCCTCACCGGCGAATCCCTCCCGGTGGAAAAATTCAGGGTTCAGCGTTCGGAGTTCAGAGTTTTCGCTAACAAAAGCGGTCCGCCCGCCGACAACCCTGAACCCCAAACCCTGAACGCCAAACCAAACCCCGACACCCCCGACGCTGCCGACCTCTGTTTCATGGGCAGCAGCGTGGTCAGCGGCGCAGGCACCGCCCTCGTCCTCGCCACCGGACCCCGCACCCGCCTCGGCGCCATCGCCGCCATCCTTGCCACACGCCGTCCCGAAACCGCCTTCGATCTGGGTGTCAACCAGGTCAGCGGCACCCTTATCCGCGCCATGCTTGTCATGGCGCCCGTTGTCTTTCTCCTCAACTTCATCGACCGGGGCGACTGGCTCGAGTCCTTCTTCTTCGCCGTCGCCGTCGCCGTCAGCCTCACTCCCGAGATGTTGCCGATGATCGTCAACACCAACCTCGCCCGCGGCGCCGTCGCCATGGCCCGCCACCAGACCATCGTCAAACGCCTCGGCGCCATGCAAAGCTTCGGCGCGATGGATGTCTTTTGCACCGACAAGACCGGCACCCTCACCCAGAACCGCGTCGCCCTCATCCGTCACCTCGATCCCGAAGGCCGCTCCGCCCGCCGCGTCCTCGAACACGCCTACCTCAACAGCCGTTTCCAGACCGGCCTCAAAAACCTCATCGACCACGCCATCATCGAAAAAGCCGGCCAGCTCGGTCTCCGCGAAGCCGCCGCCGCCTGCACCCCGCTCGACGAAATCCCCTTCGACTTCACCCGCCGCCGCATGTCCGTCCTCATCCGCCGCCCCGGCGGCGGCCCCACCCTCCTCGTCTGCAAAGGCGCCGTCGAGGAAATGCTCGCCATCTGCGACAAGGCCGATCTGGAAGGCCGGACCCATCCGCTGACCGACGCCCGCCGCGCCCGCCTCAAGGCCCTGCGCGACAAACTCAACGACGACGGCATGCGCATCATCGCCGTCGCTTACAAAGCCATCGACAAACCACCCGGCGCCTTCACCGCCGACGACGAAACCGGCCTCATCCTCTCCGGTTACATCGCCTTTCTCGATCCGCCCAAGGAGACCGCCGCACCCGCCCTCCGCCTCCTTCAGGACCACGGCATCGCGGTCAAGATCCTCACCGGCGACAGCACCCGCGTGGCCCGCCGCATCTGCCGCGAAGTCGGACTCGACGCCAGTCAGCCTCTTACCGGCGCCGACATCGACACGCTCGACGACGACGCCCTGCGAGCCGCCACCGGCCACACCACGCTCTTCGCCAAGCTCGAACCCGCGCAGAAAGCCCGCGTCGTCGCCGCGCTCAAAAAAGCCGGCCACACCGTCGGCTTCATGGGCGACGGCATCAACGACGCTCCCGCCCTGCGTGAAGCCGACGTCGGCATTTCCGTCGAGGGTGCCGCCGCCGTCGCCCGCGAGGCCGCCGACATCATCCTCCTCGAAAAAAACCTGCTCGTGCTCGGGCGCGGTGTGGTCGAAGGCCGCCGCGTGTTCGGCAACATCATGAAATACCTCAAGATGACCACGAGCGCCAACTTCGGCAACGCCATCAGCGTGCTCGTCGCCAGCACGTTCCTGCCCTTCCTGCCGATGATGGCGATCCATCTCCTCATCCAGAACCTCCTCTACGATCTCTCGCAGCTTTCCATCCCCTGGGACACGGTGGATGACTCCTGGATGAAGCGCCCGCGCAAATGGTCCGCCGCCGGCATCACGCGCTTCATGGTGCGCATCGGCCCGGTCAGCTCCATTTTCGACATTCTGATCTTTCTCGGCCTGTGGTTTGTTTTCGGGGCCAATACGGCGGAAAAGGAGCACCTGTTCCAATCCGGGTGGTTTGTCGCCGGGCTGTTCACGCAGACGCTGATCGTGCATCTGATCCGCACCGAAAAGATCCCCTTCGTGCAGGCGACGGCCGCGCGTCCGGTGCTTCTTCTCACCGGCCTGGTGATGGCGACCGGCTGCCTGTTGCCGTTCACTGCACTCGGCCGCGCCGTGGACCTCGAAGCCCTGCCGCCCGGCTACTGGCTGTTCCTGGCCGCGACGCTTTTCGGCTATTGTGCGCTCATGCAGATACTGAAACGCGTCTACATCAAAAAATTCGGCGAGTGGCTGTAGAAACGGGCGTCGGCGGGGACGCCCGCGCCGCTCCCCTTTCGATCCGGGACGCACCGCTTGACGGCGGGTTATGTATGATAGATCATCTCTCATCATGAGAACCGCCACCGTCGCCGATCTTCGCAACAATTTTGCCCGTGTTTCCCGATGGATCGAGGACGGCGAATCCGTCACGATCACCCGCCGCGGGCAATCCTTCGCCACGCTCAGACCCGCCGCCCGCAAAAAGAAAAAAGTGGAGTGGCCGGATTTTGCTGCGCGGCGAAGGCGGATATTTCCCGATGGACCGCCTCCCGGAAAACCGCTCTCCGAAATCGTCGATGAAGGGAGGGGCGAATACTGATGGCCCTGCCAACCGGCACCTATATCGATACGGGGATTCTGCTCAAAACCTACGCCACGGAAAGCAACTCGGATGAAGCCGATGCCATCGTCCTGCGCACCTCCGCCCCGCTGCCGCTCACGCATTTCCAGGAACTCGAAATCCGCAACGCCATCCGCCTGAAACACAGTCGCGGCGAACTCTCCGCCGCAGACATGACCGCCGCGCTGGACGACTTTCAGGACGATATCGACGAGGGGCGCTACGAGCGTCCCGCCTATGATCTGCCGGCGGTTTTCCGTCGCGCCGAAGAATTGTCGAAGGCGCACGCCGTGACCACGAAATGCCGCAGCCTTGACCTGCTGCATGTGGCGGCGGCGCTGGTAATCGGGAGTCGCGAGTTCGCCTCGTTCGACGACCGCCAGCGCGCCGTCGCCCGCAAAGCCGGCCTCACGGTCCTGCCCGCCCGCTTGCCCAGGACGGTAGCCTGACGCCGTCACCAGGAACGCATGGCATTCGCCGTTGGCGGGAAAACGGGAAACCGTGGCCAATCCCGGCTTGGCGACGGTCAGGGAAAGCGGCATCACGCTTCCATGTCCTCCTGTCGGTCGACTGCATGAAAACCATTCTTTTACTCTTCGCGTCCAATGTCTTCATGACGCTGGCGTGGTACGGGCACCTCAAATTCAAATGGCTCGAAGGACGCCCGGTGTTCACCGTGATTCTTGTCTCCTGGGCCATCGCGTTTTTCGAATACTGCCTGATGGTGCCGGCCAACCGCGCCGGGTACCTCACGGGGACTTTTTCCGGCTATCAGCTCAAGATCCTCCAGGAAGCGATCACCCTGACCGTCTTCGTCGGCTTTGCCTGGCTGGTGCTGAAGGAACGGCTGACCTGGAACTATGCGGTGAGCTTCGCCCTGATTCTGGCAGCAGTGTGGTTTGCGGTGGCCTTCAAGCCACCCGGCGCCGCCAATGGCCCCTGACCGGGCCGCCGGACATCGGAGCGGCGGTCTCCAGACCGCTGGACGACGCGCAGCGTCGCACGGTTCGCACGGTTCGGAGGCGAGGCGCGTTGCGCCTCGTCGCAGCGGCAGGAATGCCGCCGCTCCCACGGCGGGCGGGACGCCCGCGCCACTTCCCGCCCGGTAGCGGTCAGGCTTTTTTCTCGACCTTCACCGGCAGGGCGCGGGTGCGGATTTCCTCGAGGAGGCGCGGTTTCCAGTCGGCAAAGGTTTTTGTGCCTTCGTCGCCTTTCGCACGGCTGCGGACGCTGATCGCGCCGGCTTCGGCTTCCTTCTGGCCTACCACGATCATGTACGGGATTTTTGCCAGCTCCGCGCGGCGGAGCTTGGCGCCGATCTTGTCGCTGTCGCTGTCGAGGACGACGCGCACGCCGGCTTCACGAAGCTCCGTGTAGAGTTTTTGTGAATACTCCGCGACCTTGTCGGAAATCGGGAGGATGCGCACCTGCTCGGGCGCAAGCCACACCGGGAAGTCGCCGGCAAAATGCTCGATGAGCACACCGCAAAAACGCTCCATCGAACCGAAGGGCGCACGGTGAATCATCACAGGACGGTGAGCCTGATTGTCGGGACCGATGTAGCTGAGATCGAAGCGGACGGGCAGGTTGTAGTCCACCTGCACGGTGCCGAGCTGCCACTCGCGGCCGATCACGTCCTTGATGACGAAGTCGATCTTCGGCCCGTAGAACGCGGCTTCGCCGGGTTCCTCGGTGAAGGGCACGCCGAGGGTCTGCGCGGCGGTGCGGCAGGCGGCTTCGGCCTTGTCCCAGTTTTCGGCGGCGCCGGTGTATTTGTTGGAATCGGGGTCGCGCAGGCCGACGCGCACGCGGTAGTCGGCCATGCCGAGCGTGGTGAGCACGATCTTGACGAGCGCGAGACAGCCCTGGATTTCCTGCGCGATCTGCTCCTCGGTACAAAAGAGGTGGGCGTCATCCTGCGTGAAACCGCGGACGCGGGTCATGCCGTTGAGTTCGCCGGATTGTTCCCAGCGATAGACGGTGCCAAACTCGGCGAGCCGCACGGGAAGGTCGCGGTAGGAGTGCGGCTGCGACGCAAAGATTTTTATGTGGTGCGGGCAGTTCATCGGCTTCAGGAGGAAGCCGTCGAGCAATTCGGTCGGGTCCTTGATCCGGTCGGCGCCGATCAGGGTGGAGCCGGTCCGCTCGTTGAGCTGCGCGGCGAAGGCGGGAGAGACGGCTTCGAGACGCGCGGTCATTTCCGCGCAACTACAGCCGGCCTCGCTGATCTGCGCGAGCTGGTCCGGCTCGATGATCGCGGGGAATTGCGCGTCCTTGTAGTAGGGGAAGTGGCCGGAGGTCTTGTAGAGCGCGAGCTTGCCGATGTGCGGCGTGAAGACCTGCGAATAACCCTGTTTGCGGAGTTCCTCGCTGATGAAGTTTTGCAGTTCCTGGCGCACGACGGAGCCGGCGGGGGTCCAGAGGATGAGGCCCTGGCCGACGTCTTCGTCGATGTGGAAGAGCTTGAGGTCGCGGCCGAGTTTACGGTGGTCGCGGAGCTTGGCCTGTTCCTGGCGTTCGAGGAACTGCGCGAGTTCGTCCTTGGTGGCGAAGGCGGTGCCGTAGATGCGCTGGAGCTGTTTGTTTTTCTCGTCGCCGCGATGGTACGCGCCGGCGATGGAGAGGAGTTTGAACGCCTTGACCTGCTTGGTGTAGCGGACGTGGGTGCCGGCGCACAGGTCGATGAACTCGCCGTTCTGGTAAAACGAGATGGCTTCGCCTTCGGGGATGTCGGCGAGGCGGCCGAGCTTGTAGCGTTCCTGGCCGATTTTTTTGATGATCCCGACGGCTTCCTCGCGGCTGACTTCGGTGCGACGGAAGGGCTGGTTTTCGTCGATGACTTTTTTCATCTCGGCCTCGATGCGGGCGAGGTCGTCGAGCGTGAGTTTGTGATCGAGATCGATGTCGTAGTAGAAACCGCTGTCGGTCGGCGGGCCGATGTCGAGCTTGGCCTCGGGGAAGAGGCGGAGGATGGCCGTCGCAAGGATGTGCGCGGACGAGTGGCGGATTTCTTCGAGCGGTGTCATGGACATGGCAAAAAATGCCCCTGCCTACAATTGCAGGGGCGAAGGAACAGACCGCCACCGGAACGATTCGATGTCAATCCGCTTGCCGGGAGCGACGCGACCGCGCCCCCGGGCTCCGGCTCAGTGCACGCCCAGCAGGGCCAGCAGGATGCCGCCGGAAATCGCGGTGCCGAACACGCCCGCGAGATTCGGACCCATCGCATGGTAGATCAGATAATTCCGGGGATTGGCCTGGATGCCGACCTGGTGGGAAACGCGAGCCGCGATCGGCACCGAGGCAATGCCGGCCGAGCCGATCAGCGGGTTGATCTTCTGCTTGAGGAAGAGATTCATGATCTTGGCCGTCAGCACCCCGGAGCCCGTGCCGAAAACAAAGGCGATCAGACCGAGGGTGATAATCTGCAGGGTCTTGGCCGTGAGAAACGTGTCGGCGGTCATGGTGGAGCCGATGGCGGCAGTCAGGACGAGCGTGATCACGTTGAGCAGCGTGCCCCCGGCGGTCTCGGCGAGGCGGCCGACGAGGAGGGATTCGCGCAGCAGGTTGCCGAGCATCAGCATCGTCACCAGCGGGGCGACCGGCGGGAAACAGAGGTTGACGATCACCGCGATCACGATCGGGAAGAGGATCTTTTCCAGCCGGCTGACCGGGCGCATCTGCTTCATGCTGATCTCCCGCTCCTCCTTGGTGGTCAGCAGGCGCATGACCGGCGGCTGGATCAACGGCATCAGCGCCATGTAGGAGTAGGCGGCGACGGAAATCTGCGGCAGCAGGTGCGGGGCGAGTTTCATGGTGACGAAAATCGCCATCGGTCCGTCCGCGCCGCCGATGATGCCGATCGCCCCGGCCTCCTCCAGCGAGAAGCCGATCGCCTTGGCGAGGATCAGCGCGACAAAGATGCCCAGGTGCGCGCCGGCGCCCAGCAGCACCAGCTTCGGGTTGGCGATCATCGGACCGAAATCGGTGATCGCCCCGACGCCGAGAAAGATCAGCGGAGGCACGATCAGCAGGCTCACGCCCTGATAGGCGTAGTGAAACAGCCCGCCGGGGAGAACCAGATCCGAACCCGGAACGTTCACCACGATGCAGGCGAATCCGATGCCGAGCAGCAGGAACGGCTCGTATTTCTTGACGATCGCCAGAAACACCATCGTGGCGCCGATCGCGATCATCACCAGATTCCCCCACCAGAAATGCGCGATGCCCGTCTGGGACATGAGGGACTCCAACAAGGATGTGAGTTGGTTAAACATAAAGATGTCGTGTGCTTCCGGCCCGGCTGCCGTGCCTCCGGGCCTTGCTGTTCATGCCATGCCGCCCGGGCTCAGTGCCCGCTGCGGAGTTTCGCCTCGTCGATCTTCCAGCGCCGGTTCACGAGCGGAAGCAGCCGGAGCACCACACCGATGAAGGTGATGATGACAAAACTGAGAAAAAAATCGATGATACTGATAATAACAGCACCGTAAACAGTGTCAGGAATGGTGATCATAACATGAGTCCGCTTCCGATCAGCCGGAGAGCGGTTTTCAGGATGACAGAATCACTTTCCCGCCGCTGCGCAGATATTGCTGTTTATTTTTCGTTTATCTTAAAATAACAGATCGACCCGTTCCCGCTTCACAATCCGGGGCGTCAGTCTTCCCGCTTCGGCCCATTTTCCCTGATCCAGGACTGTCTGGTTAACAGCCTTTTACTCAAAAACCTTCAATCCATCGCCCAGGAGATAACGAAGGGGTGCGACTCAATGTGATGTCAGTTGCTGCCGCACTCCAAGGCGGCTTCGCCGCAGAAAGGCGGAATGCAGGGGGGGGAGGGACGGGACGGAGGGTGAGCGCGCTTCAGCCCGGATCGCTCACGAGGCGGTAACCGATGCTCGACTCCGTCTGGAGGTGCCGGGGGGAGTCGGGCTCGTCCTCGATCTTCTTTCGTAGTCTCATCATGAATACACGGAGATAGTGCGTCTGCCCCTCCGCTTCCGGTCCCCAGACGTCGGCGAGAATCTGCCGGTGGGTGAGCACCTTGTCACGATGCGTCGCCAGAAGACGCAGGAGGGCGTACTCCTTGGCGCTGAGTTTCACGGTTTCGCCGTCCTTGGTTACCCGGCGATCGGTCAGGTCGATTTCGACCGTGCCGAAACGGATGACCGAGGGCGCCTCGCTGGGCCGGGTTCTCCGCAGCAAGGCGCGCAGCCGCGCCAGGAGTTCGCCTCCGCCGAAAGGTTTGATCAGGTAGTCGTCGGCCCCGGCGTCGAGCGCCTCGATCTTGCGGCTTTCCTCCCCGAACACCGAGAGGACGAGCACCGGTGTCTGGCTCCATTCGCGCAGCCGCCGGAGCACGTCGATGCCCGACATGTCCGGCAGCCCGAGATCGAGGACGATCACATCCGGCGGGTGATGGGCGGCCTCCACGAGGCCCGGCCGGCCGGCCTCGGCCTCGCTGACGGCATAGCCCGCGTCTTCGAGCGTGAACCGCAGCAGCCGGCGGATCTGGGTTTCGTCGTCGATGATCAGGACGGAGGACGGGGAAGGTTGCTCATTCATTCGTGAGGGACCGATTCGTGAACCTTGTGGGGAAGATAGATCATGAAACGGGCGCCGCCGCCCGGGTTGTCATCAGCCACGACGTCGCCTCCCTGGGCGAGCATAAAACCGCGGACGATCGACAGGCCGAGCCCGAGGCCGCCGGCGCGCGCATGGTCGCCCCGTTCGAATTTCTGGAACAGCTTCGCCCGGGATTCCGGAGCGAGCCCGGGGCCGCGGTCGGCAACCGTGACAAAGACGCATTCGCCGCCGGGCTCCCGTTTTTCCATGCCGGCGTACACCGAGATGGCGGTGCCGGCCGGGGTGTGATGCAGGGCGTTGAGCAGGAGGTTGGACAGCACGTGCTCCATCAGGACCGCGTCGGCCATGAAGAGCGGCATGTCCGCAGGGACCGCGATCGTCAGCGGCCGGGTCGTCAGGCCCTCGCCCACCGCGCGCCGGGCGGCGCCGATCAGGTCGTGGACGTCGCACCAGTCGAGCCGCAGCCTGAGCCGGCCGGCGTCGAGGCGAGTCTGGTCGAGCAGGTTGGCGACGAGGTGGTCGAGCCTGCGGGCGGCGGTGCGGATTTCCTGCGCGAGGATTTCGCGCCGCGCGCCCTTTTCCCTCGCGAGGCCTTCGGCGGCCGACCGCAGCACGGCGACCGGCGTCTTCAGTTCGTGGGAAACACTGTCGAGCAACGTGCGGTGCATGCGCTCCGATTCGGCCAGCAGTTTTTCGCGTTCGCTGGCGGCCCGGAACTGCTCACGCTCGACGAGAAGGCCGATCTGCCCGACAAAAACCTCCATCAGTTTCCGGTATTTCGGCGGCATGTCCGCCCCGCGCCGGGACCACTGGACGGAAAAGACACCGAACACGGTTTGCCCCCGCCTCACCGCGAGATGCGCCCCCTGCCCGTGCGGCAAGGCGGGGGCGGGTTGTTCTTCCGCTCCGGCTTCGCGGCAGGCCGATTCGGCCAGGGCAAGCTCCCGCTCATCGAGAGGAAACGAACTGGCCGGATGAAGCGCGAGGCGGCCGTTGTTGCCCAGCAGCGACAGGGCGGTGGGTGCTCCGAACAGGGTGTCGGCCTGGCGGAGCGCCACGTCGACCGCTTCGTCAAGCGTGCGCGCGCTGCCCAGAGCGCGGGTCAGGTGAAACATCGCCGTGGCCTGCTGCTCCCGCTGCCTTTCCTGCTGTTCCTTCTCGCGAAGCCGGGCGGTCAGCTGACCGGCCACAATCGCCACCACAAAATACGTGCCGAGAAACATGCTGTCGTGCAGATAGAGTTGGGAAAACGCCATGCGGGGGGGCACGATGACAAAATTCCACGCGACCACGCTCGCCACGCTGGCAAAGAGGATCGCCCACCGGCTCACGCGCAGGCACAGCACGATCACCGCCAGCAGATAGATGTCGCCGAAGACGCGGTAATCGACCGGCACGAACCACGCGACGGTCGTGATGGCCGCGATCACGAGCAACACCTCCGCATACTCGCGCCACACCGGGGGCTGGCGCGTTTCCCGGTCAATCACGTCGCCGGAGGCGTCGGGACCGCTGGCCGGGATAATGGAAGGATGTAACCGGGCAGGCACTGGACGACATCTTACAAGCGGTATCCGGCGTGCTGTCCATGTCGCATTTGGCGAACGTGCCGGTCGGAGTAATTGGAAAGTGGTGAATAAAAAGTGGCACGGGCATCCTTGCCCGTGGACGGCGCAAAGCGCCGCCTTCCGGAACACGGGCGGGAAGCCCGTGCCACGCCGGAATCGTTCTCGTACTCTTTCTCGTTCTCTTTCTCCGGTCCGGGTTCGTTCTCCTTCTCTTTCTCCTGATCGTTCTCCTGCTCCGGCCACTCGCACGGCACTCGCACGGCGCGCCGCAGCACGAGTACGAGAAAGAGAAGGAGTACGAGAATGAGTACGATCCGGAGAAAAAGTGAGAGAACGAGAAAGAGTAAGAGTGGAGGCGGGCGGGACGCCCGCAGAACACGGGCTGGAAGCCCGTGCCACTTCATGGGCAAGGATGCCCATGCCACCACCACTTCCGATTACACTCCGGCCTCCCGCCGGCGCATCATTTTCTGGCCGGCTCCAGCGAGTAGCCGTCCTTGCGGTCGAGCATCGCCCAGCCGGCGGCGGCAAGTTCGGCGCGGAGAGCGTCGGCGGCGGCGAAATCCTTTTTCTGTTTGGCGGCCCAGCGCTTTTCGGCGAGGGCGGTGACGTCGGCAGGCGCCTCGGCGGCAGGGGCCGCAGGCGGGGGCGCGAGATCGAAGCCGAAGGCGTGCAGGACGACGCGGTCGAAGGCGGCGAGGTCGCCGTGCGTGGCGGGTTTGTGGTCGTAGCTGTTGATCTCGCCGAAAAGCGCGCCGAGGGCGGCGGGGGTGTTGAGGTCTTCGTGAAGGGCGACGAGGACGGCGTCGAACCGGGCGCTGGCGGGGGCGGCAGGGTGGGTGTTGCGCTTTTCGAGCCGGGCGCGGAAGGCGCGGAGCGTGGCGAGGGCTTTCTCGGCGGCGTGGAGCGAATCGAGCGTGAAGTTGAGCTGCTTGCGCGGGTGGCCGGCGAGGAGCGCGTAGCGGAGCGCGGCCGGGGTGTGCCCCATCCCGCGGAGCTGGTCGAGCGTGTAGAGGTTGTTGAGCGACTTGCTCATCTTCTTGCCGTCCACGAGGAGGTGCTCGCTGTGATACCAGTGGTGCGCGAAGAGGGTGCCGTTGCAGCACTGGCTCTGGGCGATTTCGTTTTCGTGGTGCGGGAAGAGGAGATCCACCCCGCCGGTGTGCAGGTCGATGGTGTCGCCGAGGTGTTTTTTGCTCATGGCGCTGCACTCGATGTGCCAGCCGGGCCGGCCCTGGCCCCAAGGGCTGGGCCAGAAAACGTCGCCGTCCTCGGGCTTGTGCGCTTTCCAGAGCGCGAAGTCGGAGCCGTCTTCCTTCTCGTCGGCATCGTGGGCGGCCTTGGCGGCGGCGAGGGCGGAGCCGGGTTTGAGCTCGCGTTCCTTCACGCGGGAGAGCGCGCCGTAGCCGGGAAAGGAGCTGACCTTGAAATACACGGAGCCGTCGGCGGCGCGGTAGGCGTGGCCCTTGCGCTCGAGGACGGCGATCATGTCGATCTGCTCGGGGATGTGCGTGGTGGCGGCGGGCTCGACGTGCGGCGGCAGGCAGCCGAGCGCGGCGCAGTCGGCGTGAAATTTTTCCGTCCACTGGCGGGTGACGTCGGCCAGCGCGCGGTGCTCCTCGCGGGAGCGGCGGATGGTCTTGTCGTCGACGTCGGTGAGGTTGCGCACGTGGCGGACTTTTTCCGGCCCGAATTCGATCTCGAGCAGGCGGCGGAGGAGGTCATTCACGACAAAAGTCCGGAAGTTGCCGATGTGGGCAGCCGCGTAGACGGTGGGGCCGCAGTTGTAGAAACGGAAAACGCCGTCGGGCTGCGAGGGACGGAGTTCGCGGGTTTCGCGGGAGAGGGAGTCGTGAAGGCGGATGGCCATGTGGTTCGGCAGAAAAAAAACAGAAAAAGCGGAAACCGGGCGGGAAAAGGCGTGAAAGGACAAAATCGCTAACAGGTTTCGCGCGTGAGCGGAAAGGGGATTTTTGCAGGAAGCGGCCGGCGGGCGCAGGAAATTCGCCGCAAACGGTTCGGAACAAAGAAAAGCCCCGCCGGTATTTCACGGCAGGGCAGGAGGAGGAAGAGCTGTCGAAGGGTCGCGCCGGAAGGAACCGGCCGCGGAACCAATCAGCTCGCGGTCGCGTAACGGCGGATACCGGTCACGGTGTACGACTCCTCGGCGGCGCCGATCTTGACCTTGACGGTGTCACCGGAACGTTTGCCGAGCAGCGCCTGGCCGAGCGGCGTCTTGTAGGCGATGATGTTCTGCTCGGGCACGCTGTCCCAGGCGCCGAGAAGCGTATAGGTGACGGTCTTGCCGGTGGAGCCGATCTTGAGGTCGACGATGTTGCCGACACCGATGCTGTCGGCGGGAGCGTCCTTGAAATCGGTGATGCGGGCGCGGCTGAGGTCTTTTTCCAGGAGGGCCTTCTGGGCCATGAGGATCTGCTGGTCCTGCTTGGCCATCTTGTACTCGGAGTTTTCCTTCAGGTCGCCGTGCTCGCGGGCGGTGGCGATGGCCTTGCTGTTCTCCGGGATTTTTTTGGAAACGATGGTCTCGTACTCCTCGCGCTTGCGCTCGTAGCTCTCGCGGGAGACGAGGAGTTGCTCTTCCTTGCCCTCGGCGTCGCCGGCGACGAGCGACTGGATGGAGGGGAACAGCTTGATGAAACGGGCGAGGAGCGACTTCTTGGTGAGATCCTCGAAACCCTGGTTGAGGAGGAGCGTGTTGGCGAGATCGCGGGCCGTCTCGGTGTCGGCCGCCGCGAGGAGGTCGGGGATGAGCTCGGTGTCGTCGCTGAGGATTTCGGCGAGCGGGATGCGGCGGGCGCTGGCGGCCTGGAGGGCCTCGTAGTCGATCGCGTAAAAGACAGAGCTGAGCAGGCGCGGCGTGATGAGCTCGCCGAGGATGCGCGCGAATTTCTTGGAGTGGCGGTTCTTGACGATCCAGAGGAGGACGGGAGCGCGGAGGTTTTGCTCGATCTGCCAGCGCTTGAGCGAGTCGGCGAGCTCGTCGCCGTAGCCGTTCTCGACGAGGAAGTTGATGCACTCGGTGGTGAACTTGCCCTGCGAGATCTTGAGGAGGTTGAAAATGATGTCGCGGTGCTCGATCGGGAAGGTCTCCTTGATGAGTTCGAGCAGGCGGGACTGGAACTGCACGGGAATCGTCTCGACGATGTGCGGCAGGTCGCGGGCGTTGGCGATGAGCGAGGACTGCGTGGGCTCGAAGGTGGCGGGGTCCTGGCCGGCGAGTTTGGCGAGTTCGTCGCGCACGGAGGCGCCGTAGAGGCGTTCGGCAGGCGTGAGCTGGTTGGAATCCTTGACCGCGGCGGCGATGCCGGTGAGCACGGCCTGGATGGTCTCGGGGTTGGTGCCCTTCTTGTCGGCGGCGGCGAGGAGCTCCTCGGCGAGCTTGATGCGGCGGCGGGCGGAACGGGTGCCGTTGAAGAACTCGAGGATTTCATCCTCGTTGGAAATGGGCGTCTCGCGGATGTAATAACACTCGGTTTTCTTGAGCGGCAGGCCGACGCGGGGGTCCTTGAGGACGATCTTTTTGGCGGAGCTCCACCAGCGCTTGAACTTCTCCGCGCCCACGACCTGGGCGAGGACGGACTCGATTTCGATGCCGGTGGCGGCCTGATTCGGATAGGCCTCGAGGCCCTCGACGAAGAGCTGCGCGGGGTCCTCGGCGATGAGCTTGTTGATTTTTTCGGTCTCGGTCTGCTTGCGGACGAGAAGGTGGTTGGCGGGCAGGACCTCGAGCGTCTTGACGCAGAAGACCGGGTCCATCGGATGACCTTTCTTGCCTTCGAAATCGATAATAAGGCGCTGCTTGTCAGCGTCATACGACTGGATCTGGCCGAATCCCCAGCTCGAGTGGATGCACCAGGAGCCGGATTTCATGGTCTCCAGCTTGGCTTTGGCCGTTTTCAGGGCCGGGTTCTTGGCGATCAGCGCAGCAACGTCTTCCGTAGTCATGTAAAGTCGGGTTTTCTTGAATGAATTGGTCACTTAAGCGGAGCGTGGCGGGCTGTGTCAATCCAACGACTTGGGATGATCGCCGGCAGGCCGGGCGCGTATTTTCCGGGGGTCGCGGGACCGGTTCGCATCAAGCGTCTTGCACCGCGCGGGCGGGGTGTGCGTTATGGTGTGTTCATTTTTTGTCCGCCTCCCGCTCCTCCCGCGCGCCACCCGGCATCTCCCGCACACCACCCTGCTTCCACCGTCATGTCCTCGACCATTTTCACCATCGCCAACCAGAAAGGCGGCGTCGGCAAGACCACGACCGCCGTCAATCTCTCCGCCGCCCTCGCCGAGAAAAAGATTCCCACGCTCCTCATCGACCTCGATCCGCAGGCCAATGCCACCAGCGCCATCGGCGTCGAGAAACAGGAAGGCCGCAGCCTGTACGGTCCGCTGCGCGGCGAGAGCACGGCGCTCGAGATGATCACCGGGACGGCGTACCCGCACCTCTCGCTGATCCCCTGCGAGGAAGACCTCGCCGCCGCCGAGATCGAGATCGCCCAGTCCGAAAACTACCTCGCCCGCCTTCGCACCATCCTGGAACCCGTGCGCGCCAGCGACCGGTTCCGCGCCATCATCATCGACTGCCCCCCTTCGATGGGCATGCTCTCGATGAACAGCCTCGCCGCCGCCGATTACCTGCTCATCGCGCTCCAGTGCGAATACATGGCGCTGGAGGGCCTCGGCCAGATCCTGCGCAACGTCGAACGCATCAAGGACGCCGGCGTCAACGGCGGCCTCGAACTGGGAGGCATCGTCATGACGATGTTCGACATCCGCACCAACCTCTCGCGGCAGGTCGTGGACGAGGTGAAGCAGCACCTGCCCGACAAGATTTTCAACACCGTGATCCCGCGCACCGTGCGCCTGAGCGAGGCGCCGAGCTTCGGCAAGACGATCTTCGCCTACGACCCGTCCTCGCCCGGCTCCACCGCCTACCGGTTTCTGGCGAAGGAAGTGATCCAGCGCTTTCAGTTGAAATCCTGAACGAGGCCGGCCGCCCCTCCCCGGCGGGGGAACGGCTCCCGTCATGATAACGCCGTCCGGGCAACCAGATCGGCCACGCGGGCGAAGGCCACGTCGGGGCGTCCTCCGTGCACCGTTGTCGTGAAACAGATCAATTCGTCGCCGACGCAAAACTGCGGGTGGGGATGAACATGATAGCGGGCATCGGAGGGCCGCGCCGCAGGTTGCCTGCTGACGATGTCGATGTCACGCCCGCTTTCGAGATTTACAAACGTCACGCGCCAGCCGCTGGCTCCGCCGTCGTCGGCAACCGGGCTGTCGAGCACCAGCGCGGTGTCGGTGGCGTTGCTATGCGCGTGGGCAAGCAGCGGATGCGGCCAGACCAGATCCGCTCGCGGATTCCTGGCGCCACCGGCCGCCTGCGCCGCCAGCACGTCGGCCAGCGCCACGCGCTCCACTCCGCGGTTGTAGTGAATGTACCAGATATGGCGCCCGTCGGCGCTCCACCATTCGTGGCCGTGACGGGAACGCCGGTCCGGATTGCCGTGCAGGACACGTTCGCCGGACAGCGTCGGGACGGCTTGAGGATACACAGGAAACGGAGCCTCGCCTCGCCGGAGCAGCCACATGCGGTTGCGATAACGGTGCACCGCGCCGGACGCGCCATCCGTGTAATGATCATTTGCATACAGGATCAGGCCAGCGTCGGCCGGGCAGGCCTGGGCATGGTTGAAATTGTCGTTGGCGATCGTATGCGCGTGCCAGATATCACCCTCACCAATCTCGCCGACCTCGTCGACTCCCCTGCCGCGGAGAGGCGCGAGACCGCCATACCAGGTGTTGCCGATCTTCGCATCGAAGGCAAAGGCCCGTCCATCGGACGTCCGCGTGAGGTGCGTGGCGATGCGATGAACCTCGCGCCCGCGAAGGAACCCGGGGGCGAAACGACATGCCAGGCGGGCGTGATCGGCCGGATCGGGCAAACGCGTCCAGATACCGGTTTCGTTGCACCAGTAAACGTTCCCCGTCGCGGCGTCGATCCAGGGGGAAGCGTGCGTGAACTGCGTCTCGGGAAAATGATGAATCCGGTGTTTTTCGAAATCGGCAACCCCCAGGGTACGCCCGCCATGCGCACTGCCGGCGGGAGGAAACGCGCAATAAAACCAGAGGAAACGCGAGTCGTCCGACAGGCTCGGGTTGACGTAATAGAACGACTGCCGGAGCGGCGCCTCGCGTCGGCCCTCCGTCGCCGGAGACCCGGCAAGGATGAAGCTTTCGATTCCCGTTGCCGGATCGGTGTGCCGGACAAAAAGCGGGGATTGCAGGAGGGTATCCGTATTCATTTGTCTACTACCTAACCAGTTCGTAAGCCAGTTGCACGCCGTCGGGTGTCACCGTCTCCATCCGGAGTTGCCAGCTGTCACCGGCAGCCGAAACGGTATGAACAAGCGCAACTTCACGCAACCGCTTCCCCGATGCGTCCACCGCCCACGCGCGCCAGGCATCGCCGGAAGCGAGCTTCAGGTCGAGCGTCGCCGATCCGCGTCGCACGAGGTGGGGGAGATTGCCCCACACCTCGACAAGGCGACGATCCCCGTCGGCGAAAGTCATCCCCGAAGGCAGCGCATCGGTGAGATGCAGGACAAGGATGCGGCTGCTCTCCGCAAGCGGGCGGGACTCCGGATCCACCGAAACGACGGCGATCGCGCCGAATGACGGCCCGTTGCCGGCGATGACATGTTCACCTTTGACCGAGGCCCCCGCCGGCAAGCTGAAAAGTTCGCTGCGCGGCGTGACGACGCGCAGGGTGCCGGCGTCGGTGCGCATGTCGATCTGCCCGGTGTCGCTGACGAACCGGCGCTGCGTGGCGATTGAATTTTCCGACGCCGCAGTTGTCGCATAAGCGGCGACGGAGAGAGGAGCCGCGTCACCGGTGTGGGAACCGATACGCTTGACCAAGCCCCAATAGGAAAATCCGTCGGGAAAAGGTTTCCCGATTTCGGAAAACGCCTCTTCCGGGTGGACGGCATAACTGACGGCCCCACGGGCGGGTGCGATATCGCCGCGCAGGAAAAGGAGGGCTCCCAGACGGTCGGCGAGGAGGTTGACCGGATCGCACGCGATCGAGAACCGGCTGTCCGCACCGCCTTCGAGCGCGGTTTTCCGGCTGGAAGCATACTGGAAATTGTAGAGCGCGTCCCAGTCCTGGAGGCTGGCGTAGGCCGGCATGACGACGGCCCCTTCGGCACGATAGCCATTGGGACGGCAATAATTGAACTCGGTCACGGTAAAGGGCTTCCCGAACACGCGTGTCGGCATGATCGCGCGCGGCGCAAAGGCCGCGCCGGCACCCGGACCATACGGACGCGATGCGGGAGCCGCCGTCAGCGCCGGGTCTCCGCGGATGGCGCTGAACTGGGTGTGCGCTTGCGGAAGTCGCCAGCCTCCTTTCGGGAAGACGGGATGATCCCAGTACTGGTGGTTGTCCACATAATCGTAGTGTTCCCTTGCATACGCGAGTCCCTGGACCGTGCGATGATTGGAGCCCGTGAGCAGGGCTTTGACACCGATCCCGCGGAGGTATTCGGCCATACGGCGATCCGCGCGGATGCACTGCTCAAAGACAAACCGGTTGTACGCCACGGCCTCTTTTTCACCGGTCTCTCCGGCCGGGATGGCGGCGGCGTTCTCCGGAAGTTTGCGCCATGCTTCAAAGGCGCGCCGGTACAACGGAGCCAGTTCACCGTAGTGAACCCGGGCGTACGGAGAGTCCTCGTTGATCGGGCAGATCCCGATCAGGGCGGGATCTTCGGCCCAGGTCAGGCCGGTGTACGGGTTGCGCCGGGCAAGGAGATTTTTTGCATAGCGCGCCCACGTGGCAAACGCGGCGTCGGAGACCGGCACCAGCCCCTTGAACACATACTTCGAGGATGGCTTCAGGCCAAATTCGGCCCACTCGTCGTCGCGGAAACCGCGTTCGGAGTAGAGATCGATATTGAGGTAGAGCCCGTGTTTCTTGAGCGCGCCAACGAAGTAGTCGAGCCGGTCGAGCCGGGCCGGATCGAGTTCGTATGATTTCCCGCCCTTGCGCACGAGCAGGGCGTCGAAGTGATGCAATCGCACCGTGTTGTAGCCGGAACGGGCCAGCCGTGCGGCCAGACGATCCGCTTCGTCCCGTTCGGGGAAATTGGCCGTGCCGCAAAGATTGACTCCCCAGAAACGCACCCGGCTTCCCGGTTTCCCGGAAAATTCGAAGTGTCCTCCGGGAGTGGCGACGAGCGGCCCGAACTTCCCGGCGGGCGCGTCGATGAGAGCCGAAAAATCAAAAACTCCACCGGGCTCGATTTCGAGCGTATGCTCGTAGGGTGCCCAGGTGGAGTCGGGGGCGATCTGCAGGGGGATGCGAGAAGAGGAAACAGGCAGGGCCGATGGCGCCGCCATGATCGGAGCGATTCCGCTGGTCAGGCAGAGAAGGTGACAGCACGCGATTTTCGCCCGGAGGAGAGGGATGTTACTCATTCTCGATAAAAGTGGTCACGGATGCCGCCGGAATCATGACGGTGGCCTTGCCGCTGACGACGGGAATCGTCGCGAGAGCCGCCAGATCCTCCGTGTCGCTGGTCCGCCAGGCCGAAAGCTCCGTGCCGATTACTCCGGTTATGGTCGTTGATATTTCATTACTGCCGTTGTTGATCACCACAAGCGCGGCCTGCCCCGCTCCGTTTTTCCCGGCCACGGCGACGAGGTCGGCGGTCCCGGATACGGCCGCCAGAAATCGCGTGTCGCCGGGACGCAGCCAGCGCGCATACTGGCCCAGCACGTAGAGGCGCTTGTTGACCGACCAGGCGTCGTCCGCTTCCAGATTGATCAGGCTCTGGCCGGATGAGGTCCGGGCAACCGCCCACCAGTGAAGCCACCCCCGCTCGTTTTTCTTCAGGCTCGCGGCAATCATGTTGGCCCAGCGCAAACCGTCCGTCATCGAGGGATCGTTGGCTCCGGTCTCGCATACCTCCGTATTGATGACCGGCTTGCCGCGGGCGTTGATATTGAAATCGCTTCCGTAGCTGTGAGTGGGGACGAAATCCAGCTTTTCGATCGTCGTCGCACTCAGGGGTGTCACGTATTGATGGGTCACATACCGGCCCGATCCTTCGGGCGCGCCGACCAGCACTCCCTGATCGAGGTCGTGGACGGCGTCGGCAACCCTGGCGGCAACGATATCCAAGGCCGTGGTCGTGTAGAGACAACTGGCCCAGGTCGCATTGGTGTTGGGCTCGTTCTGGACGCTTACCCACTTCACCGGGATACCGAAGACGTTGCGGTAGTGGTCGACCCAGGTTTTGATGTAGTCGGCAAACTTGTCGTAATTTTCTTCCGCGAGATAACCGCCGTTGGCAGGCGATCCGTTGGTTTTCATCCAGCCCGGCGGACTCCAGGGCACGGCATAAAACTGCGTCACCCCTCGTGCGATGGCTTCTTCGGCGAACCAGCGTTGATACTCGTCCGTCTCCCAGTCCCAGACGCCATCGGCCGGCAGGCAGGTCGTCTGCACCGGGTCTTCCGCTTCCGTGAAAGGATTGATCTCCAGACGGACGATCGAGAGGCCGGCGCCGCCGGATGTCGTGCCGAACAGCTTGTCCAGTATCGCCGCCCGCGTGGTCGCGTTGTAGTCGTTATAAAGCGTGGCAACCGGATCATTGGCCGATGCGCCGAATCCCCAAAACGTCTGGTACGTGGTGCTGCGGGTAAGCGTGACAGAAGCCGCCCCGAGGGCAATTCCGGCGGATGAGAGAAACCCGGCGAACGCCGCCAGGACCGGAATGGCGAAAGACAGGGCCGGGTTTCCGGCGCGGAGGAACCTGACGCGGCAACGACCGGAATCAGTATTCATTATAAAATTACATCCGGGGTGAACTCAGTAATGGATAAAAACATTCCGCTCCCTGATCTGCCCTTTGGTAAAAGTGCGGACCGAGGCGTCTCCCATGACGGCGTTGAACTTGTCGCCATGACGAAAACGGAAGTAGGCGGTCGCGGAATCGTCCTTGTCCGGTCCGTCCGGGAGAACGGTGTCGGCCGTGGCGACGGTGTTGCTGGACGGCGAAAGGTTGGCGATGCTGCCAAACCCGCCGAAATAGATCCCGGCACAGGCCGGCCACTGGTCGCCGGAATCGGCGGGACGCTGGTTGGCATCGGCAAACAACATCGTCTCCGTGGGGCGGGTGAGCATTTCCGGTCTTGTGCGAGGTGTGGTTCCGGTTCCGTTGACCAACACATACGGATTGGCGGCGTAACTGCGGTTGATCGACCCGTCGAGGCGAATGCTTCGCCCCGCACACTCGACAACCGGCCCCCCGGTGCGTTTCTGGAATGTCGTCTGCGCGTTTGGATACAGGTACGGCGCCAGCTCGTAGGTCCAGAACTCGTTGTTGCAGGTAGGAAACGTCTTGTTGTCCTGGGCGTACAGATGCGTGCAGATGCCGATCTGGCGAAGGTTGCTTTTGCACTGGGCGCTGCGCGCAGACTCGCGCACCTTGCTGACGGTGGGGATGATGATGGCGGCAAGGATGCCGATGATCGCAATGACCGTGAGAAGTTCGATCAGGGTGAACGCAGTGCTGCGTCGGAAGGAATGTGCGGAGTTTTTCATATGGGATGCAGGTTTCCTGTTTTCGGGGAGAATGAAGAATGAAGCCGGTCCGGTTTCAGCGCCCGGCAGACCGGCGGCGGCGCATTGCGATGCCCGCGGCAAGCACACCGGCTCCGACAAGAGCGGAGACTGCCGCCGGTTCGGGAATCTGGGAAATGAGCAACTCACCCTGGCCGAGGCGCGAATTGGAGAGGCGCACTTCGTCGATGGCACCATTCCACGCATCACCCGTGCCTTGGGTCGAGGTGTCTCCGATGGTGAAACGCTGGTTGGTGTTACCGATCGTCGTGAAGGAATGCGCAACACTGGCGGTTTGCATTCCGGTACCGGCAGTCAGATCCTGAACGTAGAAGGTCGCGCCTGCGGAGGTCTTGTCGAGAAGGTCCATGGCAAAAGCTACGTAGTAATCATGTCCTGCAGTGATGCTGAGGCCGGAGTCCAGCGATTCCCAGGTGGAAGACGTGCTTCCCCATGCTCCGCCTTGTTGCGACTGATACTGGAAAAGGAGCGTGCCGCTGCTGCCAACAAGGAATGACCAGCTGGTGCCACCGGCGGTATTGCCACGCCTGGACGCGATCGTGGCGGCAGTGGCATCGGCGCGATTCACGAAGGCTTCGACAGTAATGGCATTGGTGAGCGTAAAGGCGGGGGAATCATTCACTCCGTAGTAGTATCCCCGTCCGGTTTTTTTCAAGGCCCCGGCATTGGCATTGCCATCAATGCTGGCCGGAAACGCATAACCGGGGGAACCCGGATCGTTGCGATCGATGGCATAGCCGAACGAGGAGCCTCCATAGCTGGAGCCGAGCAGGGAGAGGGTCAGATTGTTCCCCGAAGAGTCGGCAGTGACCTTCCCCTCTTCAAAGCGCCAGTAACCGATAGTGTCGGCATGGGAGCGCGTGCAGATAAAGACAACGGCAAGGAGAGTAATGGCACAAACAAGACATTGCCGGAAATGACCGGAGAAGCGGACAAGAGCATGATAACGGCAACCTGGGACGAGCATGGTATTCATGAGAATTTGGCGTGGTTTTTCGGGTTGGCCCGAGAACGGGGCGGTGTCTGTGTCAGGTTTTGACTCGTGGACCGGATACGCTCAAGAAGTCCGTTCCGTAAATCGTTACGCCTATGGTCACCCTCAAGCAAATCGCCAGCCAGGCCGGCACCACCATCGCCACGGTGTCGCGTGCGTTGCGCGGCGCGCCGGACATCTCGGCGGAGCGGAAGGCCGAAATCCGGCAGATCGCCCGTGAACTGGGCTACCGGCGCAACCCGAACGTATCCGCCCTGATGCGACATATCCGGCAGGGACGGCGAGAACTGCCCCACAAGGCCACGGTGGCGTTGTTGCTCACGCACTCCCTTCCGCCAGCGGAGGCACGCCGGGATCTGGTGTTCGTCAACCGCCGTTTCCTCGGCATGGAACGGCGGCTCGCAGAGCGCGGCTACCGGCCGGCGACATTCTGGTACAACGATCCCGATTGCCCGCCCGCGCGACTCAACAGGATTCTCCGCGCCCGCGGCATCCGCGGCCTGGCGCTGATGCTGTTTGCCCAGCCGGGCATTACCATCGAACTCGACTGGGAAAAATTCACCGTGGCCACACAGAGCGATTTCTCGGTGGGACCGTCGCTGCATCGTGTGGCCGAGGACTATTTCGCCAATACGGCAACGGCCATGATCCACCTGTGGAAAAGCGGCTGCCGCCGGATTGGCCTGGCCTACAAGGCGACCCATGTGCCCAGCGCCCGTTTCCGGATCACGGCGGCCTTCCGGAGATTCATCGAACTCGGAGGCGAGACCGACGCGATCAACACGCGCTCCCGTCCACGTCCACACCAGCTTGCAATCCACATCCCGCCCGCCGGCCAATGGACGGAGCAGGCGTTCATGACCTGGTTTCGCCGCGAGAAACCCGACGCCATCCTCACCTTCGACTGGGGCGACATCCCCGGCTGGCTCGCCAGGGCCGGGGTGCGCGTGCCCGACGATGTCAGCATCGCCGTGCTCAACCGCTGCCCGAGCGCTCCCGAATTTTCCGGTATCGACCCGGAACCCGAACGGCTCGGCGCCACCTCCGTCGATCTCGTCATCGAACAGCTCGAAAGCAACGAAACCGGCCTGCCCGAAAATCCCAAAATCCTCACCCTCCCCGGCCGCTGGGTCGAGGGCCGGACCACAAGACCCGCCTAAGCCCCCCCTCCCCCCCTGTTTGCGAACCTCATCACCGCCCCTTGCCAAAACGCCGCAGGCGCTCCAACGTTGGCTCTTCATGCATTTCGACAATCTCCAGACCAGCCTCTCCGCTCCCCTTCCCCGTCTCGATGACGACGACGATGATGACGACGACGCCAAAGGCGACGAAGCCCTCAGGAAAAACGCCGCGCCCGTCGCCGCCCTCATCCAGAAAAAATTCCTGGATCAACGGAAGATTTTCCTCTGGGGCGCCGTCACCGACGAATCCGCCAAGGACATCACCGAAAAACTCCTCTACCTCGAAGCCATCGCGCCCGGGAAAGAAATCACCTTCTACATCAACTCTCCCGGCGGCTCGATCACGGCCGGCATGGCGGTCTACGACACCATGCAACTCGTCTCCTCGCCCATCACGGTCGTCGTCACCGGCATGGCCGCCTCCATGGGATCGATCCTTCTCTCCGGCGCGAAAAAGGGCCGCCGCCTCCTCTATCCCCATTCGCGCGTTCTCATCCACCAGCCGCTCATCTCGGGCCGTTTCATCGGCCCGGCCACGGATATCAACATCCAGGCCCAGGAAATGGAGAAGCTCCGCGCCGAGCTCAACCAGATCCTCGCCGACGCGTCCGGCCAGCCGATCGAACGGATCAACAAGGACACCGATCGCGATTTTTACCTGAACGCGAAAGAAGCCATCGAGTACGGTCTCGCCGACCGGATCATCGAAAAACTGTAGGCAAAGCGGTGCGGCATTCGCCGCCCCCCCTTTACCGTCGAAGGTCGTAAGTCGTAAAGTCGGCAAGTCGGCAAGTCACCACTGCGCGCTTCGCGCGCATCCCTTAAGATTTGGTCGCGCAGCGACCAGGACTCGACCTTCGACTTTCGGACCTTCGACACTTTCCCCCCACTCTCTCCCCTCCCCATGGACAAAGAATACCTGCGCGCCGCCATCATCCGTCAACTCGAAGCCGAGCTCGACACGCAGATTCGCGCCGCCCGCGACTCGCACGACGAAGCCACCAGCGAGGAGAGCAAACCGGAAAACAAGTACGACATGCACTCGCAGGAAGCCGCCTATCTCGCCGAAGGCCAAGCCCGGCTCGCCGGCGAACTCGCCTCCGCCATCGAAGCCTGGCGCACCCTGCCGCTGCCCGCCGGCGGCACGCACGTCGCCACCGGCTCCCTCGTCGTGCTCGAGGACGGCTCCGGCAAGCTCCACCGCTATTTCCTCGGTCCGCAACGCGGCGGACTTTCCGTCGAAACCGGCGATGGCGAGATCACCGTGCTGACGCCTACCGCTCCGCTCGGCCGCCAGTTGCTCGGCCGCGTCCCCGGCGATTCCGTCCCGCTCCCCGGACGCCGGCCGGCGACCGCCAGCGCGGCCCGGATCGTGCACATCGCGTAGCGGTGAAGGAATGACGGCGGCGGGTGTGATCGCGACGGATGGGAAATCACTGACTCCTGCGCCGAAAATTTCACACGAAAGGGCGTCCGGCACGTAGCTGCGAACGTGACGGAGCGCAGCAGCGCGGAGATGGCATCGCCGCAGGCGATGGCCCGAAGGGCTGGGCGTGGCAACGCCCACAATTCGCAGGTTCCGGGTGCTCGCCGGCCTGCCAGCCTGCGAACTTACGTTCGCAGCTACACCGGCTGCCGGTATCCCCCTTCGCCGGGCAAGTGGCCCAGCCGACCCTCAGCCGGCTGCGACCGCCTCGGCGTTCGGCCAGAGGATGCCTTCGCGGATCATGAGCTCGGCATTCTGCACGGCGTTGAGCGCGGCGCCCTTCCAGAGATTGTCGCCGCTGACCCAGAAGCTGAGGCCGTTGTCGAACGCCGTATCGATGCGCAGGCGGCCCACGCCACACTTCACCTTTTCGGCAAAGTCGAGCGGCGTCGGATACTTTTTGTTCGCCACGTCATCGACGAGCACCGCGCCCGGGAACGCCTCGATCGCGGCACGCGCCTTGGCGATGCTCACCGGACGCTCGAACTCCGCGCTCACCGAAATCGAGTGCGCCCGCACCACCGGCACACGCACCGTGGTGGCGGACACCTTCAGACCGGGCAGGCCCATGATCTTGCGGCTCTCCTGCGCCATCTTCGTTTCCTCGCCGGTGTAGCCGGTGGCGTCGAACGTATCGATTTGCGGGATACAGTTGAACGCGATCTGGTACGGGTAAACCGTGTGCACGACCGGCTCGCCCTTCACGTAAGCCTGGATCTGCGCCTCGAGTTCGCGCACGGCCTCCGCGCCCGTGCCGGACACGGACTGGTAGGTGGAAATGATCACGCGCTTCAGGCCAAACGCCTGGTGCAGCGGCCAGAGCCCCATGAGCATGATGGCCGTCGAACAGTTCGGGTTGGCGATGATGCCGTTGTGCGTGCGCAGCTTTTCCGGATTGATCTCCGGGATGACGAGCGGAATGTCGGGCTCCATGCGCAGCGCCGAACTCTTGTCGATCACCACGCAGCCGGCGGCGACGGCATCCCTGGCCAGCGCGCGCGTCACGGAGCCGCCCGCCGCGAAAAACGCGAGGTCGACGCCCTCGAACACGCCCGGCTTCGCCTCTTCCACCGTGTACTTTTTGCCGTCCCGCTCGATGATCTTGCCCGCCGAACGCGCCGAGGCGAAAAGCCGCAACGACTTCATGGGGAAGGCCCGCTCCTGCAAGAGGCGGACCAACTCTTGACCGACGGCACCCGTGGCGCCGACGATACCGACTACTGGCAAACGATTATTCACGATGGATTCTCCTTTGGAACGGATGATGCAAACAAGCGGCCGTCTCGGCATCAAGCCTTCAGAACGGCTGCTGGTCGTGCGTATCGACACACAAACGATGCAGTTTTTTCACCGGGGCAACCTCCTCCGCAGCTTCGTGATCTCCACCTCGCGGCGCCCGCCGAGCAACGTGAAGGACAGTCTCGGCACTCCGCGCGGCCTGCATGAAATTTCCGAACGGATCGGCGCCGGCCAGCCGCCCGGCATGGTATTCAAGGGACGCGTTCCGACCGGCCGCCATTTTTCCGAACTGCCCGATGCCGACCAGCGTCCCAACTTGATCACCAGCCGCATCCTGCGCCTGCGCGGCCTCGAACCGGGTGTCAACCGGGGGGGCGATGTCGATACCTGGGAACGGCTCGTCTACATCCACGGCACCAACCAGGAAAGCGGCCTCGGCACTCCGATGAGCCACGGCTGCGTGCTCATGCGCAACCTGGAGATCATCGGGCTTTACGAGGAGGTGCGGGCCGGCGATCTGGTGTGGATCGAGTGAAGCGGAGAGGCAGCACGGACGGACACGATGCTTGATCCTGTGAGCGGACCTGGGCACCTTGTGATTAGCCATGAATGCCACTCTCAGGATTCGCAAGATCGGTCATTCGCTCGGAGTTATCCTGCCCGAAGACGTGCTCGGATATTTTAATGCCAAAGAAGGCGATACCTTTTTACCGACCAGCGGCACGGACAAGAGCGGACGGCTGATGATTGCGGATGAGGGAACAATCCGTCAAATGGCGATCGTTGAAGATCTTGATCGTCGGTATCACAACACGCTCAAAGAACTTGCCAAAGGTCCGGACGGAACCTCCTGACGTTGTTTTGCTTCCTCACTTCTTCGGCGCCGTGACCGCCGCGGGTGCGGAGTCCGGCCTGGGCGGCGGCGGGGGTTTGGGTGGCGGCGGTGCGGTCAACTCCTTGTATTCGCTTTCCCACCGTGCGGCCTGGGTGAAATCGAGCGCCTTTTTTGCGATGGCCGGACCCTGTTTCAGCAGGCCCGTCCGCACCGCCTTCGACAGCCCCGGCAACTCCGGCAGGCGGGAAAACAGCTCGTATCCCGCCTTGGTTTCTCCGGCCTCCTGGAGCAGGGCCGCTCCTTCGGCAAACATCGGCGCGTCCACGGGACGGATGCTCTGAAACAGCGAGAGCACCCCGAGCGTGCGTTTCGCGGCTTCCGTTTTCTCCGCGCTCCCGGCGGCGTCCGCCTTGGCCGCATCGAGCTGCATTCTTCCGATCGCGAGAATCAGCGGCAGGGCCGGATCACGCCGCAGTTGCGCCTGCCCGACGGCCAGCGCCTCGTCGGTCTTGCCGGCTGCCGCCAGCAAGCGCATGCGCCGGATCACGAGGTAGGGGACGAGTTCCGGCGGGAGATCGGCGCGCCGTTGCCATTGCGATTCCACATCGGCCGCGAACGGACGGTACAGCGGATCGCCCACCAGGATGGCCTGCCAGCTCAGTGCCGCCAGCGAGTAAAACGCCGCCTCGCCCAGCGGCTTGCCCGCCAGCAGCGCCTCCAGCAACAGGTGCGGCTGGTGCGTGAATTGCAGGTACGGTTCGTAAACGTTGCCCACCGTGGCGGTGACGCCGCGCGCGACAAACGGTCCCGTCCATCCCGCGTCCGGCCTGCGCAGCGTGGCCGCCGAAAAGCTGTGGATGTGCAGCGCGATCGCGCCCGGCGGGAAGCGGAAACCTTTTTCGAGAAACGGTCCGTTGATGTGGCCCGCATACCAGCCGAAGTAGAGCGCCGGCGCATCGAGGCGGGCGCTGGCCGGCAGGGTGCCGCGCGCGCGGTCCACGGCCAGGTCGTAGCCGAGCGGCGCGAGCTGTTTGACCGTCTCCTCCAGCCACTGGTCGCCCTGCTTGTGCGGCCCGCCGATGTCGACGTAGGCGCGGCCGATCAGTCCGTCATGCTCGGCCTTGAGCGCGTTGTCCACCAGCGCCCGCGCGGCCTCGGGCGTCGGCCCGTCGAGCCGGCCCGTGATGACGACGCCCGCGCGTTGCAGTGACGACGGCTCCTTCACGTTGAAGAGCGGATTGGCCAGAAACCCCGCGGTCCGGTAGCCGCTCGCGGCGAGCAGCGCCAGTTCGCTGTCCACCGCCGCGTTGTTGGCCTGGAACGGTCCGCCTCCTCCGGCCGCCCCCGCCGCCGTCGCCGCAGGGTTGTTGGCCACGCGCAGGGGCACGCCGCGGCACACGACCAGCGCAGCGATGGTATGACCGGAAATCGCATATTTGACCCGGCCCAGCTCGTCCTCCTCGTCCGCGGTGATGGCATCGATCCACTTCCTCTGCACGAGTTCTGCCTGCAACGGCTTGTAGATCGTATCGACAAAGTCACGCCACGTGATCGTCTCCTTCGCCGGCATCGGCAACGCGATGATGTTCGCCTCCGGCACCTTCCGGGCCTCCGCATAATGCCGGGCCAACTCGACCGAATCGGGGACGTCGCTGTTGGCGAGGATGACGACCACCCGCCCGTCCGTATCTTCCGCCGCCAGCATCGGCCGGCAGCACAGGGCAAAGGCGGTAACGAAAACGACAACCGCGGCGGCAAAAGTCATCCGGAGGCATGGCATGGCCGCGCACCCTAAGAAAAAAAAACCGCGAGTGAAGGCTGAAGCCGTCCGCGCCACGGGGGGGAGGGGCGGGCGAAATCTTCTCCGGGCGCGACCGCATCCCTTCCCGGCAAAAACCCGCACACAGAAAACTCCTGCTTGCATTGTGCCTTTCCTCCCTTCGTGGTGCATCTTTTCGACTTCGACCGACCACACTGTCACGCACCGCATCCATGTCCGCACCCACTGGCAACCGCACCGCCACCACCGTCGCCGCCGGCGACAGCACCACCGGCATCGTCTACCTTGTCGGCGCCGGCCCCGGCGACCTCGGCCTCGTCACCTTTCGCGCCCGGGAGCTCATTGCCGCGGCCGATGTTCTTGTCTACGATTATCTCGTCCATCCCGAGCTCGTAAAATGGTGCCGCCCCGAATGCCGGATCATCTACGTGGGCAAGAAAGCCGGTTTTCATTCCGTGCCGCAGGAGCAGATCGAGGAAATCCTCGTCGAGCACGCCCGCGCCGGCCGCCACGTGGTGCGGCTCAAGGGCGGCGATCCTTTCGTTTTCGGCCGCGGCGGCGAGGAAGCCCGCACGCTCGCGCGCAACGGCATCCCGTTCGAAATCGTGCCCGGCGTCACCGCCGCGCTCGCCGCCGGCGCCTACGCCGGCATCCCGCTCACCCACCGCAACACCAATTCCGCCGCCCTGCTCCTCACCGGTCACGAGGACCCGACCAAGGGAGAACTCCTCCTCGACTGGCGTTCCTACGGCTCGCTCAAAAACACCACCCTCGCCATCTACATGGGCATGGGCCATCTCCGCCATATCATGCAGGAACTGGTTGCCGGCGGACTCGCTCCCGACACGCCCGCGGCCGTCGTCCAGTGGGCTTCGCTCGGACGCCAGCGCAGTGTCGCCGCCACGGCCGCCACCCTCGCCGACCGCGTGGAAGAGGCCGGCCTGAGCTCGCCCGCCATTATTTTTGTCGGCGAAACCGTCCGCCAGCACGAGGCCATCGACTGGTTCGAAAAACTCCCGCTCTTCGGCCGCCGCATCGCCATCACGCGCACCCGCGACCAGAACAGCGAACTGCGCGAGAAACTCGAACTCCTCGGCGCCGAAGTGCTCGAACTCCCGCTCATCACCGTGAGCAAGGACGTCGACAAGCACTCCCTCGTCGAAATCCTCGCCGAACTCGGCCACTACGACTGGATCGTGTTCACCAGCGCCAACGGCGTGCGTTTTTTCTTCGAGGAGTTTTTCAAGGGTTTTGACGACATCCGCGCCCTCGGGCTGCTCCGCTTCGCCTGCATCGGCAAGGCCACGGCGCGCGAGATCGAAAAACACCACATCAAGGTCGAGTGCATGCCCGATTCCGCCACCGGCGAATCGCTCGCCGATGCGCTCGTCGAGACCGGCAGCCTCGACAGCGCCAAGGTCATCGTCGTCACCGGCAACCTCAACCGCGACGCCCTGGTCAAAAAGCTCGAAGCCGCCAGCGCCATCGTCGACCGCCTTCCTCTCTACAAGACCGAGCGCACCGACTTGACCGACGATCCCGTGGCCGATGATTTTCGCCAGCGCGGGGCCGATGCCATCCTCTTCGCCAGTTCCTCCGCGGTGCAGTCTTTCGTAAAACAATCCGCCTCGCTGCAACTCGCGCCCGACGCGCAGCGCCCGCTTGCCGGCAGCATCGGCGAACTCACCAGCCAGACGATGCGCGAAGCCGGCATCGCCGTGGATTTTTCACCGGCGAAGCCCAGCCTCGACGCCCTCATCGAAGTCCTCCGGGAACGTCTGGCCAGGTAACAAGGGACGTTCAGGAAATTACACGTGTCTGCAGCGGCAGGAATGCCGCTTCTCCGTAGCTGCGAACGTAAGTTCGCAGGCATCCGTTTTCTTTTCAGCCTTTCAGCCTTTTACTGTTGGGAACCGCTCATCTTCGCTAATTTGCGCTAATCCCGATCCTCGATCGTCGCGGCACGCGATGGAAACCGCTTCTTCCCCGGACGGTTACTGTATCCGGATTCAGAAGATCGGGAACCGCTAAAGTACGCTGAAGAACGCTAAAATCGAACCGGGAGAGACCGACAACCGCGCTGCATTCGGGAGGTTCCAAAAATTGAACAGAAGGCAACAAAGAGAACGAAGAACAACCAGGGAAGCAGACGCCCAAATGTTTTTGATTTCACACAAAGGCCGCAAAGGACGCGAAGAAGGTAACTGGCAATCCTTTGCGCTCTTTGCGGCCTTGGTGTAAAAATCTGAAGGCTTTGGTATAATTCATGGCCTTCTTCATTTTCCCTTCGTTACCTTTGTTTCCTTCTGTTCAAAAATGAATTTTTAGAACCTCCCATTCTTCAATCATGGATTCCCTGATACAACTACGCCGCAACCCAGGTTTTCCGGGATCGAATTAGCGAAGATCAGCGCAGATTAGCGGCCCCCCCCCGCCCGCCAACCGTCAGCCTTTCGGAAACGCTTCCAGCAACGCCTTCACCGGCACGCCGATCCTCCCCCGCTGCCAGGCCACCACCAGGTCCCACTTGGCCGACGCATCCGCCAGCGGACGAAATACCACGCCCGGCACCCGCGTTTCCTTCGCGAACCCCGGCGTGAACGCCACCGCGCCCTCCGTGACCACCGTCGCCAGCCCGTGAACCAGGCTGTCCACATCCTGCAAAAAGCGCGGCCGGAAACCCGCCCGCCGGCACAACTGCACAATCCACTGGTTGTGCCCCGGCAAATCCTTGTCCGGCGCTCCGACAAAAAGCTCCTCCCGCAGATCCTTCAGACGCACCGGCGATGAACCGGCCGCCAGCGGATGCTGCTCCGCCAGCGCCACCAGCACTGGCAGCACGGCCAGCCGGCGCACATAAAACTCCCGCGACAGAAACGTCCCCACATTGCCCGTCAGCGCGACGTCGATCTCGCCCTTGCGCAGCGCCTCGATCTGCTCGCCCGGGGACAGATCGCGCAACATCACCTTCACCTCCGGATGCTCCTTGCGCAGCGTCGCCAGCGCCGGGTTCAGAAACTCCGGCGCCGCCGACATCAGATAACCGATCCGCAGACTCGCGCTCTGCCCGCGGGCCAGCATCCGCGCCTCGTCCACCACGCGGTCGACCCGCTCCAGCAGCGGGCGTATCCCGTCCAGCACGACGTGGCCGGTCGCCGTGAGCGCCACGCCGCCGGGGCTGCGTTCCAGCAGCCGCCCGCCGATGTGGTGCTCCAGCGCCTGCATCTGGCGGGTCAGCGTCGACTGGGAGACGCGCAGCCGCTCGGCCGCCTTGTTCAGGCTGCCGTGCTCCGCGATGGAGATGAACGAGCGGAAAAGGTCGAGATTCACAAAGGGCGGCAGGATATGCGCCCTCCGCATTACGGCAAGCCATCCCGCGCAGTAGGCGTTCCCTGCCGCCGGTGGTATCGTGAGGACCTTCATTCATCAGCCCGATCCGGAAAATCACGATCCGACCACCCGTCATGAACACACCCGCACCACACACCACCACCGGCATCCATCACGTCACCGCCATCGCCGGAGACCCGCAAACCAATGTGGATTTCTACACCGGCCTGCTCGGCCTGCGTCTCGTCAAGAAGACCGTCAACTTCGACGATCCGTCCGCCTGGCATCTCTACTACGGCGACGAAACCGGCTCGCCCGGCAGCATCGTCACTTTCTTTTTCTGGCCCGACCTCGCCGTGCGCGGTCGCGTGGGCGCAGGGCAAACCACCGCGCTCGTTTTCTCGGCTCCGGCCACCGCGCTCGCCTGGTGGCAGGAGCGGTTGCAAGCCCATCGCATCGCCGCCCGGCGCCGCACGCGTTTCGGCGAAGAGGTGCTCGCCTTCGCCGATCCCGACGGCATCCCGGTTGAAATCGTCGCCGTCGATGGCGACACCCGCACAGGCTGGAGCGACCGCGGCAGCGACATCCCGCCGGAGCGCGCCTTGCGCGGCCTGCACACCGCCGAGCTCACCGTCCGCGATGCCCGGCCCACCGAAAAGCTCTTGATTGGCGAGATGGGCTACCGGCTCGTACGCCGGGAAGGCGCCCGCGCCCGCTACGAATCCGGCTCCGGCGGTCCCGGCCACTACGCCGATGTCATCGACGCGCCTGCCGCGCCGGCAGGCGCCGGCGGGGTGGGCACGATCCATCACATCGCCTGGCGCGCGCCCGACGACGAGACCGAACTCGCTCTCCAGGCGCGACTCCACGCCGCCGGCTACCAGGTGTCGCCCGTGCGCGACCGCCAGTATTTCCGTTCCGTCTACTACCGCGAACACGGCGGCATCCTCTTCGAGATCGCCACCGACGTTCCCGGATTTGCTATCGACGAGTCTATCGATTCACTGGGGACGACTCTCCGGCTTCCGCCGCAATTCGAACATGCCCGCGAAGCCATCCGGCAAGCCCTGCCTCCCATCGAGGCAGCCCGGAAAAAGTCTGTCTCTCCCGCGGCCCGCTGACCGGGCGACTGCGTTTCCATTCCCGTATCCGATCCCGACAACCCGATTCCATCACACACACGTCATGAAAATCCTCTACAAAACCGAATCCTCCGCCACCGGCGGCCGCGAAGGCCAGGCCGCCACGACCGACGGACGTCTCTCCGTCAAACTCTCCTCTCCCCGCGAACTTGGCGGCGACGGCGGCCCGGGCACCAATCCCGAGCAACTCTTCGCTTCCGGCTATTCGGCCTGCTTCCTCGGTGCGCTCAAGTTTGTCGCCGGCAAGGCCGGCACCCGCATCCCGCCCGAAGCCCGCGTCACCGCCACGGTCGGCATCGGTCCGCGTGACGATGGCCAGGGTTTCGGCCTCGAAGTCTCGCTCGCCATCAGCGTGCCGGGCGTCGAACGCGCCACGGTCGAAAAACTCGTCGAGCAGGCCCATGTGGTTTGCCCGTACTCGCACGCCACTCGCGGCAACATTCCCGTCGAGCTGAAGGTAGTCTGACCACACCCGCCCTCCCGTTTCACTCGCTCCCATGAACCGCCATGACATTTCCGCCACGGTTCGCTTCGGTCCTTCACCGGAGCGTGCCCGCGGCGCGATCATCCTGCTCCACGGACGCGGCTCCTCGGGGCGCCAGATCGCCCGGCTCGCCGATTCGCTGACGGCCGCAGGCGTCGCGTTTCTCGCGCCCTCGGCCCTGCACGGCACCTGGTATCCGCACCGGTTTCTCGCTCCGCTTGCCGACAACGAACCCTTTTTGTCCGACGCCCTCGCGCTCATCGAGCACCTCGTTGGCGAAACGCTGGCCGCCGGCATCCCGACCGAACGGATCGGGCTGGCGGGATTTTCGCAAGGAGCCTGCCTCGCGCTCGAGTATGCGCTCCGGCATCCGCGCCGCTACGGGTTTGTCGCCGGACTGAGCGGCGCCCTGATCGGCCCGCCCGACACGCCGCGTCCTGCGGTCAATCTTTTCCAGACACCGGTCCTGCTCGCCTGCTCGGCGGACGACGACCATATCCCGGCCGATTACGTCGACCGGAGCGCGGAGACCTTCGCGTGGTCCGGCGCCAGCGTGACCCGGCACATCCTCCCCGGCAGTGCCCACACGGTTTTCCCGGAAGAGATCGCGTGGATCAACGACCGGCTCGCCACCTGGCAGGACTGATTTCGCCACGCCTGCTGCCCCGTCGGTCCCGGCGCGGGGAAGCAGGACTGTTTTCCGGTTTTCGACGACGGACGGCAGCCGTATCATTTTTTCACGCACGCCGGCTATGGGAATCTCCCGCAACGCCTATTTTCGCGAACGCAGACGCCGGATAAACTGCCGCTCTTCCTCCGGCGGCAAAACACCCGCCACCATATGACCGGCGATCTGGCGCACCGCGGCCTGCCCGGGAGCGCCGAGCGGCAATTCACTGCAAAGCCTGCGAATGATAACAACGAACGTATTACCGTTGTAGAACAGAAACGGAGACAGGCGGTGACATTCCTTGCAAAGAACCGCCAGCTCGGCGAAGTGCATCCTGCCTGCCTTACGCGCATTTTCCCATGCAGTTGATGCTGCCTCATACCCGCCTTCGCTCGTACACCCATGCTGGGCATTCCCTTCCGCGCAGAGGGCCGCATTGATGGCGATCACCGATTCCCAAGGAAGCCCGGCGAGCCAACCCCTTTCGTAACCGCTCATCCTTTTGAGCGGGAAATCCGTCGCGATGTCTTTTTGGCGGCACTGATCTCGGCCACTCCGGCGCTACGCATAAAACCAACGCCTGTTTTGGCAAAGACAGGTTCAGCCATAAAGCGGTGCCGGATTTTCAGACCTTCATCGATGAACTCCGAAAGGGGAATATGCACCTCATCCCTGGGCGCGGCTTTTCTGGCAAGACGGGGCTGTTTGGCGCGAGTGGACATGGTTTGAAAATGACAGCAAACATGCCGCACCGGCCTCGTGCACGCAAGCTGTGATGCTCATCTCTCCGGGAAGAATGCGAAAAAAAACGGCATCAAATATGATATTGGAGACCAATCCATTGCTGGACGTGTCTAGCATCACGGCGCTTTTCTTTTCCGGGACGCGAATGCAGCGTGTCGGGCAACTCCTCCCGAACCCCGTTTCGGAAACCTGAAAACCAGCCAGATGCCCGCCGCCGCCAGTCTTCGTCCCGCTCACGCTCTCCCGTCGCTACCGGAGCTGCCTCCACGCCAACAGGTGGACACCCTGATCCGCGGCTGGATCACGTCCGGCGAATACGCTCCCGGCGACATGATTCCGACCGCCCGCGACATCGCGCGTCTCTGCAACGACGTCAGCGAGCCCACCGTCCGCCGCGCAATCAAGACCCTCATCGCCGAAGGCCTCCTCCGCGGCGCCCGGGGCAAGGGTGTCTACGTCCGCATGAAACCTGCAAAAGCCTGAACGCTTCCCGCACCGCGCCATCTGCCCCCGTCCTTTTTCGTCCGTCCACCATCCAACCCGAACCTCCTCCATCCTGTCATGTACCTGTTCAAAATCACCCTCGCTCTGGCCGCCTCCTGCGCGGCTTTCGCCTCACTGGCCAATGGCGCACTCGTCATCACCGCCGATGACATAACCAACAACTCCTATACCTTCAGCATTTCCTTCGACGACCTCGTCGATAACGCCAAGTTTTCGGACGCGCTGTATTCCAGCTCCAACATCTTTGGAGCTAATACCGAAAGCTCCGGGACTAACGAACGCCGCTATGTGACTCCCGAGCAGGGGCAGACAACAGCGTCTTTTATAATCGCGTTCGATTTTTCGCAGACGGGCTACGCGATAACCGATTTTTCTATCAAGGATTCCCTCTACATCAATAACACCGGCAGCGGTACTATCCGGGGTGAGTCATTGTGGACAACCGATCTGGCAGACCCCGGAACCCAAATCCGGGTAATCGCCTCAACAGGTACACCGCAAAGTTCGGCATCCACCAAATCCTATACCCTCACGGAAACATCCGGCATCGTGTATTACGTCGTCAATTTCACCGCCACCAACACGACATTTGCCGCAAAAAACACCCAATGGAGCCGAGGTGGCCCGGGCGCATCCCCTTTCGAGATAACCCTGAATCTCACTCCTTCCCAAGTGCCGGAACCCTCCACTTATGCTCTCCTTGCAGGCGGACTCGGTCTCGCTACTGCGCTGCTCTGGCGGCGTCGGACAAACCGGCACTGAACAGAAAATAATATTTCACCAACCACTCGTTCCGTTCACGCATCCGCCCCGCCCAATCCAGACCGCCCACTCCCCTCCTCTTTCGATTTGCCATGAAACCCGTAATCTCCCGCCCGAATATTCTCGCGCGTGCTTTCACCTGCTGTGCATCCGCCATGTTGGCTGTTCTGCCAATCGTTGTCACGACTACTGCGACGGCCGGCACCGGGATCCTCATCGAGGAAACCTTCATCGGCAAAACTCCGGGCGCTTTCAATGGCGCGCCCTCCGGCAAGGGTAAACTCGGCGTATGGCGCGGACCCGTCGACCATCTCTTCGGCTCTGTCGAAATCATCACCGACGATGATACCTCCTCGTCCGTGCTTGCCATTCGTGATACCGGTCCAGATGCAAATCAGGGTCCATCGGTCCGCATCGACTGGCCTCCTGTGAAATCAGGTGACGCCGGCACTGTCGTAGTTGAATTCAAATACAAAACGCTGCCTCCTGCCAGTGACGCCGATGCGTCTTCCGCCAATTACCGCACCGACATCTACATAGGCGGAGCCTGGGCCAAGGCTATCGCCACCATCGTCCTCGAACGCGGCCGCATCGGACTGCACGATGGCAAAAAGGTCACCACCCTCGGCAGATACATCCCGAACCGGTGGCAATCCTTCCATCTGGAGGTGGACACTGCCGCCCGCACTTTCAGCCTGAAAATCGACGATCGCCCCGTCGCCAACAAACTTCCCTGGGTGAATCAGGAAAGCCCCGGCTTCAGCAATGTCTCTATCCGCAGTGACATGTCTCCCACCGCCCGCAACGGCGAGATTGTCCTTCTCCTTTCAGATCTGAAAGTCTCAACACAAAACTGATCAACCTCCTCTCTTCCGACAGATGAACACCCCGACTCCGGCCTGCGCCATCCCCCCCCTCTCCGCCCGCCTTCATGACAAGGAGGCCTTCACCCTGATCGAATTGCTCACCGTTATCGCCATCATCGGCATTCTTGCCGCCATTCTGATTCCGGTAACCGGGACCGTACGAGAAAAAGCCAAAAAGGCTCAATGCGTCAGCAACCTTCACCAGATCGGCATCGGTCTCCTCGCTTACGCCAACGATAACAAAGCCGGTCGTCTTCCCCGCGGTCATCCAACCGAAGGGCGCACGTTGTGGGACACCTATGCGAGCGGTGATCCTCGCGGTGCCGCCGGCCTGGGCGCACTCCAATACGATGGATACCTCGGAGGCATCGCCGGCATAGAAGTCCGGGGCGACAAACGCTCACGCATTTTTGACTGCCCCTCCCGGTTATCCGGAGCGTGGGACAGCGACGTCAACTGGGGCGACTACTATTATAACTTCACTTTTACCCGCTACACCGACGCCCCGCAAGGCGCGCTGCTCCACAACATCGATCCGGGTCAGGCCATTGCTTTCGATTTCGTCCCTGCCGCCCTCACTCCCGTCCATGATCGCGAAAGCAGTGTCAATGTTCTCTATATCGATGGCTCCGTCAAGGCACTGACCAAAGATAAATTCAAAACGACCAATCGCATAACCGCTTTCGACAAATAACCGGTTGCATGCCTGCGCGTTGTTTATCCTGTCATCCGTTCCCGGCGTATTCACATTTTCATTGCTGTCATGACTCTCATTCTGTTTCGCCTCGCCAGGGAGGCCGGGCTTGTCATCGCCCTTTCTGTCGCGCTTGGCGTCAACTGCCTGAATGCTGCGACACTGGAACTTCCCGATCGTAGCATCCATGTTGCCAGACCAGGCGAATCTGTAGGAGTGATCATCCGTGATCTGCCCGCGCCGGATTCGACGGCAACCGACTTCCCCAACCTCGCTTTCATCGTCAAAGACTGGCTCGGCAACGCAACCACCGTTCCGCTCGCCGCCGTTTCCGCGGATGGCGACACCATCCGCGCCCGATTTTCGCCTCCCTTCCTCGGCTGGATGGAGATTACGTTGGCTGTCGACGGCCAACGCCAGACCAATGCCAGCGCCCGTACGCGTCTTGTCATCATTCCGGAAACCAGGAGCAAGGGTGCTTACTTTCGTTATGGCCTGTCCGATCACTCGATGACGCTCGGTGGCTCCATCCGGGAAAAGGCTCTCTCGCTCATGGATGCCCTCGGTGTGGACATCGCCCGTGAAGAACCCTCCTGGCACCGCGTCAAGGCCGGCCCCGAGGCCCCTTGGGATTTTGCCCGTGCCGACCGGATGCTCGCAGACTATACCGCACGCGGTATCGAGATGCAGGCCATCCTCGACTACGGAGTGCCGTGGGCAACCACCGCCGCCAATTCCGGAGACGCCCGTCGCACCATGCCGCAAATGGAGCCCTGGCTCGACTACGTGCGCACCACCGTCGGCCGCTACAAAGACCGCATCCGCTACTGGGAAATCTGGAACGAACCCGACATCGGCTTCTGGAAAAGCACAACCGCCCAATATGTGGAACTCTTCGACCGCACCAGCGCCGAGATCGCCCGCATCCATCCCGATGCCATCATCATGAACGGCGGCCTCGCGATGGTCTCGCGCCAGCCCAATCCCCGTTTTGTCGAAGATTTCATCACCGCCGCCAACCCCGCTCACTGGCACGCTCGCGCCTGGCACGACTACAACACCTTCGGCCAGCTCATCGCCCGTCACAAACAGCATGAGACCCTCTACAAAAACCATGCCCGCGCAGAGGTCGCCGCGCTTCCCTCATGGATGAACGAAGGCGGCTATCATACCATCGATCCCGTTAACGAAGCCGAACAGGCCCGCACCATCGTTAAAAAAATCTCCACCGCTCCAGCCTTGGGACTCGCCGCGTACTTTGTTTATACTACACGCGACTCCTCCAAAGACCGCCACGCCGGAGCCGTCGCGCAGTTTTATGGCCTTGCCGATTACGACTGCCTGCCCAAACCGGCCTTCGCCGCTTACAACCGGCTCATCGCCGAAACCGCCCACCTTCGCTACACACCCCCTCCCGCACCTCTCGATCCCGCCGTCAACGATGGCCTCTGGCAACACCTCTATGCCGCGCCTCCCGCACCTGGAAGCACGCTCGTAAACGCCGACGCCCCCCATACTCTTGTCATCTGGCGCGAAGGCGCAGGACGGCAAAGCCCCGTCTGGCTTCACTGGCCCGACACTCACGCCACCGATGCGGTTGACCTCATGGGAAATCCTGTCGACCTCACCCCCCTCGGCAACGGAACCGTGCTCAATCTCGGCAACAACCCTGTTTACATTCACCTGAAGGGCGCTCCCGCCTATCCCGAATCCAAAGCCCTTCTCCACCTCCCCGATCTGCTCTCGCTCGTTCCCGGCAGAGAGCCGTCCGAACTGGACATCCGCCTCGACAATCCGACGTCCGCTCCCCTCGCCTGTCGCGTACAACTCGCTGCAGACAACCCTGCGCTCGACATCGGTGTGTCGCTCGCACCGGTCATTCTCGCCCCGGGAGCAAACCAGTCACTCCGGCTCCCTGTTGCCATCCCGGCCAATGCGGCCAACCTCTCACGAGGGCAACTGGGCATCACGCTCACAGCCGACAAAATCGCTGGCGAGATCACTGCGATCGTGCCCTACGAAGTCGCCCGCATTCTTGTTCTCGAAAAATCGTCCGGGTTCTCCCTTGGCACACGCTCCGACATCCACAACCTCCATGAAGGCCAAGCCAATCCGGCCATGGAGTGGAAAGGCTCCGAAGACCTCAGCGCGAACGGCCAGTGGAGCGTCACCTCCGATGCGCTCACCCTCACGGTCAGCGTTACCGACCAGACGCATCATCAGCCCAACCAGCGTGACACGCTCTGGCAGGCCGACAGCCTGCAGTTTGCCTTCCGGGCCAATGATTCGCAGACAGACCATCTCGAACTCGTACTCGCCCTCCGCGACGAAAGTCTTTCCCAAGGATGGGTGCTCAACGCCCCCGAATGGACTCGCCTCGGAAAAGGTGATCTCGACGGCCAGGCCGTTTTCAACGTTACACGCACCGGCACGATTACCACCTACAAGCTCACTCTCCCCTGGCGTTCGCTCGGTTACGACAAGCTGCCCGTCGGCGCATCATGGCGCGCCAGCTTCATCGTCAATGATGACGACGGAGCTGGCCGCAAACAGTGGCTGCAGTTCTCACCGGGCATCGGAGATTCGAAGGATCCGCAAAAATACCCGCTCTTCATTTGCAGACCCTGATACAGATTTCCAGGACCCGGAAGAAGCCTTTCACCAAGGCCACCCCCTCTGGAGAAAACCTCTGAGTACCGATCACCGGAGCCACTAGCCCGCCCCTTCACCGCAGCACCCGGTAAACCACTCCCTGCCCACTGCGCCCGCAACCGCCGCACCACCTCCGCCGGTTCCTTATCCGTAAACGCCACTGAACTTCCCCCGCTTGACCCACGCATGGTCATCCGCATGGCTATGCCGCCATGAAAACGCGCACCGTCTCCAAGGCAAAAGCCGGGGGTCCCATCATCGCACGCCAGATCATCAACCCCCCAAAAAACCTCCTCGTGCAGACCTCAGCCGGTTGCATCGGGACGATTCCCTGTGACATCCCCGCCCATGTGTCGCCGGCTGAAAAGGGCGACTTCCGGTATTCGGAAAATGCGATTCGCCAAGCCAACACCTTCGGGGAGACTTTATGAATCTCCAGCCCCGGAGCATCCTTTTTATCAGGCACGATAAAATCCTCCTCCCGCAGGAAGACAGATTATGAACGACCACGAATCCCCACCGCCGGACAGCCAGTTCATTCTCTATCAGGACAAGAACGGCAACACCGGCGTCAACGTCCGCTTCGAGGGAGAAACCGTCTGGCTGTCCCAACAACAGTTGTCGGAACTTTATGGCACCTCCCGCCCGAATGTGACGATGCACATCAAAAACATCTTTTCAGACGGCGAATTGCGCGAGAATTCAGTTTGTAAGAAATTCTTACAGACTGCCGCCGACGGGAAAAGCTACGAGGTTCTGTTCTACAACCTCGATATGATTATTTCGCTCGGTTACCGTATCAATTCCAAGGTCGCCACCAGATTCCGCCAATGGGCCACCGTCCGATTGCGGGAATACATCATAAAAGGTTTTGCGATGGACGACGACCGCATGAAAAACCTCGGCGGCGGTGGCTATTGGAAGGAACTCCTTGAACGCATCCGCGACATCCGCGCCAGCGAAAAGGTTTTTTATCGCCAGATTCTGGACATCTATGCCACCAGCATTGACTACGATCCGAACGCCGACGAATCCGTTGCCTTCTTCAAAAAAGTTCAGAACAAGATCCATTACGCCGTCCACGGGCACACAGCCGCCGAAGTGATATACAATCGCGCCGATGCGGAAAAAGACTTCATGGGGCTGATGTCGTTCGCCGGAAACAGACCGCACCTTGCGGACGCGGTAGTTGCCAAAAATTACCTGACCTCGCCCGAATTGCGCGCGCTCGGGCAGCTTGTATCCGGGTATCTGGATTTTGCCGAACGACAGGCGGAACGCCATGCGCCGATGACAATGCGCGACTGGGCAAAACATCTCGACAGGATTCTGACGGCGACCGGCGAACGTCTCCTGCCCGATGCGGGGAGCGTCAGTCACGAGCAAGCCGTCAAAAAAGCGAAATCCGAGTATGTGAAATATCAGGCGCGAACACTCAGCGATGTCGAAAAATCCTACCTCGCCAGCCTCAAGATCATCGAAACGTCCGCCAAAAAAAATGTCAGGAAAGGACCTCCGTGAGTCCTTCTTGAAAAACGCCGGAGAATCCTCACCGCCGCACCCGGTAAACCACGCCCAGCGCCCCGCTCGTACCCGTGCCCAACGGCGCCGCTTTCACCAGTTCCAGCCGCACATCCAGCAAAAACTCCCTGCCCACTGCGCCGGCTCCGTCTGCGCCGCGTGTCGGCCCTGACGCCAGCGGGGTGCCGGAGCCGAAAATCCGTGGCTCGATCGTCACCGATATCTCGTCCACCAGCCCCGCCGCCAGAAAAGCCCCGTAGACCTGCCCCCCGCCGAGCAGTGCGCAGCGTTGCAGGCCCGCCTCCCGCAACCGCCGCACCACCTCCGCCGGTTCCTCCGCCGTAAAGGCCAGCGGCGCTCGCCCCGCCTCCCCGACGACATCCACGCCGACGCCGACACGCGCCTCCGCCGCATGCCGTCCCGGCTCTCGCGTCAGCACCACGCGCCGCAAATCCGGCCGTGCCTCGATCCGCAGCCGTTCACGCGAGGCCTCCCATGTTACCCGGCCCATAATGCAGGCGTCGGACTCACGCAAAAATTGGCGAAAATGGATTTTATCGTCCTCCGACGTGAACGAATCCCCGCCCTTCCCATGCCGGGTTATCCACCCATCCAGCGACTGCGCAGCCAAAAGCGTTACGACCATGCCTCAGTCTGGCAGAGACCGGTATCGGCGCAAGTTCGCCGATAAAAGGTTTAGAATATCCATTAATAAAAACTTCCTCCATCCCCGGTTCTTTCTCAAAGTCCAGCCGTTTCCGATTGCGGAGCGTCGGCCGGATCGGCCGTTTCCGCATCACTGCCACGACTAAAAAAACATGAAAAAAGCGCTCATCACCGGCATCACTGGCCAGGACGGCTCCTATCTTGCCGAGCTCCTGCTCGAAAAAGGCTACGAAGTTCACGGCATCATCCGCCGCGCCTCCACGTTCAACACCGACCGCATCGACCACCTTTACAAGGACCCGCACGTCAACGGCGTGAAGATGTTTCTCCACTACGGCGACCTCACCGATTCCGTGCAGATGGTGAAGCTGCTCTACGATCTCAAGCCCGACGAGATCTACAACCTCGGCGCGCAGTCCCACGTCCGCGTGTCCTTCGACGTGCCCGAGTACACCGGCGATGTCGACGGCCTCGGCGCCCAGCGCATCCTCGAAGCCATCCGCGAAGCCGGCCTCGTCAAAAAAGTCCGCTACTACCAGGCCTCCTCCTCCGAAATGTTCGGCAAGGTACAACAAGTGCCGCAGACCGAGGTCACGCCCTTCTGGCCGCGCTCGCCCTACGGTTGCGCCAAGGTTTACGCCTACTGGCTCACCGTCAACTACCGCGAGTCCTACAATCTCCACGCCTCCAACGGCATTCTTTTCAACCACGAGTCCCCGCGCCGCGGCGAGACGTTCGTCACCCGCAAGATCACCCGCGCCGCCACCCGCATCAAGATGGGCCTCCAGGAGGCGCTCTACATGGGCAACCTCGATGCCAAGCGCGACTGGGGCTTCGCGAAAGAATACGTCGAGATGATGTGGCTCATGCTCCAGCAGGACAAACCCGACGACTACGTCGTGGCCACCAACGAGACCCATACGGTGAAAGAGTTCATCCAGGAGTCTTTCGGCATGCTCGGCCTCGACTGGGAAAAGTACGTCAAGTACGACCCCCGTTACGAACGCCCCGCCGAGGTTGAACTCCTCATCGGCGACCCTGCCAAGGCCCGCAAGCAACTCGGCTGGGAGCCCAAGGTCCGCTTCAAGGAACTCGTCAGGATCATGGTCGACGCCGACCTCGAACTCGCCAAGCGCGAAGCCCAGATCGCCAAACTGCCGAGGCCGTAAACGCCCACCGGAGACAGAATTATCCGGACCACAGATTTCACTGATTTCCACGGATAAGGATGCGGAAAGGAGGCCCACGAAACACACGAAATGACACGAAAGAAAATACTTGGGACCAACGACTCAAAGCTTCCGGATTTTCACACAAAGACCGCGAAGGGCGCAAAGGTTTGTTTTTCAGGAGCTTCGCGATCTCTGCGATCTTTGTGTAAATCACAAGCAGCAGGAACACCGGGTGTAATCCGGTGGATTGATTTTCGTGTCATTTCGTGTGTTTCGTGGGCATTTTGATCCGTGCCAATCCGTGCAATCTGTGGTTAAAAACTGACTACGACTCTTTTTAATTTCCCGATGAAAATCTACATTGCAGGTCACCACGGCATGGTCGGCGGCGCGCTCGTCCGGCGCTTCTCGCGCGAGGCCGGCGCCGAAATCGTCGTCCGCACCCGTCGCGAACTCGATCTCACCAGCCAGGCCGCCGTCGACGCCTTCTACGCCGAACAAAAACCCGACGTCGCCATCATCGCCGCCGCCAAGGTCGGCGGTATCCACGCCAACAATACATATCCGGCCGGGTTTTTGTACGACAACCTCGCCATCGCCGCCAACACCCTTCACGGCGCGTACAAGGCCGGCGTAAAACGCGTGCTCTTCCTCGGCAGTTCCTGCATCTACCCCAAACACGCCCCGCAGCCGATGCCCGAGGACTGCCTCCTCACCGGCTCGCTCGAACCGACCAACGAAGCCTACGCCATCGCCAAGATCACCGGACTGAAACTCTGCCAGTACTACCGCAAACAGTACGGCGTGCTCTTCCATTCGGCGATGCCCACCAACCTCTACGGACCGGGCGACAACTACCATCCGCAAAACTCGCACGTCCTCCCCGCGCTCATCCGCCGTTTTCACGAAGCGAAGGCCGCCGGCGCGCCCGAGGTCGTGGCCTGGGGCACGGGCACACCCATGCGCGAGTTCCTGCACGTGGACGACCTCGCCGACGCCTGCGCCTTCCTCCTCGGCCTCGATAACCCGCCCGACTGGATCAACGTCGGCACCGGCGTGGATGTGACCATCCGCGAGCTCACCGAAACCGTCGCCTCGGTTGTCGGCTATGCGGGCAAGATCACCTGGGACCCGACCAAACCCGACGGCACCCCGCGCAAGCTCATGGATGTTTCCCGCCTCGCCGGTCTCGGCTGGCGCGCCGCCATCGACCTGCGCACCGGCATCGGGAAGACCTACGCCAGCTTCCTGACCGAACTCGCCTCCGGCCGCCTGCGGGCGGTGTGAGCGGCGGGAGCCGAAGCCCGGCTGATATCTGCCTGTTGAAAATATGTTTCCGGAAGCTCCGACGTCCGCCGGAGCCCCTGGAACAGGGTGTAGTTACTCTTTGACTACGTCCACCGCGATGTCATCCAGCCCGGAGCCCGCGATCTCCAGTGAATCGGGCGCAGGGCCGACGGCCCGCTTGAAATCGACCCGCGTCCGGCCGATCCCTCTGTTTTCCAGGCGAAAGGCCCGCTGCGTCAAGGCCAGCGGCGGCAGGGTGGCGGTTAACGGGAACCGGCCGGGTTCCGCGGCCGCCTCCGCCGGAGCCCCCGGCTGGCGGATCAGCAGTTTCCCGGCGTTGGCGCCGGATACCGCGCCCCGGTTCACCCGGACGGTCACCGCCTTCGGCCCTGTCGCCTGCAAACGTACGGTGGTCTGGCCGGCTGCATCGGTCCAGGTGACGGCTTCGACGCCGGGAGCGATTTCACGGATCGTGATTTTTACCGGATCGACCGGCGCTTCGCCGAATCGGTCAGCCCATCCGCCATCGGCGGGAACGGGTATCGGATTGAGCCGGTTTTCAACCAGAGCGCGCTGCGCGGCCGGAACCGTCTTTTCGAGGCGGTTTTTCTCCCATATCAGGATCGGGCTGTCCATCAGCGTGGCGCTATGGATCACATTGGGCAGGCCTTCGGGATCGGAGACGGGCACGGCCCAATGGTTGCGTCCGAATTTGGCAATGCCCACCGAGCCCTGCCAGTCACCCGTGAGGCCATAGTCGGGCAGTGCGCTGGAAAGAAACGCGCGCGCATCCTTCGGCTGCGGAGGGTAGAGGAAGGCCATCGTCGGCTTGTGCGCGAGCCAGCGGGTATCGGCCCGCGCCGCGCGCCCGAACGTCGCCAGCCACTCTTCCTGGCGAGGATCGTGCTGGAGATCGAAGACCGTCCAGTTGTTGTCGCCGACGCCGGCCTGCAAGCCGATGCCGAACATGAAAACCCCCTTCGCCCCCATCTCCAGCAGGCGGTTCATGTCGTCGTGCAACTGCTGACGATTGCGGAAAACGATGTGCTTGTCGTGCCAGTGGATCGGATTGCTTTCCGTGACCAGACTCCAGACCGGTTGCGGATTCTGCGCGACCTCGCCCCAGGTGGCGGCACCGTTGAAATAAGCGAGCTCTTCGCCCGTGCCGTAGGCCTCCATGCCGAGGCCGTCGATGCCGCGGGTACCGCGTTCGTTGACCCAGAGACGCGAGGACTGCCCATGGCGCTTGGCCACGATCGGCACGTCAAAGACGCTCCGGAAATGAGCCGTGACGGAAGCCACCCGGCGGCGCAGGAAGACTTCGCGAACCTCGCACATGTCGAGCCACATGCGGGAGCGGCTCATTTCAACGGCGAACGTTTTCCCGGTCGAGTCATTGACCACGTATCCGGCGTTCCACCACGAAGATTTCGCCTCTCCGCTGACGAGAGGGACGAGTTGCGCCGCCTCGGCGAAAGTATTGAGTGATGCCGGAGGCAAACCCCACGCGGAAATCAGAGCCGGCACCGTTTCGTAACGCTCTTGCATCCATGCGACAAAAGCCGCCCGCCATTCGTCGGATGTCGGCAGAAAATTACGTGGAGGGCCGTATTCGTTGGCAATGGGGTCGATGAGAAAGCGGAAGTTGGGTCCGGGCTTGAGTTGTTTGAGAAACTCGGTCCGGTGGGCGGGGTTTTCCATGATCCAGCGTTTGGTTCCGCTGCGGACGACAAATTTCACGTCCACGCCGCCGGGGTGCCGGTTTTTGATTTCGACGGCGAACCCCTCTTTGCCGCCCTCGATGCGACCGGTCTTGATAAGCGAGCCACTCACCGTGCCGATGATGGCATACCAGGCCTGCAACGTTTCGTCGTCCTTGAGCGTTTCGGCGGCCTTGGGTTTGAACTCGACCTTGCCGGGAGTCTCGGAATGGACGAGGCCCTGGTCGGCGGAAATCAGGTAACCGGGTTCGAAGGTCTGGCTCGTGGAGGCAAGCTGAAGTCCATAGCGAAAACCGAGCGTCTCGAAAAGATCAAGGAGACGCTGGGTGTGTTCGACCGGACGACTCCAGACCGAGTTCAGGTACATGTCTTCGATGCCATGCTGGCGAGCGGTTTCCAGCATCTGGCGATCGAGTGCGAAATTGGCGTCGGTGGTGCGATAAAGATAACGCGGGATGATCATCGCTCCAAACGGGATGTAGGGGGCGTCGTCCCAGATGAGAGTATTGTTCTCGTCGACATGCCACGCGTGGGCCTTGCCGTCGCGGTCGGTGTAAGTGCCGGCGGAGGCGGCGGAATTCGCGGAGGCGCCGGGAACGGCGCACAGGAGAAGAGCAAGAAGGGGGAGCAGGGCAGGTTTCATGGTGACCGAAAAGAAGTGTTTGATGACGACCGGCAGGGCCATGCTTTTCCAACGTTAGTCCTAACGTAAATTTTGACTTTCCGTTCACGGAACCGATGAAAAGCACTCCCTCTCCCGCACCCGGCGACACCGCGACCGGCTTCACTCATAAGCAGCAGTCGCCAGATCATGAACCCCATGTGCCCCATGGAGCCCGGAAAAAACACACGAAAACTCACCGGTCACAATACGAAGTTCTTCGCCTGGCAGGCGCACGCGGGCGGCCACGCCCGGCGGTAGCAGCAGGCTGGCGCGGATCGTGCCCGCGTCGCCGTTGAGGCCGCGTTCCCAGGTGGAGCGGATGAGACCGTGCGGCGTGGGCACCGCCACCTCGGCGTGGTCGCCGTGGAAAACCGGATGCCAATCGATCTCCCGCCATGCGGGCGCAGTCTGCGTGATGCCGCCGAGCGTCCGCATGAGATGAAAAAGCGGATGTGCGGACCACGCATGCGAATGACTCTCCTCGCCACGCCGTGGAGAAAACAGCTCCCATGTCGTGCCGTGCTCCGCCATCGGGAGCCAGCGGTCCTTGATAAACGCAACCACCTCTTCGCCGTGACCGCGGCCGATGAGCAGCGAGAAGACGTAAGTGATCCAGTAGGCGGAGGGTATCGCCCTGGCAGCGGAAGCGGGGAGCCGTTCCTGCTCGCCGCGAATGAAGGGGAGCAGGATTTTCTCCAGGATGGCCTGCTCGTCGATCCCGTCGACCTCTTCCAGACCGGCGACAAGGGCGAGCGTCTGCGTGTGCAGGCTGGTGGTGGATACGGATATTCCTTCCGTATCGAAACCGTCGCAAAGGAAACCCTCCTCCGTAACCAGAGGGCGGAGGGCATGGCGAAGCCGGGCAGCCCAGGCGTCGAGCGGCGCGGCCTCGTCCGGCAAACCGGCGTGACGGTGGAGAATGGCCAGTTTTTCGAGGGCGATGAGGAGCCAGAGATTATAAACGGCGGGGGAGCCTTCCTTGCCCAGCTCCGTCCAGTCGAGGAAGAGCCAGAAACGTTCGTCGTGCCGGAGGAGACCTGTCCGCGAGTCAGTGTGCTCCCGGAAATAGGCGAGAGCGCGCCGCACGGTTTCGCGATGCGTGGTCAGCGGCTCGGTGGAACCGGTCTGCCAATAATAGTCCCACAGCGTGAGAAACCAGATGAGCGTGAAATCGGGCAGGATGCAGCCATGAGCCATCGTCGGGGCGTGCCCGTAGGTGAGGCCGTCGGGCGTCGTCTGGTGCGCGATCTGGGCAATGCCGCGCCGGAAAAGGCGGGCATCGTCAACCAGATGAAACGTGTTCCAGGCCTGCACGCGCGCATCGCCCCACCACTGGGCCTGTTCGCGCCAGGGCGTGTCCACATAGGCATCGAGCGAACAGCATTGCTGCGTCCAGGCGCAGGCTTCCCAAATGCGGTCAAGCGTGGCGTCGGAACTGAGGAAGCGGCCTGCGCGGCGGCTTTCGAGCGGGTAGCCGATCCAGTCGAGGCTGACTTCGATTTGCAGATCGTCCCTCAGCGCGTCGCGCACCGTGAGATCGAGATAACGAAAACCGTAGTGATGGAAAAACCGATACGTGAAATCGCCGGCCCGGCAGACAAGCCGGTCGCCAAATGCCATCCGGCACCAGGTCGGGTCGTATTGGTCGATGGTGAGCGTATCGGCATCGATCGTCTCGCCGAGGTGCGTGTCGATGATCTCGCCGCCGCCGGCGCCGCGGATCGTCAGGACGAGGCTGCCCACAACGGTACGGCCAAAATCGAAAAGGAAGCTGCGATAACGTCCCGCCCCTCCCCCCCCCTCCCCCTGTGGTTTGCGCATTTCGCTGACCCTGTGCGAACGATCCTCGCCGCGCCGGAGGGCCACGACATCGCGCACATCGGGATAACCGGTGGCGCAAAGCCCTTCGCTACTGCCGAGCAGTGCAGCCGGGACGATGGAGCGTTCCACGAGTTGCGGGATGCCGCGCGGTTCCAGGGAAAACCAGGGGGCGCAGTTCCAGCGAAGCGCCTCGGGCACGAGCCAGTCGCCGTCATCGAAATCGGGCGCAGTCCAGTCGGCGTTTCCAGAGGCATCGGCAGACACAGGCGCACTGCGCAGGTCAATATGCTCCTGCGGGAAAAGCTGGATGCTGGACGTGACGGTGTCGCGTGTGACGCCGGGCTGGCGAATGGTTTTCCAGGTCGTATCGCTGCCGATCACGACACCCGCGTCCTCCCAGCGGGCGGCGACGAGCAGGCCGGCAAAACCCTGGCTCACATACTGGAAGGTGCCGAAGCCCGGATTCCAGGCGCGGACGGCGATCACGTTGCGCCCGGGTTGCAGATGCGCGGCGATGTCGATTTCGTCATAAGGCCACGACTCCTGATAGCCGCGCGCAGGTCCGCGGGCGACAAAGATACCATTGACGAAAAGGCGATAGGACTGATCGGCCGTGATAAACAGCGGAGCCTGCTCCGGGAGGGAAACGGAGCGCGCAGGCAATTCGAAGACCTTGCGAAACAGGGCGTAGCCGTTGCGGATATCCCACTGATGATTTTCCGGCCAGATCCATCGCGCATGGCCGAAAATGCGAGCTTCACGAGCGGGACCGGTGACGGATTCGTTTGTCATTAATTACCAGATACAATTTGCCGCCACCCTTATTACATGGCGGCGGCAAATATTGGAGAGGAACAGGCAAATGGACGGATCAGGCTTCCCGGACCCCGCGGCGGCGATTGCGGATCATGCCGGCCGCGAGAAGCACAGCGCCACCGAGCAAGGCGATCGTGGTGGCAGGTTCGGGAATGGCATAAGAGTTGACGAGAATGCCGGTCGCTTCGCTGAACATCCAGTTGCCCCTCGTCCAGATACCGCTACCCGAGGCGGTCTCCGTGAAGCTGCCCCCGAGAATCGAAAGCGTGAAGCTGTCACCATAGGTCGAGGCCAGCGAGGTGGCGACGATTTGCCAGGAGCCGTCCCCGGTGGTGACGGCGGAGGCGTCGAGGTTGAAAGTCCCGTTGAAGGCGGCTTCTCCATCGCCGATCACCTGATTGCTGGCGGCATCGGTCAGATAGAAGGTCAGCGAACCGGTGTCGCCGAGCTCGAAGGTGGAGTTGGCGGCGATCGTGGTATTGCCACGATAGGTATTGGCACCGGTGAGCCGGAGGCCGCTGTCCGCAAGGGTCGCCAGCTTGCCGGCTCCGGAGATGACTCCGGAGATTTCCAGTGTGCGCCCGCTTTGCGTCGCCCCGGCGTTGAGAGTGGAGGTGGCGTTGCTGATGGCCACGTTGCCCGCCCAGATCGCGTTGGATGCTGTGCTGGAGGAGATGAGGTTCTCGGAACGATTGCCGTCCACCACCGTCAGGGAGTTTCCGGAAATGGTCAGTCCATTGATATCGAGCGTCCTCGCGGTAGTCCCTGCCTGATACCCGACAATCCGCACGCTGGTTCCGGTGCCCAGTGCATTTGCGTTGGTGAGCCTGACGGTGCCTCCCAAGTTGCTGCCGTTGCCGATCGAAATCTGAGTGCCAAAAGTGTTTGCCCCTCCAAGCACCAGCAACTCGCCGGCTCCCAGATTCATATTGGTCACGGCCGTCACGATGTTTGAATTTATGGTCATGATGCCGGAGTCGGCCCGCACGCCCGCAGCAGTGGTGAGGGTCAGGGTGCCGCCTGAAAGCGTGTAATTGGCGACCGCGCTTGAAGCGTTTTGGTATTGCCGGACGCTGGCCGCGGTCACACCCGCCCCGTCGATGGTCACGGTGAAATCCCCGGCGGGAGTGCCGGCGGGTCCACTACCGCCTCCGCCGCCAAACATGGCGCCGTCCGCATTGCTCGTCCAGGCAGTCCGCGCTGTCCCGGCAGAGGTGTCGGCGGTCCAGTTCACGTTTGTCTCATTCCAGACTCCGTCGCCGTTCTGCGCGCCGGCATCGTCTGACAAATCCCACACTTTAGTTGCCGCGCCGAGGGGAAGGGACATTACGGCAAGAGCAAACGCCAGCAGGCCGGAGGCAAGGGCGCGCGAAGCAGGACAGGTTTTTTCGGGTTTCATGATCGGATCGGATTCAGGGTTGTTGCAGACGGGTGAAGAGGTATCGAGAATCTCCCGACAGCTCCCTCCGCTCGAATCCTTTTTCACGTTAGCCCTAACGTGCCCGTTTCCGGACTTTCGCCTTGCGGGCCGTCGTGCCGTCCACCCAGTAACCTCGTGTCATCACCGTCTTGGGCTCCCTGGGCACGCCGTGCTCGTTATGATGGATCTGCTCGATGACGAGCTCCACCGCGGTGCTCCCGATCAGAAGGTTGTTCTGGTTGATGCCGGAATACCACGCGTGGTTGCTTTGCAGGTTGAGGCTGGCCAGCCCGACGTCGGCAGGAGCGCGCAGCCCCATGCCGCGCATCCAGTCGCGTACGATCGGATGCAGCGTGAGCACCACGTCGGGCTCCCATTCCCGGAACCACTCGGCAAACCCTTCCTCGTGATCGTCGCTCCAGAAAAACACCGGGATGCGCCTCACCGTGGGCAGCAGCGGAAAAAACGACATGAAACCGCCGGCCAGACGGTTTTCCGAGTGGTCGTTGTCCTCATGCCGGATCGCCATCCCGATACGTTGGTAACCGCGCGCCGTCAATGACTCCACCGCCAGGCTGACCGCGTGGAAATGATCGTTCACCGCCCGGTGCAACGACACGCTCTTGTAGGAGTAACCGATGGACGCGCAGGCAAACCCCGACCAGTCGAACTCCAGCTCCGGCGCATGCAGCGGCAACGGATCGAGGATCACACCGGGGATGCCGCGTGCGCGCAGCATGCCGCGCATCCGCGCCGGCGTCATTCCCGACTCCGCGAGTGAAAACCGTTCCAGCTTGTAGCCCAGAGCCGCCGCCCGGTCCGCCGCGCCCTTGTAGAGCTCCCCCAAAAACGACCAGCGCTCGAAAATCTCCTCGGCGTGATTGGTGAGGAACGCAAGGGTCGGCGCACTCTTGGACATCCTGGCACTGCGCAACTGGGCCATCAGGGCCGAAACCAGCGGATTGGGCCGGTAACCGAGCTCGTCCGCGATCTTCCGGATACGGGCGCACGTCACTGGCGGAATGCTCGGATGATTCTTGAGCGCGCGGGATACGGTCATGAGCGAAACGCCGGCGCGTGTCGCTATTGTCTGCATGGTTGGAGCTTCTGGCATGGCGGCAGGTGATTGGGCGGAAAGATACGCCTGGGGCGTCGTTTTTACGTTAGGAATAACGTGAAAAAGGAATGGCGAGTGAACAAGCCCTGATCAACGTATTTTGCAACAAGTCACCCGGCCTCGCTCCCCTTTTTTTCATCCATCCCCTGTCATCCGCCTGTCATGTCATCCTCCCGCCATCTCCTCCTCCGAATACTGCCCGTTCTTGCGCTCGCTCCGATCCTGAGCGCGGTCGCGCACGCCGACGCCCTCCTGGTAGAGGATCCTCTCAATGCCGACTCCGGCTGGATGCTGGCGGGAGCGCCGGCCATCCGGTTCCGGACGGATCCGGCAAAGCCTTCACCCACCCCGAGTCCCGATTCGTATATCGTCGCCTGGAACGGCGAGAGGAAGCCTCTCGTTCGCGGCGTCGTGAAATACTTCGACGATGTAAAACTCCAGCCCGGGACCTGGGTGGTTTCATTTTATGTCGGCCATGCCGAAAACCGCCCGTTCCCGGAAAACATAGAAACCGTGCAACTGCTCGCCGACAGCAATGGCGATTACAAACCCGGCGCCTGGTTCGACTACACCGAGCGCGTCGTCAATGGCGTCACCGTGCAGGCCGCAAACACGCCTCCCGAAAAGGGTCAATGGACGAAATGGACCTGCACTTTCACGGTGGCCTCCGGCGCCAGAACTGCCGGCGGTCGCCCGGCCATCGGGAAAACCCTCGGTTTCATGTTCATGACCCGGCTTCCTCCCAATCACGGCTTCCTCTTCGACCACCTCACCGTCCGGTTCACTCCGGCAGATGCATCCGGAACCGCCGGTACTCCCTGACCAATTCAAAACCTCCCCATGAAAATCACATCGACTCGCCCTGCCACCACCAGCGCCCGCAACGGGTTCACGCTGATCGAGCTCCTCACCGTCATCGCCATCATCGGCATCCTCGCCGGGATTCTGATCCCCGTGGTCGGCAAGGTGAGAAAAACCGCAAGGACCGCGCAGTGCGCCAGCAACATGCGGCAGATCGCCAGCGCCGTCCTCATTTATGCCACCGGAAACAGGGACGAGCTGCCCGATTTCCGCAACCCGCCCAACAACCGGAATCGCTGGGACTACGTCGCCCTGCGCGCCGTCAAGGAAATCGCCCAAAGCACGGACGTGCCCGCCTACTCCACATTGATCCACTGTCCCTCCGACGACCGGCCTCTCGAGGGGAAGCCGCGTTCCTACGGTTACAATCCGTTTTTGCTTTCAAATAATCGCGACAAGACAGGCCCGGCTCCGGTCGCCGCCTCGCAGACGACCGGACAGTCCGGTATCAGACTTTCCGATATTTCCACACCTTCGCAGATGGCCATGCTGATGGAGAAAGCCACCGGAGGAGGCACTCCGCCCACGTCCTTCAATGTGTATCCCAACGATACCTGGCTCTGGCAGGACAGCATTATCGATTCACACGATGGTTTTTCCAATGTCGCTTTTTGCGACGGAAGCGTTCGTCGGATTCCGATCAGTTTGCTCGGGAACGAATTTCGGAATCGTTATGTTTACAGGAAATAACGCCCCGGATCATATCCCTTCGGTTTGTACCCGAATAGTGCCTCCAATCTTCCTGTCTGTCGGCTGACGGTCGTCCGCTCGCCTACACCGCGGCACGCGCCCCGATGGCCAGCGCCTCGGGCACGCGGAGAGGGCGATCTTCCCGGAGCTCGCCAAGCGCTACTCCTGCCGGAAAGCCGTCAGCCCTGTGTGTACCGTAAATCACCGCACTGACCAAGTGGCCGCCTGCACTCGTATCTGATTTCTTACGACATGAGGCCATTGCGTTTTACCGCGCACCCTCCGCGCAGGCACCCTGGCGAAAGGAGCCTCCTCCGGCGCTTCCAGCGGGATTGCCGCGATCATGATCAACCCTGACGGCGACAACACCCGCGTCGTTTCTCCCGGGACCCATACCCGTCTCGCGTCCGCCAATACCAGGCATCCCCTTTCCCGGGCCGCCATCACGTCCACCGCGATCCTCGCGGTGCAGCGCGAAGTTGCCTGCACTCGCGCCGGAGCCCAGCACTCCCTCCCGGACCCGGCGCGACGTGCCGGCTCATCGGCAGCGCGCCGGAGCCGCCGCAACCCCAACCGGCCGGCAAAGGCGTACGCGCGAAGGTGCCCGTTCCTTCACCGCCGGTACCGGAATCCAGAGGGAGCCGGCGGTGGATCAGAGTTGTTCCACCACCAGATCGGCCGGGGCGATTCCGATAACCTCCGCCGCTTCAGGGGAAGGACCCACAACCTCGGAGAACTCCACGCGGGTGCGTCCCATCGCGACGTTTTCGAGGATAAAATCCTTCAACTCCAGTTCGGCTGCGGGAAGTTCGATCGTCACGGGCAGGGTGACTACCGACGGTGCACTTTCGCCCGGTTGCTGCACCCGCACTTCGCCCTGGGCAACGGCGGTGCTGCTGATGCGGATGGTCACCGCCCCGGTGTTCTTCGCCATCAGGCGTATTTGTGTGCGGCCTTCCGCATCCGTCCATGTCACGGCCTGGACATCCGTCGCCACATCGGAGACGGAGACTGGCACAGGCGTCGCCGGAGCGGAGGAGAACGACGACGACCACGCCGCTGGCACCGTGATCGGGTTCGCCTTCACGTTGGCCACTGCACGATCCGTCGCCGGCACAAAACCGAGCAGCGCTGCCTCGCGGGCGAGTATCGGACTGTCGAGGACAGTCTGGCTGTGCAGCACGAAAGGCAATCCGTCGGGATCGAACACCGGCGCCGCCCAGTGTGAACTCCCGAACCGGGCGATGCCCGTGGTACCGCTCCAGTATCCGCTCAGGCCGTAATCCGGCAGCGATTGCAGGAGGAAGGCGCTCGCCTCGCGATTGCGAACCGGGAATACGTGGGCGAGCCGTGGCCGGACGCCGAGCCAGTCGTCACGCCGGGCGCGTGCGGCGCGGCCGAAAGTCGCCAGCCATTCCATCTGCCGCGGGTCGTGCTGGAGATCGAAAATGGTCCAGTTGTAGTCCGTGTTGCTGGAGCTCAGACCGATCCCGAACATAAAAACGCCTCGCGATCCCATCTGGAGCAGCCGGTTCAGATCCGCGTACATGGTCGTGCGCTGCTGGTAGGCGATCCAGGTGTTGGACCACTCCGAGGCATTGTATTCGGTGGTCAGGCACCAGATCGGCGCCGGGTTTTGCTCGACGTCGGCATACGTGGCCACGCCATTGTAGTAGGCGAGCTTCGTACCCGTGCCATAGGTTTCCATCCCCAGTCCGTCGAGGCCGCGCACGCCGGGATCGTTGATATAGACGCGGGAAGACTCGCCGTGCCGCTTGGCCACAATCGGCACGTCGACTACCGCTCGCAGCGCCGCGCACACCGCGGCCACGCGCTGGCGAAGGAAATCGTCGCGCGCCTCGCACATGTCCAGCCACATACGGGAAACCGACATGTCCACCGGATGGAGCGTGCCGGTGTCGTCGCTGATGGCATAGCCGTCCTCGACCCAGGATGACGTCGTTTCCCCGCTGAACAGGGGCACGAGCACCGCCGCCTCGCCAAAGCTGGCCACCGAAGACGGATCCAGCCCCCACGCATCGCGCAGAGCGGTGATGCCCGGGTAACGGCCCGCAAGCCACGTGGCGAATGCCGTCCGCCATACGGATGACGACGGGAGAAAATTCCGGGGTGCGGGGTATTCGTTGGAAACGGGATCGACGAGAAACCGGAAATTCGGCCCGAGGTTGACTGTCTGCAAAAAGGCCACCTGGGCAGCCGGATCAGCGACGATCCAGCGCTTCGTGCCGGACCGGATCGCGAACTTCACCTGCGCCCCGCCCGCCGGCACCGTTGCCACGTTGACAACGAAACCGGTGTTGTCGGCCGTAATCCCGCCCGAGTCGATGACTGCGCCGGTAGCCGTTTCCACCACCACATACCAGGCATCCATCGTTTCCCCGGTCGGCAAGGCGGTGACGGCCGACGGCGCGTAAGTGACCGGGCCCGGCGCCGTCACGGTGATCACACTGCCGGCAGCACCCACGGCATAACCGGGTTCGGCCGTGGTGGCGGTCTGCGCCAGTTGCAGCCCGTAGTGGAATCCCGATTCCTCGAACAAGGCGATGATCCGGTTGGTTCTCGCCACCGAGCCGGCCCAGACGGAATTGAGGTAAATGTCCTCGACGCCATGCGCGCGCGCCGCCTGGAGGATGCGCACGTCGTCCTGGTAAGCGCCCTCGCTGCCGTGGCGAAGATAGCGTGAAATGAATTGTCCGCCGAACGGAATGTAGGGCTCGCCTTCCCAGATGAGCGTGTGGTTCCGGTCCACGCTCCACGGATGCGGGTTGCCGTCACCGTCAATATACACGCCGACGGAACCGCCGCGGCTGAGGAGGCCGGTGCTTTCGACAAACGTCCAGCCATCGCAGGTCCACACGCCATCGGTGGTTTCCGTGAAGTCCGCTCCGGGAGAGCCTGCGAGCGAAAGGCCGAAGTGCGGTCCGTAAGACGCGGCCACCGTCGCATCCACGAGTTGCCAGCCCCCGCCGGCCGGACTGGCGCCGGAAACATCAATGACAAAACGCCCGTCAAAAACAGCCGTGCCGCTGCCCGTAACGAGGCCGGAGTTCCGGCCCGCCAGGGCAAAGGTCAACGAACCGGTTTCGACCAAGGTGAGCGTGCCGTTTTCACCGAGGATGGTATTGCCGGTGTACGTGTTGGCGCCGGAGAGAACGAGATGCCCATTCCCGGGAACACCGAGTTTGCCCGGGCCGGAGATCACGCCGGAAATTTCCAGCGACCGCCCGGCCGCCATCGCGCCCGCGTCGAGAAGCGAACTGACGCTGTTGAGCGTGACGTTGCCGGTGAGGACCGCGTCCGTGGCCGGATGCGAGGAGACCAGCCTGGCGCTTCTGCCGCTGTCGACATAGATCCGGTTCGGGACGGTCAGGCCGTTGATGTCGAGCGTTTGTCCGCTGCTCGACACCATCCGCACCGTGCTGCTGCCGAGTGCGCCCGGATTGGCGAGCTTCACGACGCCGGTCAGACCGGTGCCGTTGCCGAGTGAAACCTGTGCGCCCAATGTGTTGCTTCCGGTCAGCAGCAACGTGGCGCCGGCAGCGGCGCTGAGGTTCATGTTCGTCACCGCCGTGGTGATGGCTGCATCGATGGTCAGCGTGCCGCGGTCCACGCGCACGCCTCCTGCATGCGTCAGCGCCAGCGACCCTCCCTGGATGACAAAGTCGGCGGCAGCGCTTCCCTCCAACTGGAGTTGCCGGACATTGTACGCGCTCACGCCGGCGGCATCGACGGTCACGGTAAAGGTGCCGGCCGGAGAACCGGCGAGCTGCGCATTCCGGCCGCCGCCGAACCAGGCAATCTTGCCGCTGGTCCAGACCACGGGCGCGGTACCGTCGGAGCCGTCCACCGACCAGTTGGCGGCAGCACCACTCCAGTTGCCATCGGCATTTTGCGCGCCGACGGTGGTGGCGGTATCCCAGACAAATTCCCCGTCGGCGAGGAGCGATGCCGGGGCGAACAAAAATCCGGTCAGTGACAGGACTGCAAAAATGCCGCGAACGGCATGTGGCAGGGTTTTCGGGTCTTTCATGGGTTTTTCAGGGTTCCGGGGCGGAAGCGGAAGAAAATCGAGTCGATCACGAAAATCCCGCGTCACCGTGATCGTCTCCACACCTTTTTAACGTTAGCCCTAACGTCGAAACCACCGCGAGGCCGCGCAACGAACGGATAGCAAGGAACCCGGCCTCCCGCCTCTTCCTGGTACCCGGGACAGGGATCGAACCTGCACGCCTTGCGGCAAGGGCTTCTAAGGTCGTAATTTAGGTAATTAACCCACTTAAACCAACCCAAACCCAATAAGACTAACACTTGCCCATTAGAAGGTTAAGAAAGACGAAAAGAATCTTCGATTTTTCTTTCTCGACCCCATTTTTGCCCTTTTTTTGAGTCCGAGTATAGAAGGGAGTATAGAAATGTATCCATAAATAGGATACTTAATATCCTGTTCGGCGAGTTCCTTTCTCGCCACTCCGAAAACATGACTCCCGGGCGTCTCATCCTTCGGCATCTTCTACCCCACCCTGTCCCGGGCGAGGCTTAAAAACGTCCCCGTAAGCCGCCTCGATTTGAGCAACCTCCGAATCCGTCAATTCCCTGAACCGCTGTTTGCGTTTGTTGCTGGAGAGCGCGCCTCCGTTTTCATGCACCCTGGACAGCAAGTCCGCCAGGCGGGCGTCCGGCATGTCCACCACCTGCTTCGCTTTTCGCCAAAGCTCGTCGTAGCTCACCAGGAAGTTCACTTCCTCCGGCACCATCTGCACCGCCTTGTCCATCGCCCGCCCCAGATACTCGACCTGGGGCGTCAGGTCGGGATAACGCCAGACCCACGCCGCTTCGTCCGGGTTGGTGACCGCAAGCGCACCGCCATCCGCAAGCGTGTAACGGGCAACCTCCCCCACCACGGTCGAATATGCCTCCAGTGTCCGATCATACGCCGCCATGTCCTCCAGAATCGCGGCCGACACCGGCAATGCCATGCCGCCCGGCACCACGCCCCGTCGCACCAGCGTATCGTGAATCAGAAACCGATGAATGCGCCCGTTTCCATCCTCGAACGGGTGATGAAACACGAAGCCGAATGCCGCCACCGTCGCCTGCGCCACCGGCTCGGCAACCGCCAGCCGGGCCGCGGCGCTGGCCAGACCGGCCATCAACTCCGGCAACAAAGCCGGCGGCGGACTCACGTAGTGCACCACCGGCTCCCATCGCACATTGCCGCCCACGTAATTCTGGTTGGTGCGAAAGCCCTCCGCCGCATAACGCGGATCGACGATCACCCGCTGCAATTGCGTCAGCCTCGCCTCGGAAAGCGTCTCCTCGACCGACAACCGCCCCGCCTGCTCCAGCGTGGCGATGAAACGCTGCACGCGTTCCACGGATGGCGCCTCCCGCTCGATCTCGAAAGACGACCTGGTTTCCTTGCGATAAAGATACTGCAACGCGCGCTTGAGCAGTCCGGAGCTTTCGCCTCCACCCACCGCTCGCGCCACCTCTCCCGCCCAATCGCGCGTCAACGCCGCTTGCGCCAGCGGCGTCCGCTCAATGGTCGGACTGTAGTCGCGACCGCCCAGCAAATTGTCCTCCACCTTCCAGCGAACCACCCGTTGTGGAGCGCCGGTCACCATGCGCGTCTCATCCAGAAGCGGAACATATTTGCCCCCGATGGCCTGCGCGTCCGGCAGCAGGCCGATGATCTCCCGGCCGGTCAGCAACTCATAGAGATACCCGATCCGGCGAGCATACGCCCCGGTCGGCGACGCCGCCACGTAGGACGCAACCACCCCGGGCTCTATCCGGGCAAAGGTCTCCGCCAGCAACCCCAGGTGCACCGTCTCATGCTTCATCGCGAACGCGACATGACCCAGCATGCCGTCGCCTGCCTCCGGAGCATAAATCAAAGGTAAAGTTCGCTCGATCCGCAGCACGCCACGATCATCTTCGGTGACTTCGCGGTCCCGCGCTCCCGCCACGCAGGTTCTCCGGCGCAGAATCGTGTCGGGGGCGCCCACAAAACGCGCCAACGCCAGGTTTCCGACCTCCTGTCGGGATTCTTTTTCAGCAATGGCCATGCGTCGAAAAACGATCAGAATCGCCAATTTTCAATTAAAATTGGCCACCTCCGTCCAAAAACGATCAATTCGACAATGCTCTTTCCGAGGCGGTGGGGGGGGGAGGGGGTGCCCGGGACAGGGATCGAACCTGCACGCCTTGCGGCAAGGGCTTCTAAGACCCTCGTGTCTGCCATTCCACCACCCGGGCCCGGGTCTGGATACCCGCCGAAAATGGCCGGGGCCGCATGGCCTGAGCAAGCGCGGAATCCATCCGGCAACTCCCGCTCCCCGCCTGCCCGCCGGATTCGCCCGGCGCCCTCCCCCTCCGGCGATCCATTCCCGAAATTTTTCATTCTCCGCTCTCGCCCCCTTTTCGCAAAATTGGCAAAGTCGCGGCTTCGTTCCTTTTCACAGCAGCAGCAGGCTCGCTCACTTCACCTGCACCACCATGCATTCTTTCCGCTCCCGCGCGGACACTGTTACCAGGGCGCCCTCACACGCCTTCCATCTCGCCTTCCTCACCAACGCTCGCCGGCTCCGCGCCGTCGTCCGCGTGATCCAGGCGAACACCAACACCAACTACATCACGCACTCGGAAGTCATCGAGCACCGCGCGGAACATACCCGCCGCTGGGCCCACTTCCGGCGCTCGCTGCTCGCCGACGACATCCGTCGCGCCATCCACCGGCAGCGGCGCGGCGAAGGCGGCGTGCTCGTCGCCACCCGCGGACGCAGCATCGTCGGCGTGGCCGTGCTGCTCTTCGACCTCAAGCACCGCTACGGCATCGTCGAGGACATCGTCATCAACGAAAAACACCGCGGCAACGGCATCGGCCACCGGTTGCTCGACGAAAGCGTCCGGCTGATGCGCGATGCCGAACTGGAAAACGTCATCCTCGAGTCGGGCATCCGCAACGAATCCGCCCACGCCTTCTTCCGCCGTCACGGCTTTCGCGAGGCGGCCATCATGTTTCTCCGGCGGCTCGAAACCCCCGACTAGACCGGGGCGACTGCTCTGTTTTCCGCCCGCAAAAAACCCGCGGCCAAAACAAAACCGCGGGTTCGCTCATCCAGGTTGCAGGCGGGAATTGCCTCACTCGTCGCCGTCGTTGCCGATCGCCTCGACCGGGCATCCCTCGAGAGCTTCCATGCACTGGGCAATGTCTTCCTCGGTGGTCGGCTGGGCTTTCACGAAAGAGTAACCTCCGTCGTCATAGCGCGAGAAAAAATTCGGCGCCGTCTCGCGGCAGAGATCACAATCAATGCACTGCGAATCGACATAGAATTTTCCAGCGGAATTCTGTTCCCACTTGTCTGCTTTGTTGGCCATACGTAACGGCGAGCAAAGAGCCTCCGTCCGCCCTGTCAAGATGGCTTCGGTCCAGGCCCGTCAACCGGTGCAATCGGAAGTGAGGGTGGCACGGGCTTCCAGTCCGTGTTCCGGAAGGCGGCGCTTCGCGCCGTCCACGGGCAAGGATGCCCGTGCCACTTTTTCTGCCAATCCGGCATTCACCACTTCCGATTGGACCCCTCCCCCCCCCCACCCCGGGATTCTGGTTGCCGGTCTCCGGCCGGTCTCTTTGGTAGAGTGTTTCGGTCACTCGCCATCGTCACATCCCGGCGTCCCGCCATCTCTCATCCCATGTCATTCCAGCAACGCGCTCTCCAGGAACTCGCCGCCGCCCGCGCCTCCGCCCGCCCGGGCCAGAAAAACGTCGTCGTCGGTCTCGACGGTTTTGTCGACACCATCGTCACTCCGGTCGCCCAGCGCACCGGCCAGGGCGACGCGTTCACCGCCATCGGGACGATCACCGAATTCGGCCAGCGTGTGCTCAGCGCCGCCGGCAAGAGCACCAATATCGAATTCTTCCCGCGCATGGAAAAACTCGGCGGGAACGGCCCCATCATGGCCAACGCCCTCCTTGCCGCCGGCTCCGCCCTCACCTACATCGGCGCCCTCGGCAAGGACGATGCCATCCACCCCGTTTTCGCGGACATGGCCGCCCGCTCCCGGGTCATCAGCCTTTGCGCCCCGGCCGCCACCACCGCCGTCGAATTCCTCGACGGCAAGCTCATGCTCGGCCAGATGAAGTCTCTCGACGAAATCACCTGGGCCAAGCTCGCCGAAAAACCCGGCGAAGACGAACTCCTCCGCATCCTCGCCGCCGCCGATCTCGTGGCCCTCGTCAACTGGACCATGATCCCCAACATGACCGGCGTCTTCACCGAACTCGCCGACCGCGTCCTCCCGAAACTCCCCGCCCGCCCGTCCGGAGCCCCCGCCCGCATTTTTTTCTTCGACCTGGCCGACCCCGAGAAACGCTCCGCCCACGACCTCGTCGACGCCCTCGCCGCCATTGCCCGCTTCGAGCAGCACGGCCAGGTCACGCTGGGCCTCAACTTCAAGGAGGCCCAGCAGGTTTACGCCGCGCTCGGGCTCGGCGTCAGCGAAGGCGATGATGAACAGAATCTCCGCCAGACCGCCTCGGCCATCCGCCAGAAACTCGCTCTCTCCACGGTTGTCGTCCACCCGCGCGCCTCGGCCGCCTGCGCCACCGCCGACGGGGATTTCTGGGTGCCCGGCCCCTTCTGCGAAAAACCGCTCATCACCACCGGCGCCGGCGACCACTTCAATGCCGGTTTCACCCATGGCCAGCTCCTCGGCCTCAGTCCCGAGGCCTGCCTCGTGACCGGCGTGTGCACCTCCGGCCACTACGTGCGCAGCGCCCACAGCCCCTCGCTCGCCGACCTCGAAACATTCCTCGCCCGCTGGCGCTAAATCCCTCATCCTCCCGCTTACATTCACCCTTACTCGACGTGCCTCTCAAAAAACACATACCAACCGGCAAACTCATCTCGCTCGAAGGGCCCGAAGGCTGTGGCAAGTCCACCCAGATCGCCCGCCTGGCCAAACACATCCAGCTCCTCGGCCGCGATGTCTTCTGCACGCGCGAACCCGGCGGCACCGAAATCGGCGAACAGGTCCGCAACATCATCGTCCACAACTCCAAAGGTGACGAGATGACCGCCGAGACCGAGCTCCTCCTCTTCGCCGCCTCGCGCGCCCAGCTCGTGCGCGAAGTCATCGCCCCCGCCCTGCTCCGCGGCGAAATCGTCCTCAGCGACCGGTTTCTCGATTCGTCGACCGTTTACCAGGGCGTGGCCCGCAACCTCGCGATGGACCCGGTCAACCTGATCAACCAGTTCGCCGTCGGCAACGTCATGCCCGACCTCACGATCATCATCGACGTGCCGCCCGACGTCAGCCTCGCCCGCATCCACCAGCGCGCCTCCGACCTGCCCGACCGCATGGAGCGCGAGAACATCGACTTCTACAACAAGGTGCGCGAAGGCTACCTGCTCCTCGCCAAGGGCCTCCCCCGCAAGTTCCTCGTCGTGGACGGCACGCAGACCGAGGACGAAGTCGAACATTTCATCTGGGACGAAGTCCAGAAGCTCCTCGTCCAGCCCACCGTCGACGCAGTCAGCTGAAAAAGGCGGAAAGCTGAAAACCTGAAGGCGGAAAAGAACGAGTCGCGCACTCTCTCTCCCGTGCGTTCCGGAATTTCGCCTTCAATCTTCAGCTATCGGGAACATCCAAAAATTGAACAGAAGGCAACGAAGGGAACGAAGAACAACCAGGGACGCTTACCGTTCATTCCTGTTTAACTTTCTTAAAACAAATAATACCGGTGCCCTGAATGTTTTTGACTTTACACAAAGATCGCGAAGAGCGCGAAGAGCAGAATTATCAATTCTTTGCGTTGTTTGCGCCCTTTGTGTAAAAATCTGAAGGTTTCGGAATGTTGGTATAACTTCTTGTTCAGGGCCTTCTTTGTTTTCACCTTCGTTTCCTTCTGTTCAAAAATGAATTTCTAGAACGTCCCTCTCCGCTTTCAGGCTTTTTTCCGCATGTCTCACGCTTCCCTTCCCTGGCCCGCTTCCGTTGACGGCACGCCTGCCATCGCGGTCATCGAGCGCGCCATCGAACGCCGCCGGCTCTCGCACAGCCTTCTCGTCACCGGCCCCGATCACGACCTGCTCGCCGCCGTCGCGCTCACCCTCGCCGACCGGCTGCTCAACTCCCCCGAACTTCCCCCCGCCTCGCACCGCCCCGTCCATGCCGACACCGGCAACCACCCCGATCTCTTCGAACTGCGCCCCGCCGGCAAGATGCGCCAGATCGGCGCCGAAGCCACCCGCGAGCTCATCGGCAAGGTCCAGGTGTCCGCCACCGCCGCCCACTGCAAGGTCGCCATCATCCACGAGTGCGACCGCATGCACGTCTCCGCCGCCAACATTTTCCTGAAAACCCTCGAGGAGCCGCCCGCCAACACCACGCTCCTGCTGCTCACCTCGCGCCCCTACTCGCTGCTCCCGACGATCCGCAGCCGTTGCCTCAATTTCCGCTTCCCCGCCACCGGCGAACGTCCCGCGCCCGACGGCTGGGAAGCATGGAAGGAGGACTACCGCTCCTGGCTCGGCCGGCTCTCCCAGGGCGTTGCCGACAAAAAAACCGTGGCCGACGCGATCTTCGCCGCCTGCGGCCTCACCGCCCGTTTCGGAGCGATCCTCGATTTCGCCACCGCCGATCTCTGGAAAAAGGAAAAGGCGGGACTGCCCGAAGACCTGAAGGAAGACGAACGCGAGGCCATCGAGACCGGCCTGTCCAAGGGCCTGCGTGCCCGGCTCTTCGCCGACATCGAGCAAGTCACCAGCGCCTTCGCCCGCCAGGCGCTCCTCGCCGGCAACCTCGCCATGCGCCATTCGGTGGCCGAGGCCATCTCGCAACTCGAGCACAAGGTCGGCCTCCTCAATCTCAACCTCGACGAATCCGCCGCGCTGGAAGCGTTCCTCCTCCAGTCGCTCCGCATCTGGACACGGCGCCCCGCCGCGTAGCTGCAAACGTGAGTTCGCAGGGCCCGGGCGTACGGCGGCCTGCGAACTCACGTTCGCAGCCATGCGGGTCCTTCCCGTATCATACCAGCGTCCCGAATGTTTTTGATTTTACACCAAGGCCGCAAAGGACGCGAAGAAGGTAACTGGCAATCCTTTGCGCTCTTTGCGGCCTTGGTGTAAAAATCCGAAGGCTTTGGGGCTTTGGTATCATCTCGGCAAATACGTGCCGCACGATTCGCGCACCACCAGCCGCGGCGCGACGAAGAAACTGCAGACCGGGGCCAGCGGATCGGCGATGCGGCGCAGCATCGCATCAAACGCCACCGCCGCAATCTCGTCGCATGGCTGGTGCACCGTCGTCAGCGGCACGGCCATCAGCGTGGCGTAGCGTACATCGTCGAAGCCCACCACCCGCAAATCGTGCGGCACCCTCACCCCCGCCCGCAGCAATGTCTGCAACAGCTCCGCGGCCGTCCGGTCGTTGGCGCAGATGCATGCCTCCGGTTTGCGTTTCAGCAGGCTGCTCTTCACGAATGCCGCATCGGACGGATCGCCCTCGATCACGCCCCCGGCGCCCCATTCCAGCCCGGCTCCGACCAGCGCCTCCCGCACGCCCGTGATCCGTGCCGCCACCGTCGCCGCCGACATCGGCCTCGTGAAAAACGTCACGCGCCGGCACCCCAGTTTCAACAGATGCGAGGCCACCAGATGGCCGGCGGCCACGTTGTCCATCCCCACCACATCGAAAGCCCCACGATGCGGGAAACGCTCCATGTCGCGATCCACCAGCACGAGCGGGATGCCCGCCTGCCGGAACTTTTCGCCGATCCGGTGATTCACCTCCGCCTGTTGCCGCGAGAGCTCCAGCGGAGCGAAAAAAACGCCGCCCACCTTGCGCTCGATAAACTCCTCGCACAAGCGCTCCGCCTGCGCCAGCTCCGCGGCCTCCCGCGCTTCCTGCCCCTCCCCCGCCCTCTCCTCCCCGGCTCCTTTTCCGCTTCCCCGATCGCGTCCGCGCGCGCTGCTCCACTGCACCGCAAAATCCTGCGTGCGCGCGAGACTCGCGAGCTGCCCGCAGATCATTTCGAAAATCTCCGTCGTTTCCCACTGCGGGATCAACAAGCCGAGTTGCCGCTGCCCCGCCGCCGCCAGCGGCTTTTCCACCACAAACGACCCCGCCCCGGCCCGCCGCTCCACCAGTCCCGACAATACCAGCTCCTTCAACGCCCGCGCCGCCGTCGGCCGCGACACGCCAAACCGCTTCACCAGCGCCGACTCGCTCGGCAACCGCTGCCCGGCTCCGTAATCACCGGCCAGTATCCGGTCTTTCAGCGAGTTAAATATCTGGCTGTACTTTGTTTGCTCCGTTCCGGAGGCAGATGGTTCAAGGTTTGCTGTCATGACATGTAACACCTCCTGCTCTGTCAGGAATATGACCGTAATCCAGTCATTTTATTTGTCATGTTTTACTGACAGGACGTTTGCTGGCCTCAGTTACAAAAAGCACCCACACCGGTTCCCCACTTCCTCCGCCCTCTGCGCTCTCCGTCTCCGGTGTTCCCTTCTTCCCTGTCACCCGACACCCGTCATGCAACCCGCCTCCCACCCGACCTCCATCCTGCCTCTTCCCGGAGCGGCCCCGGCCGCCCCTGCCTCGCCCAACCGGTTTCTGCTGACCTGCGCGCTTGTCGCCGCGCTCGGCGGGCTCCTCTTCGGCTTCGACACCGTCGTCATCTCCGGCGCCCAGGCGCAACTGAAGGAAAAATTTGCGCTCTCCGGATTCATGCAGGGCTTCATGACGGCCTCCGCCCTCATCGGCACCGTCATCGGCTCGCTCATCGCCGGCAAGCCCGGCGATCTCTACGGGCGCCGCCGCTGCCTCGCCTGGTCCGGCATCCTCTTCTTCGTTTCCGCCGTCGGCTGCGGTCTTGCGTGGGATTTCCGGTCGCTCATCGCCTTCCGCATTGTCGGTGGGCTCGGCATCGGCGCCTCCACCGTGATCTGTCCGCTCTATCTCGCCGAAATTTCTCCGGCGCAATGGCGCGGGCGGCTCGGCGCGTTTTTCCAGTTCAACATCGTTCTCGGCATCCTCCTCGCCTTCCTCTCCAACTACCTCATCGGCCTGCTCGATACCGGCGCGATCGAGTGGCGCGTGAAACTTGGCGTCGAGGCGTTCCCCGCCCTCGCCTTCTGGCTCCTGCTCCGGGGCATCCCGGAAAGCCCGCGCTGGCTCGTCATGCGCGGCCGCCCCGACGAGGCCCGCGAAATCCTGCAACAAACCGGCGCCGCCGACACCGATGCGCAAGTCGCAGCCATTCAGGCCTCCCTTCACGAGGAAACCTCCGCACAACAACTCCGCGAACCGCTCTTCCGCCGCCTTCACGCCCTCCCCGTCTTCCTCGCCGTGTCCGTCGCCATGTTCAACCAGCTCGACGGCATCAACGCCCTCCTCTACTATCTCAACCCCATTTTCGCGATGGCCGGCTTCGACAAGGTCTCCGGCGATCTCCAGTCCGTCGTCATCGGTGTCATGAACCTCGTGTTCACCATGCTCGGCATGGCGATCATCGACCGCGTGGGCCGCAAGCCGCTGCTTGTCGCTGGCGCCATCGGCACCGGGCTCTGCCTGATCGGCGTGGCCTGGATTTTCCAGATCAACCGCTTCCAGGGCGCGCTTGTGTATCTTCTGGTCGGCTACATCGCCTGCCATGCCTTCAGCCAGGGCGCCGTCATCTGGGTGTATATCAGCGAAATTTTTCCCAACACCGTCCGCGCCAAGGGCCAGGCGCTCGGCAGCTTCACCCACTGGATCATGGCCGCCGCCATCTCGTGGGTCTTCCCGATCTTCGCCAAAAACGCCGGCGAACCGGGCGCAGGCCTCCCGTTCTGGTTTTTCGCCGCGATGATGGCGCTGCAGGTGGTTGTCGTGCTACGTTACTTCCCCGAAACCAAAGGCGTGCCGCTCGAAGAAATGCAGGCCCGTCTCCGGCGGGGCCCACGACAGGATTTTCAAACCGGATGCCGCGAAACACACGAGAAAACACGCCAGACCCTGTCCCCCGAATCCTGATACAAAAACCGTCAATGTTCCACCCGTTCCCCGCCATGCGATCTTTCGCCTCCGCACTCTCCGTCCGCGCCGACCTCCTGGTCTTCGGCGAACTCCTTTGGGATCTCCTGCCCTCCGGCCCGCAACCCGGAGGCGCTCCCGCCAACGTCGCCGTGCAGGCGCAAGGCATCGGCGTGGACAGCCTGCTCGTCAGCGCCGTGGGCGACGACAACCTCGGCCACGAGATGCTCGCCCGCCTCCGCGCGCAAGGCGTCCGCCTCGACGGCATCCGGACCGATCCGGAAGCTCCCACCGGCACCGTCGAGGTCACTCTTTCGGGCAACGGCATCCCGAGTTACCACATCCGGCGCGACGTGGCGTGGGACCGCATCATGGCCACGCCCGCGCTCGGCGACGCGGCGGCCTCGGCCCGGGCCTTCTGTTTCGGTTCGCTCGCGCAACGTTCGCCCGTCTCCCGCGAGGCCCTGCGCGCGCTGCTCGCACGCGTGCCGCCGGGCTGCGTCCGCTTTTTCGACGTCAACCTCCGCAAACCGCATCCCCCGCCGGAGATCATCCAGACTTCGCTGGAACACACCGATGTCCTGAAACTCAACCACGAGGAATTGCCGCTCGTCGCCCGCTGGCTCGATCTGCCCGCCGACGAAGCCGGTTTCGCCCGCGCCCTTCACCGGCGCTATCCGGTGCGGACGATTCTCCTGACCCGGGGACCGGACGGCGCGACGGTGTTCGGGAGCGATCACCCGCCCGTCGAAATCCCCGCGTCGCCGGTAAAAAAGATCATCGACACCGTCGGCGCCGGTGACGCGTTCTCCGCCGGTTTTCTCGCCGGGCTGCTGAAAGGCTTTCCGGCCGGCGAAGCCGCCGCGCTCGGCAGCGACCTCGCCGCAGAGGTCTGCCAGACCTCCGGCGCGTGGCTGCCGGCGGGAGTCGCAATGGAGGGGTACGGCTCGAAGTAACTTCGGGTGTCGGCCAAGAAAAAGCGCCGGACCTTTTTCAGGGCCGGCGCTCGGAGGGAGAGGATGATCTCCCGATCAGACGGGAGGGTTGTCAGGCCTTGGGCGCTTCCGTGGCCGCTTCGGCGGCGGGAGCGGCTTCGGCAGGTGCTTCGGCAGCGGGAGCCTCGGCGGGCTTTTCAGCCTTCCTTGCGCTCTTCTTGCCCTTTGCCTTCGCCTTCTTGCCGTAGCCGGGATCGTCGGCCTTCACGAGTTCGACGAGCGCCATCCCGGCGGCATCGCCAATACGGTTGCCGAGCTTGTAAATGCGGGTGTAGCCGCCCGGACGGTTCGCAAATTCCTTCACGCCCTCGTTGAAAAGCTGCGTGACCGTGGTCTCGTCGCGGAGGTCGGAAACCGCCAGACGGCGGAGATGGATCGCATCCTTCTTCTCGGTCTTGACCGAGGCTTTCTTGGCCTTGGTGATGACTTTTTCGACGAAAGGACGCAGGGCCTTGGCCTTGGTCAGGGTCGTCTGGATACGACCGTGGTTGAGCAGGGAAACCGCCATGTTGGCGAGCATCGCCTTGCGGTGTTCACGGGTGACGCCGAGCGAGGCGTGGTGTTTGTTGTGACGCATGGGTGTGGTGTGTTTTTTCGGTTACGGTCCCCGGTCGGCAATCGCCTCCGCAGCGTGGAGCGGAGAGGACGGCGCGAGGACTGGAAAAGTCTGGTGTTCAGAGTTCAGGGTCTGGAGTTGAAAGAGCAGAGCCGGGCACGCTGGCCGCAACTCCAAACCCTGAACACCAAACCCTGAACCTCGCTGAACGGCGCGCAGCGCCGCTCAGGTCGTTTCCTTCTTCGTGTCGAGCAGGCGCTCGTCGAACTTCATGCCGAGCGCGAGGCCGAGGGCTTCGAGCTTGTCCTTGATTTCGTTGAGCGACTTCTTGCCGAAGTTGCGGTACTTGAGCATCTCCTGCTCGGTCTTCATCGCCAGCTCGCCGACCGTCGTGATGTTGGCGTTGTTGAGGCAGTTGGCGGCGCGCACGGAAAGCTCGATCTCGTTGACCGACATGTTGAGGAGCTTGCGGAGCTTGTTCTGCTCCTCGCTGACCTCGCTCTGCTGGTTCTCGAATTCGTAGGCCTCGCCGCTGACGCGGTCGAACACGTCGATGTGATGCTTGAGGATCGAGGCGGACTGCTTGAGGGCGTCGTCCGGCGTGATGCGGCCGTCGGTCCAGATCTCGAGGTTGAGCTTGTCGTAATCGGTGATCTGCCCGACGCGGGTGTTTTCCACCGCGTACTTGACGAGCGTCACGGGCGAGAAGAGCGAGTCGATGGCGATGACGCCGATCGCCTGGTCTTCCTTCTTGTTCTGCTCGCCGGGATAATAACCGCGACCGGTCTTGATCTCGATTTCGGCGTTGAAGGCGCGGGCGCGATCGATGGTGCAGATGACCTGCCCGGGGTTGACGACCGTGACGTTGGCATCCGCCTGGATGTCGGCGGCGGTCACGGGCCCTTCGCGGTTCACGCGAATCTGGAGAGTGATGGGCTCGCGTTTGGTGCTGATGAGAAGCACCTTCTTGAGATTGAGCACGATGTCGGTGACATCCTCGACGACGCCGTCGATGCTCTGGAACTCGTGGTTGACCCCCTCGATCCTGATCGAGGAGATGGCCGAGCCTTCGATCGAGGAAAGAAGGACGCGACGCAGGGAATTGCCAATCGTGTGGCCGTATCCTGCTTCGAAGGGCTCGGCGATAAAGCGGGCGTAAGTATCCGAGGAGCCTTCCTCGACCTTGGTGAGTTTGTTGGGAAGTTCGAACTTTCCGAGGCGTTTGGGCATGGCGATAAAAATTGGTGTTTTAAGGATGTTTGAAATTCAAGCAACAGGCCCAACCCCGGAATTTGTCAATTGGGGATGGGCCTTGGTGCTCACAACTTGCGGATGTGCTCTCGGGATTAGCGGGAGTAGAACTCGACGATCAGCTGTTCGTTGATATCGGGCGCCATCTCCTCGCGGGTGGGCAGGCGGTTGACCGTGGCCTTGAAGGCTTCGGCGTTGAGCGTGAGCCATCCGGGGACGTTGCGGGCCCGGCTTTCCTCGAGGTTGCGCTGCGCGAGCTGGCGGGAGCCGGAGGCGTTCCTGATCTCGATCTCGTCGCCGGTCTGCACGGCGTAGCTGGAGATGTCGACCTTGTGGCCGTTGACGCGGACGTGGCCGTGGTTGACGAGCTGGCGGGCGGCCGCGCGGCTGCGGGCGAAGCCGAGCAGGTACACGATGCTGTCGAGGCGGGTTTCGAGCAGTTGCAGGAAACGTTCGCCGGTGACACCGCGTTCACGCTTGGCGGCCTCGAAGGTGCGGCGGAACTGGCGCTCGAGGAGGCCATAGGTGTAACGGAGCTTTTGCTTCTCGTTGAGGCCGGCGGCGTATTCGGAGACCTTGCGGCGGAGCTTGGGTCCGTGCTGGCCGGGAGGATACGGGCGTTTCTCGAAGGCTTTGGTGACCCCGAAGAGCGGCTGGTTGAATCGCCGGCTGAGTCGGGTGGTGGGTCCAGTATAGCGAGCCATGTGGTTCTGGAATTTGAGTTTTTTGGATTAAATGGTGGAAATCGACAGCGGCCCGTTACACGCGGCGGCGTTTCGGGGGCCGGCAGCCGTTGTGCGGCACCGGGGTCACATCGATGATGGAGTTGATCTCAAGGCCGATCGCCTGGAGGGCGCGCACGGCGCTGTCGCGGCCGAGGCCGGGACCGGAGATGCGGATGACCACATCCTTGAGGCCGTGGGCCATGGCGTTGCGGGCGGCATCCTGGGCGACGACCTGGGCGGCATAGGCGGTGGACTTGCGGGAACCGCGGAAGTTGCACTTGCCGGCGCTGGACCAGGCGATGACGGCGCCTTTCTGGTCGGTGATCGAGACGATGGTGTTGTTGAACGAGGCCAGGATCGTGGCGATGCCGGAGGTGACGTTCTTCGAGCCCTTGGCGCGGCGGATCTTGACGGCGCCGAGCTCTTCCTTGAGCAGCTCCTCGGCGGTGGGTTGTTTGGCGACGCCGCCGACGAGTTCGACGGGCTTTTCTGCCGGGCCAGAGCCGGCGCCGGGGGCGGCCGGAGCGGCGGTCTCTTCGGCGGCGGGTTTGGCGGCCTTGGGCGCCCGGGCGGGCTTTTCAGCAGCGGGCGTGGCGGGAACGGGCTTTTCTTCAGACATGGAGATAAAGGATTATTTGGCTGCTTTGGTGACGCCGACGGTGCGACGCGGACCCTTGCGGGTGCGGGCGTTGGTGGAGGTGCGCTGGCCGCGGACCGGGAGGCTGCGGCGATGGCGGATGCCACGGTAGCAACCGATGGCCTGGAGGCGCTTCAGGTTGCCGGTGAGTTCGCGGCGCAGATCGCCTTCGACGACCCACTTGTGGTCGGTGATCACCTGGAGGATCTTGTTGAGCTGTTCCTCGGTGAGGTCCTGCGCCCGCATGTCGGGGTTCAGTTCAGCTTCTTTCACGACGAGGTCGGCGCGAACCGGACCGATGCCGTAGATGTAACGGAGCGAAAAAGAGACTTTCTTCTTCGCGGGAATATCAACGCCAAGGAGACGAGGCATAGTGTTATTACGGGTTTACGAGTTGAAAAAATTGACGGTGGAAAAACGGAATGATCTGACGAAAAGCGGGTTTTCGGGGGGAAAACGATGGTCAGGCGCGCGGGATCGTGAGGATCTCGGGGCCGGCATCGGTGGTGAGCACGGTGTGTTCGTAGTGGGCGGAGGGCAGGCCGTCGGTGGTGACCGTGGTCCAGCCGTCGCCGAGCGTCTTGATCTTGTGTCCGCCCATGTTGACCATCGGCTCGATGGCGAGGGTCATGCCCGGACGGATTTTCTCGCCGGAACCCTTGCGGCCGAAGTTCGGGATCTGCGGTTCCTCGTGCATCTCGGTGCCGACTCCGTGGCCGACCATGTCGCGGACCACGCTGAAACCGTTGGCCTCGACGTAGGTCTGGATGGCATGGGAGATGTCGCCGATGCGATTGCCGACCCTGGCCTGGGCAATGCCGATGGCGCGGGCTTCCTGGGTGATCCGGAGAAGCTTTTCCACGCGAGGCGAGATGGCGCCGACGGGCATCGTGTAGGCATTGTCACCGACGTAGCCGTTGTAGAAAACGCAGACGTCGAGGGCGATGATGTCGCCGTCACGCAGGACGCGCTTGAGCGAACCGATGCCGTGGACGACTTCCTCGTTGACGGAAAGGCAGGTGTAAGCGGGGAACGGACGGTGTCCGTGGGACTGGTAACCGTAGCAGGCGCTTTTGGCTCCGAGCCGCGCCATGCTTTCGCGCGCGGCCTGATCCAGGTCGTAGGTCGTGATGCCGGGCCGGACGAGCGTCTTGAGCTCTTCCAGCACGGTCGCGGCAATCGCACACGACTCGCGCATCCGGATGATTCCTTCCTTGTCTTTCAAGGGAATTTTCATGCGGCAACGGGAGCGGGAATCTTTCCGGCTGCGAGGCAGCGGAGGAGTCCGTGTGTGCAGTAGTATTCGCGGAGCGCGGAGGCCATGTCGCCCTCGGCGGGCGGAAAGGCGGCCTCCGGAGCGGTGTCGAGGACGGCATCGAGACTTTCGTCACGCGCGTCGAGCCACTCGTCGAATACCCGGGCCTGGAGCAACGTAGCCGGGAAGTCCGTGAGGACAAAGCCCGCATCAGGTTTGCGCGTCCAGAACCAGCGTCGCAGGATCGCGAGCGTGGTGTCATCGCCAGGGCGGTGATTGCCCTGGCGGAGCTCCCGGGCGGCGGCGAGGCCGGCGGGGCTCTGACGCGAAATCTCCTGCCTCATCAGTTCGGCGGGAGAGACGTGCTCAATATTCAAAGAACGAAAATGGTCCTGACATTCTGGCGGAATCCCGGGACCGAGAACCAGAAGCCGGGCTTTGCAGCCGAGGGCTTCCGGGGAAAAAACTGGTAAGGATTCAGACACCCCGTCGTTTGTAAAGCCGGTTTTTGTTACCTCTTGAGGAAATGTGCGGCGATGCCGATGACCAGGAGCGCGCCGAGGACAAACCAGAGCTTGCTGACGGTCTTCATGTCGGCGGCTTCGCCGATGGCGGTGCCGACATTGCTGCGGGCGCGGATCCGGCCCTTTTTGAGGAAACCGTCATAGTGGCGCTGGAGCAGGAAGGTCTCGATCTGCTTCATCGTGTCGAGGATGACGCCGACGGTGATGAGCATGCCGGTGCCGCCGAAGAAACTGGAGATGCGCTGCGGTACGTTGAACTCGGCGTAGAGGAAGTCCGGAAACACGGCGATGATCGTCAGGAAAATCGCGCCGGCGAGGGTGATGCGGGTCATCACGAAATCGAGGAAGCGGGCGGTGGGCTCGCCGGGGCGGACGCCCGGGATGTAGCCGCCGTGCTTTTTGAGGTCCTCGGCGATCTGGATCGGCTTGAACATGACCGACACCCAGAAGTAGCTGAAAAACAGGATCAGCAAGGCCATCGTCACGTAATAGACCGGATGGCCGCGGCTGAGGTTCTGCGAGAATTCGACCAGCGAGGGCATGTCGATGGCGACACCGAGGTAGCTGAAAATCTGCTGGGGGAAGAGGAGGATGGCGCTGGCGAAGATCACGGGCATGACGCCCGAGTAGTTGACCTTGAGCGGCAGGAACGAGTTCTGGCCGCCCATGACCTTGTTGCCCACGACGCGCTTGGCGTACTGGACCGGGATCTTCCGCTGTCCTTGCACCACCATGATGATGCCCATGGTGACGGCAAAGAAGAGGATCACCATGAAGAGGAACGAAAGGTAGCTGATGCCCGGGGTGCCGACCGGAGCGCGGAGGAGCGTCCAGAGGGTAGTCATCGCGCCGGGGATATCGGAAAGGATGCCGACCGTGATCAGCAGCGAGATGCCGTTGCCGATACCGCGCTGGGTGATCTGCTCGCCGAGCCAGGTGAGGAGCATGGTGCCGGCGGTCATGAAGATGACGCCGGAAACGAGAAACCACGTGTGGCTGATCACCACGATCTGGCCGTGGACATTGACGTCATAACCGCCGAAACCGGGAAGCTTGTTGGGATTCTCGAGGGCGAGAATGAGCAGCGCGCCCTGCACCACGCAGATAAGGACCGTGGCGTAGCGGGTGTACTGGGCGATTTTCTGGCGGCCGACGTCGCCCTCCTGCTGAAGACGGGCAAGGCCGGGTACGACCGCCGTCATCAACTGGAAAATGATCGAGGCGCTGATGTAGGGCATGATGCCCAGCGCGCAAACGGCGCCCTTGAGAAGAGCGCCGCCCGTAAACATGTTGTAGAGCCCCATCGCACCGCCGTCACCCATCGCTCCCTTGAGGAACTCTTCAAGGGGACGCGGATCGAGGCCGGGCAGCGGAATGTGCGCACCGACACGGGCAATGAAGAGCAGGGCCAGGGTGTAGAAAATCCGGGAGCGCAGCTCGGGGATCTTCAGTGAATTGGCAAAGGCGGAAAACACAGCGAAGGGAAAAAGGATTTTCGATTTTTGATTCCCGATTTTCGATTTCCGGATCGAGTCGCCAGCCGGGGTTCAGCCCGGTCTCTGGCAATCGAAAGTCGAAAATCGAAAATCGAAAATAACAGCGGCAGACGTCAGCTCGCGGCGACAACAGCCTGGCCGCCGGCTTTCTCGATCTTGGCCTTGGCCGATTCCGAGAACTTCGTGGCGGTGATCTTGAGCGCGCGGCTGATTTCGCCGTCGCCGAGGACCTTGACGATGTCGATGCCGGAGCGGATGAGACCGGCGGCGGCGAGGCCGGCGGCGTCGATCTCGGTCACACCGTCCGCGAGGCGGGCGAGGTCGCCGACGTTGACCACGGCGATTTCCTGACGGAAGGAGGCCTGGTTGAAGCCGCGATGCGGAAGCTTTCTGTAGAGAGGCATCTGGCCGCCTTCGAAGCCGGGGCGGATGGAGCCGCCGGAACGGGCGGTCTGGCCTTTGCCACCGCGACCGGAGGTCTTGCCGTGGCCGCTGCCTTCGCCGCAACCGACGCGCTTCTTGCGATGCACGGCACCGGCGACGTTCTTGAGTTCGTGGAGTTTCATGGGTGGATTCCTGATGATGGCGCCCCGTCCGGAATGGCGGACGGAACTCGGATTATGGTGATGTGAAAATCATGGGCCCCGTGGAGCTCACGGGGCTTCTGTGAATCGGTCAAGCGGCCTCGGGCGCGACGGCCTTGCGGAGGGCCTTGATTTTCTCCGCGGCGCGGAGCTGGCGGAGACCGTGGAGCGTCGCGTTGACCACGGCGATGTGGTTTTTGGAACCCATCGACTTGGTGAGGACGTTCTTGACGCCGGCCGCCTCGAGGACGGCGCGGACGGCGCCGCCGGCGATGAGGCCGGTGCCGGTCACGGCGGGGCGAAGGAGAACCTTGCCGCCGTCATAAACACCGTAGACCTCGTGCGGGATGGTGTCGCCCTTGAGGGTCACGCTGACCATGTGCTTGCGGGCGTTCTCGGTGCCTTTCTTGATGGCGTCGGGAACCTCGTTGGCCTTGCCGTAGCCGATGCCCACCTTGCCCTGCTGGTCGCCGACGACGGCGAGAGCGGAGAAGCTGAAACGGCGACCGCCCTTGACGACCTTGGCGCAGCGGTTGATGAAGACGACTTTCTCGACGAGACCGGAGCTGTCGGCCTCTTCCTTGCGCTCGTCGCGACGGGGGCCGCGACGGTTGCCGCCGCCACGGCGATCGCCGCCGGGGCCGCGATTGCCACGGTCGCCGCGATCATTGCGGGGAGCCGGGGACGGGGCAGCGGCGGGCGCTGCGGTTTCGGCGGGAGCCGGAGTGGTCTGGCCTTCGGTCGATGAAACTTGTTCGGGTGTGCTCATGTGTTGATTTTTCAGAAGGACAGCCCTCCTTCGCGGGCGGCGTCGGCAAACACCTTGACCTTGCCGTGGTACGGAGCGCCGGAGCGGTCGAACACGACACTTTCGATGCCGGCCGCCTTGGCCTTGGCGGCGAAGGCGACGCCGAGCGCCTTGGCTCCGGCGACGTTGGCCGCGACCTTCTGCTTGCGCAGTTCGGGGTCGAGGCTGGAGAGAAACACCAGCGTGGTGGCGGTGTCGTCGTTGATGGCCTGCGCGTAGATGTTCTTCGCGCTGAAGCGGACGGCGAGGCGGGGACGGGCGGAGGTGCCCTTGACCTTCTTGCGAATGCGCCAGCGGCGTTTCTGGAGAAGGTCGGCTTTGCGAATGGTACTCACTGTAAAATCCTTGGTTTGGTTTTTGCGATTGCGATGGCTCGCAGGCTTTATGCGACGGTCTTGCCTTCCTTGCGACGGACGCGCTCGCCGACGATGCGGACACCTTTGCCCTTGTAGGGTTCGGGCGGGTAGTAGGAGCGGATCTGCGAGGTGACGGCTCCGACGAGCTGCTTGTCAGCACCCTCGATCTTGAGCTTGGTCTGGTCGGTGACGGTGACCTTGATGCCCTCCGGAACCTCGAAAACGATCGGGTGCGAGTAACCGAGCGCGAGGTCGAGCAGGTTGCCCTTGAGGTTGGCCTTGAAGCCGACGCCCTGGATTTCGAGTTCCTTGACGAAGCCTTCCGAGGCGCCCTTGACCATGCCGGCGATCACCGAACGGGCGGTGCCGTACATGGCGCGGGCAAAGCGGCTGTTTTCCGACGGTTTCACGGTGACCTTGTTGTCGGCCACGGTGATTTCGACGACAGGCGCGAAAGTCTTGGTGTTTTTTCCCTTCGGGCCCTCGACATTGACGGTGGTGCCCTTGATGTCGACCTTGACCTTGGCGGGAATGTTAACGGGTTGTTTTCCGATGCGGCTCATTGTGCGTGTCTCCTCGGGTTACCAGACTTTGCAGACGAGCTCCCCGCCGACTTTTTCGCGGCGGCAGTCCTGGTCCTTGAGGAGACCTTTGGACGTGGAGACGATGCTGATGCCGAGTCCGTTGAGGACGCGGGGGATTTCGGTGTAACCGCAGTGAAGACGGCGACCGGGGGTCGAGATGCGCGTGATGTTGGTCAGGGCAGGCGCATTGTCGATGTACTTGAGTGTGACGACGAGGGTCTTGTGACCGTTCTTGTCGGCTCCGTCGGCATAATCGGTGATGTAGCCTTCGGCTTTGAGGATGGCCGCGAGGCTTTCCTTGAATCGGGAGTGCGGCGATACGCACTGGGCAAGACCGGCCTTGGACGCATTGCGCAGGCGGGTCAGGAAATCGCTGACGGGATCTGTCATGGTGGATGTTGGTTCAGGCCGCGCGGGTCATATCCGACTCCCGCGCGGAAAGTGTGTGTTGTTGGCGGCCGGGTTTACCAGGAGGACTTCGTCACGCCGGGGATCTTGCCGGCGAGCGCGAGCTCGCGGAAGGTGATACGGGAGACGCCGAACTTGCGGATGTAGGCGCGGGGACGGCCGCTGAGCGAGCAGCGGTTGCGGACGCGCACGGGCGAGGAGTTGCGAGGAAGCTTCTGGAGCTTCTTCTGGGCGGCGAAAAATTCCTCGTCGGTGGTTTCCGGATTGAGGAGGGTGGCCTTGAGTTCGGCGCGCTTGGCCGCGTGTTTGGCGACGAGGTTCTTGCGTTTCTCGTTGCGATTGATGGCGGAGGTCTTCGGCATTTTTGGAAGAGTAGTTGGTGCGGATTCGGGGCGGGATTACGCCGCAGCCTTGGCGGCGGCAGCCTCGGCGGCGATCTGTTGTTCGGTGCGGCGGAAAGGCATGCCGAGGAGCTTGAGGAGCTCGCGGCCTTCCTCGTCCGTCTCTGCGGTCGTGGTGATGGCGATATCGAGACCCATGGTTTTCTTGACGTTTTCGACCACGATTTCGGGGAAGATGGTGAAGTCGGAGATGCCGAGGTTGTAGTTGCCGCGACCGTCGAGCTTGGGGGGGATGCCGCGGAAGTCGCGGATGGTGGGGAGGGCCACCGCAACGAGGCGGTAGAGGAATTCCCACATGGTGTCGCCGCGAAGGGTGACGTAGGCGCCGACGACCTGGCCCTGACGCAGCTTGAAATTGGACACGGCCTTGCGGGACTTGGAAAGAACGGGCTTCTGGCCGGCGATCAGGCCGAGGTCGCGCTGGATGTCGGCGATCTGGTTCTTGTCAGCCTCGGCGTCGATGCCGGTGTTGAGGCTGATTTTCACGATCTGCGGAATCTCGTGCTTGTTCTTGTAGCCGCGGCTCTTCACGAGCGCGGGGACGACCTGCTCGTTGTAGAGGGCCTTGAGTGACGGGACTGATTTGGTGGTGCTCATTGGATGCATTGATCGCCGGATTGCCGACCCGGCGTGCTAGAGTTTTTGATGGATGTGGAGACGGAAAAGGGGCGAGGTTACACGGGGTAACGTCGCCCTTTGCAAGCTTTGGTTTCGGTGATCCGGTGGATTTGCGGTGTTCAGGCTTTCTTTACGGCGGCGCGTTTTTTGGAGCCGTCGTATTTCGCCTTCAACTGGAGGTTGGAGACGTGGATGGTGCCTTCGCGCTCGATAATCGCACCGTTCGGGTTTTTCTCCGACTTCTTTTCGTGGCGCTTGATCATGGCGAGGCCTTCGACGCGGGCGCGCTGTTTGGGCGCGACGACTTCGAGGACCTTGCCCGACTTGCCCTTGTTGGCGCCGGAGAGGACGACGACTTCGTCGCCGCGTTTGACGTGGAATTTTTGAGTTGTAGCCATGGTCAGAGAACCTCCGGAGCGAGCGAGATGATCTTCATGAAGTTCTTGGCGCGGAGCTCGCGGGCGACCGGGCCGAAGATGCGGGTGCCCTTCGGGTTGCCGTCGGCGCCGATGATGACGATGGCGTTGCTGTCGAAACGCAGGTAGCTGCCATCCGAGCGGCGGATGGGGGCTTTGGTGCGGACGACCACGGCCTTGGCGACCTCGCCTTTTTTCACGGAAGCATCGGTGGAGCTTTCCTTGATGTTGACGGTGATGATGTCACCGACACCGGCAGTGTCGGTCATCTGGCCTTTTTTGCGGATGTAGGATGCGCGACGGGCACCGGTGTTGTCGGCGACTTCGAGCAGGGAGCGGAGTTGGATCATTGCAGATCTCCTTTAAATGTCGGGTTGGCGTTGGTGGGTGGATGCTCCGCGTCTCAGCCCTTGGTGGCTTCGAGGCTGGCGGCGACGTCGGCTTCGCTGACGGCGGCGACCTCGGCGATCTGGGCGGCGTGGACGATGCGGACGATGCGCCAGCGCTTCAGGCGGCTGAGCGGACGGGTCTCCATGATCTCGACGGTGTCGCCGGGCTTGGTCTCGTTCTTCTCGTCGTGCACGTGCACGACGGTCTTGCGATTGATGACCTTCTGGTAACGAGGATGCGGGACCTTGTACGGGACGGTGACCTTGACGGACTTGTCACCGGAGCGGCTGGTGACGGTGCCGATGAGGGTTTTGCGCGAATTGCGGACGGGAGCGGTTGTCGTGGTGGACATGTGCTTGTTCTTTCCTGGCGGCGCCCTCAGGCGGCGACCTTTTCCTGTTTTTGTTTCTCGTTTCGGATGGTCTCGAGGCGGGCGATGTCCTTGCGGAGGTTGCGCAGCTCGTGCGTTTTCTCGACCTGTCCGGTCTGCTTGCGCAGGCGGAGCTGGAGGAGCTGGGCGCGGGTGTCGCGGATGCGGGTGTCGATCTCGGCGGGCGAGAGGTCGCGAATTTCTTTGGATGTCATGGCGGTGTGTTCTCCTCGATGACGGGTTATTGCACGGCGCCTTCGCGGACGATGAATCGGCAGCGGAAGGGGAGCTTGGCATCGGCGAGGCGGAAGGCCTCCTTGGCGATGGTGGCGGGCACGCCGGCGAGCTCGAAGAGGACGGCGCCGGGCTTGATCTGGGCGACGTAGTATTCGACGCCGCCCTTGCCGGAGCCCATGCGGACTTCGGCGGGTTTCTTGGTGATGGGTTTGTGCGGGAACACGCGGATCCAGAGTTTGCCCTTGCGCTTGAGGTGACGGGAAATCGTCACGCGGGCGGCCTCGATCTGGCGGCCGGTCATGGGGCCACGGGAAAGGGACTGGAGGGCGAAATCGCCGAAGGCGATGGTGTTGCCGCGCTTGGCATTACCCTTGCGCGTGCCCTTCTGGACTTTGCGATATTTGGTGCGGGAAGGTGCGAGAGCCATGGTGGGTTTCTCCTATAAAGTGTGTTTCAGTTGAGGGAGGAATCCGGCTCAGGCGGCGTTGGCTTCGTCCTTTTTGCAGATCCAGCATTTGACGCCGATCTTGCCGTAGACGGTCTGGGCCTCGGAGAAGCCGTAGTCGATGTTCTCGCGGAGGGTGTGCAGGGGCACGCGGCCCTTGCGCTGCCATTCGCGGCGGGCGATGTCGGAACCGCCGAGGCGGCCGGAACACTGGATACGGATGCCTTCGGCGCCGAGCGTCATGGCGATCTCGACGGCCTTTTTCATGGCGCGGCGGAAGGCGATGCGGCGTTCGAGCTGGAGGGCGACGTTTTCGGCGACGAGCTGGGCCTCGATTTCAGGCTTCTTGACTTCCTGGATGTCGAGGAGGATTTCGCGGCCGGTGAGCCTGGCGATCTCGTCACGGATCTTCTCGATCTCCTGACCCTTGCGGCCGATGACGATGCCGGGCCGGGCGGTGTAGATCTTGACGCGGACGCGGTTGGAGGCGCGTTCGATAAAAATGCGGGGCACGGACGCCTGCTTCAGCTTCTCCATGAGCTTGCCACGGATGATCTGGTCTTCGTGGAGAAGCTTGGCGAAGTCTTTCTTGCTCGCGAACCAGCGGGACTGCCAGTTGCGGCGGACGGCGAGGCGGAAGCCAACGGGATTGGTTTTTTGACCCATGGTGGTGTTGGTTCTTTAAGATTAGTTTTTGTCGCTGCCGTCGGTGAGAACGATGCGGATGTGGGACATTTTCTTGCGGCGGGGTTTGGCCGTGCCGCGGGCGCCTGCCTTGAAGCGCTTGAGGACGGGGCCCTGCTCGACGATCGCGAACTTCACCTTGAGGCCGTCGGCGGAGAGGTTGTTGTTGTTCTCGGCGTTGGCGATGGCGCTCTTGAGCGTCTTGTTGATGAGGCGCGCGGACTTGCGCGGGATGATCGTGAGGAGGTCGACGGCGTCGAGCGCCGGGCGTCCGGTGATGGTGTTGGCTACTTCACGCACCTTTTTGGGTGACATGCGGGCGTAGCGGGTGATGGCCTGGATTTCCATTTTGATACGGGTGGATTCCTCCGGGAGGAGGCGACAGCGGGAGCGGGTTCTGCGCGGTGCGCGGAGCGGGCTCCCCTGCCCTTTCGTTTTGTTGGCGGATGCTTAGCTGATGGTTTTGACAGAAACGGTGTCACCCGTGCGGATGGACTGGCCGTTTTCGAGAGTGAGGATGAGGGCGGCGGCGGCGCGGGGGCGGAGGTCCACAAGGACGATCTCCGCCACCGGAGCACCGGCGCGGGTGACGCGGCAAACCATGCCCTGACGGAGCCCGGCTTCGAATCCGGCGCCCAGGACGACGATGTCGGCGGCCCGGGCGGCGTGGATCTGGCGGACCGTGGTCCCGCGAACCGAAAGCGCTGCCGGGATGACCTGGCCCGACGCGGCGCCGGGCGCAACCGCGAGAGCGGTGGCGGCGAGGCCGGAGAGGACGAGGTTGCGGAAGCGTTTCATGATTGCGGACGGGCGTGGCGGGAAGCGCCGGATGACCTCAGATTTCCTTGCGGGTCATGCCACCGTGCGACTTGAAGACGCGGGTGGGGGCGAATTCGCCGAGCTTGTGACCGACCATGTTCTCGGTGACGTAAACGGCGACGAATGCCTTGCCGTTGTGCACGTTGAGCGTGTGGCCGATGAAGTCGGGCGTGATGGTGGACCGGCGGGACCAGGTCTGGATGGGTTTCTTGGCGCCGCTCTTGGTCGCCTTCTCGATTTTTTCGAGAAGGTGATAGTCGACGAAGAAGCCTTTTTTGATGGAACGAGCCATAGTGCGGTGTCGTTAAAGGGTTACTTCTTGTTGCGGGGCTTGCGGCCGTTGTGGCGCACGAGGATGAGGCTGTTCGAGGGTTTCGAACGGCGGCGGGTCGGGAAGCCCTTGGCGAGCTGGCCCCACGGGGAAACGAGATGCTGGCGACCGCCACCACCCTTGGACTTGCCCTGGCCACCACCGTTGGGGTGATCGACGGGGTTCATCGCGACACCGCGCGAGCGGGGGCGCTTGCCGAGCCAGCGGTTGCGGCCGGCCTTGCCGAGCTTGCGGTTCATGTGCTCGCCGTTGCCGACTTCGCCGATGGTGGCGCGGCACTTCGGGTTGACGAGGCGGATCTCGCCGGAAGGCATCTTGAGCTGGGCGAAGCCGTTCTCGACGTTGACGAGCTCGATGGAGGTGCCGGCGGTGCGGCCGAGCTGGGCTCCCTTGCCGGGGACGAGCTCGACGCAGTGGAGCTTCGTGGAGGGCGGGATGATCGACAGCGGGTAGTTGTTGCCCGTGACGTAGTCGTTGAGCGAGGCCTTGTCGGAGGCGATGATCTTCGAACCGACCTTCAGCCCTTCGGGGGCGATGATGTAACGCTTGTCGCCGTTCTCGTATTTGAGGAGGGCGAGGTGCGCGGTGCGGTTGGGATCGTACTCGAGGGCGATGACCTCGGCGCGGACGTCGAGGAGGTCGCGCTTGAAGTCGATGATGCGGTAGAGGCGCTTGTGACCGCCGCCGCGACGGCGCGAAGTGATGCGACCGTAAACGTTACGGCCGCCGGTCTTCGGCTTGGGCAGGGTGAGATCGCGCTCGGGACGCTTTTTGGTGAGGCCCACGGCCTGGTTCAGCTGGGTGAAACGCAGGGAAGGCGTGAGCGGGCGATAAGCTTTGATTGCCATGGTGGATAGTCTCCGGGTTGTGGCGTGGTGTCGGGTTGGGCGGCGTGGATCGGTCAGACGAGCTCGATCTTGTCACCGGCCTTGAGAGTCACGACCGCCTTCTTGTAGTCGGAGGTGCGACCCGGGCGGCCGACGCGCGAGCGCCGGGCCTTGCCGAGGTTGTTCTGCGTGTTGACGCGCTTGACGGTGACCTTGAAGGCCTGCTCGACGGCGGCGGCAATGGCGTGCTTGCCGGCGCGGCGGTCGACTTCGAAGGTGTATTGGCCGAGCTCGGCGGAGAGGAGGTTGGACTTCTCCGTGAGGCGGACGAGTTTGAGGACTTGGTCGGCTTTCATTAGTTCTGGCCTCCGTTGATGCGGGCGATGATCTTCTCGAGCGCCCTGGTGCTGACGATGATCTGCCGGTACTGCGCGAGATCGAGGACGTTGAGATTGGCGGCTTCCTGGAGGGAAACACGCTCGATGTTGCGGGCGGCGCGGGCGGCCTCGGCGCTGAAGGTGGCGTCGACGATCAGCGTATTGCCCTCGGGGGCGATGCGCGTGATGACCTCGTTGATGATCCGGGTCTTGGCCTGGGCCACTTCCCATGCCTCGATGGCGAGGATGTCGCCGGCGGAGAGGCGGTCGAAAAGCGCGCGGCTGAAGGCGAGCGTCTTGACCTTGGAGTTGACCTTCTTGGAGAAGTCGCGAGGACGCGGGCCGAAGACGACGCCACCGCCGACCCAGAGGGGGGAGCGGGTGGAGCCGGCGCGGGCGCGGCCGGTGCCTTTCTGGCGCCACGGCTTCTTGCCACCGCCGCGGACTTCGCCGCGGGTCTTGGTGGAGCGGGTGCCCTGGCGCTGGTTGGCGCGGATGGCGACGATGGTTTCCTTGAGAGCCTGGATACCCTTGTCGCCGTCAAAAACGGGGAGACCTTCGAATTCCTGTTCGCGGGAGGTCTTTCCGTCGGAGCTGAATACTTTGAGCTTCATGTCGATTGTTCTCCTTTGGTTCAGGCCTGGCGGGGTTGACCCTTGATCGCGGTGCGGACAATGACGTCGTCACCGTTGGCGCCGGGGACGGCACCCTTGACAAGGAGGAGGTTCTGGTCGGCCAGGATCTTCACGATGGTGAGGTTCTGGACGGTGCGGCGCTGGCTGCCCATGTGACCGGGCATCTTCTGGTTTTTCCAGACACGACCGGGCGTCTGGCGCATGCCGATGGAGCCGATACGGCGGTGGAACATCGAGCCGTGCGCGGCGGGACCGCCGGCGACACGGAAGCGTTTCACGACACCCTGGAAGCCCTTGCCCTTGGTGACGCCGATGACGTCAATGGTCTGGCCTTCCTTGAAGGCGGCGACGGTGACAATATCACCGGCCTTGAGCGAAGAGGCCTCGTCGAGGCGGACTTCGCGGAGGACGCGGGGCGCGTTTTCAAGCCCGGCCTTGGCGGCGTGGGCTTTTTCGGCCTTGGGCGTGTTCTTGGCCTTTTTGGCCGAGAAACCGAGCTGGACGGCGTTGTAACCGTCGGTTTCGGTGGTTTTGACCTGGACGACCGGGCAGGGCCCGGCTTCGATCACGGTGACGGGGACCAGGACGTTTTGCGCGTCATAGACCTGCGTCATTCCGATCTTTTTGCCTGGGAGCGTTGAGATCATGGGCTAAGCGGTAGGTGGATGGTTATCCGTTTGTGTTGCCTACATTAGCGATTCCGCCGGTGGGCCCGGCGGAGGTGCCGCTAAACTGTGGGAGAACGATTTATCCGGGTGGAGAGTCGGACCGGTTGATGGATCAGACGTTGATGGTGATGTCCACGCCCGAAGGGAGGTTGAGCTTCTTGAGCTCGTCCACGGTCTGGGCGGTGGGTTCGATGATGTCGATGAGGCGCTTGTGAGTGCGCGACTCAAACTGCTCCATGGATTTTTTGTCCACGTGCGGGGAGCGGTTGACAGAGAGCTTTTCGATACGCGCCGGGAGCGGAATCGGGCCGGAGACACGGGCTCCGGAGCGTTTGGCGGTCTCGACGATCTCCGAGGCGGACTGGTCGATGACACGATAGTCGAAACCCTGGAGTTTGATGCGAATGCGTTGGCCTTTCATGGCTGTAAAAGAACGGTGGGAAGGTTGCGGTTAGCTGCGGGCGGGAGCCCGGCTGGAGGACTCGACGATCTTGGCGAGGAGGTTGGACGGCACTTGCTCGAAATGCGACGGCGTGATGGAGGCGCTGGCGCGGCCTTTCGAGAGGGAGCGGATGTCGGTCACGTAGCCGAAGAGAAGCTCGAGGGGAACGTGGGCGCTGACGATGGCGGCGCCGTTCTTGTTCTCGATTCCCTGGATGGTGCCACGGCGACGGTTGATGTCGCCCATGAGATCGCCCTGGTATTCTTCGGGCGTGGTCAGCTCGACGCCCATGATGGGTTCGAGGAGGATGGGCTTGGCGGCTTTCATCGCCTCCTTGAAGGCGAAAATGCCGGCCATCTTGAAGGCGATTTCCGACGAGTCGACCGGGTGGAAGGAACCGTCCACGATGCGCACCTTGACGTCCACGACCGGATAGCCGGCGACGACGCCGTTGTTGGTGCCTTCGAGGATGCCGTCGGTCGTGGGCTTGATGAACTCTTTCGGGATGACGCCGCCGACGATCTCGTTGATGACTTCGACGCCCTTGCCCTTTTCGTTGGGCTCGATCTTGACGACGGCGTGGCCGTACTGGCCTTTGCCACCGGTCTGGCGGATGAATTTGCCTTCGCCATCGGCGTTGCCGGTCACCGTCTCGCGATAGGCGATCTGCGGTTTGCCGGAGGTGGCCTCGACCTTGAACTCGCGCTTGAGACGGTCGATGATGATTTCGAGGTGGAGCTCACCCATGCCGGAGAGGATCGTCTGGCCGGTGTCGGCATCCGTCTTCACCTTGAGGGTCGGATCTTCGGCCACGAGGCGCTGGAGTCCGGTCGAGAGTTTCTCCTGGTCGGCCTTCGAGTTGGGCTCGATCGACATGGAGATAACGGGCTCGGGGAAGGACGGCGGCTCGAGGCGGATGTCGAGATCTTCGTCACAAAGGGTGTCGCCGGTGATGACATCCTTGACGCCGACAAGGGCGCAGATGTCGCCGGAATAGGCGGTATCGATTTCCTCGCGATCCATGGCGCGCATCAGGAGGAGGCGGCTGCAACGTTCGCTGCGGCGGGTGCGGGGATTGTAGAGTGAAGTGCCCTTGAGGAGCCTGCCGGTGTAGACGCGGTAGAACACCAGCTTGCCGACGAACGGATCGGTCCAGAGCTTGAAGGCGAGGCCGGCCAGCTTGTTGTTGTCGTCGGCGGAGACAAACACCTCTTCGCCGTCGCTGTTCACGCCGGTCATCGGCGGGAGATCGAGCGGATTGGGCAGGTAGTTGACGACGCAGTCGAGAAGACGCTGCACGCCCTTCTTCTTGAAGGCCGAACCGGGAATGACACCCGTGAACTTGAGCGAGATGGTCGCCTTGCGGACGGCCGGAAGAAGCTCTTCCGGAGTGATCTCGCCGCCGTCGAGGTACTTCTCGGCGAGGGCGTCGTCGAAATCGGAAACGGCCTCGATGAGCGCATCACGATACGACTTGGCGTCGTCCACGAGGTCGGCCGGGATCGGGTGGCGCGTCGGATTCAGGTCAAGGTCCGTCGGATCGGTAAAGATGTACGCGCAGTTCTGCACGAGATCGACGAGACCGGTGAAGTTTTCCTCGTTGCCGATGGGCAGGAAGAGAGCGTGGGCATTGGCCTTGAGCTTCTCGCGCATCTCGTCGATGGCGCGGAAGAAATTGGCGCCCGTGCGATCCATCTTGTTGATGAAGGCGATGCGGGGGACGCCGTACTTGTTGGCCTGGCGCCAGACCGTCTCGGACTGGGGCTGCACGCCGGCGACGGCGCAGAACACGGCGATGGCACCGTCGAGCACACGCATGGAGCGCTCGACCTCGGCCGTGAAGTCCACGTGGCCGGGAGTGTCGATGATGTTGATGCGCTGCTTGATTCCCTTCCAGGGACCGCAGGAGGCATTCCACGCGCAGGAAATGGCGGCGGCGGTGATGGTGATGCCGCGCTCGCGCTCCTGCTCCATCCAGTCGGTGACGGCGGTGCCTTCATGCACCTCGCCCATCTTGTGGACGGTGCCGGAATAAAAAAGGATGCGCTCGGAAGTGGTGGTCTTGCCGGCGTCGATGTGCGCGGCGATGCCGATGTTACGGGTCCATTCGAGCGGGAACGGACGCTCCTTGGCGTTGGCCTTGGAGATCCTGGACTTCTCCGTAACGATGGTAATCTCGGGTGCTTGAGCTACTTGGGACATGGTGGGTCTCTTTTCCGGATTACCAGCGGAGGTGGGCGAAGGCGCGATTGGCCTGGGCCATCTTGTGAGTGTCTTCCTTTTTCTTCACAACACCGCCGGTGTTGTTGTAGGCGTCGACGATCTCGTTGGCGAGGGCGTCCTTCATGGGCACGCCTTTGCGGGCGGAAGCCGCCGCAACGATCCAGCGCAGGGCAAGGCTCTCCTGGCGTTCGTAGGAAATCTCGATCGGCACCTGGTAGGTGGCGCCACCGACGCGGCGGCTCTTCACCTCGAGGCGGGGACGGGCGTTCTCCATCGCGCCGATGAGCAGATCGACCGGGTCACCCTTTTCGAGCTTGGCGGAGACTTTTTCGAACGCGCCGTAGACGATGCGTTCGGCAAGGTTCTTTTTACCGTCCTGCATGACGACAGTGACGAGGTGGGCAACGAGCGTGCTGTTATAACGGATATCCGGCTCGGTGTTGCGCTTGGTTGCTCTGTGGCGGCGTGACATGGCTATGAAAGATCAGGTTGGGTGGATCGACTGGATCGGCTGAAAAAACTTACTTCTTCTCCTTCGGGCGTTTGACGCCGTACTTGGAGCGGGAGCGACGACGCTTTTCGACACCGGTGGCGTCGAGCGTGCCGCGGACGATATGGTAACGGACGCCGGGCAAGTCCTTCACACGGCCGCCGCGCACGAGCACGATGGAGTGCTCCTGGAGGTTGTGGCCCTCGTCGGGGATGTAGGAGATCACTTCGCTGCCGTTGGTCAGGCGGACCTTGGCGACCTTGCGGATGGCAGAGTTCGGCTTCTTGGGGGTGCGGGTCATAACCTGCACGCAAACGCCGCGGCGGAAAGGATTACTGTCCAGAGCGGGCGATTTCGATTTCACGCGAATCTGGCGGCGGCCCTTGCGCACGAGTTGGTTGATGGTTGGCATAGCGAAATGGTGGCTTTGAAAAGTGGAAAAAGGCGAAGAAAGTACGTTGCCGATTTTTGACGGCAAGAACTTTTTCATTAATTGGCGAAAATCGCGAAAACGCCCGCAACCGGCACTGCGGCGATGGATGCAACTGGCCATCATCCGGGCACGAAAGCGGTGGCGCGAAGGGACAGTCGTCTGCGAACACGCCTCCGGGCACAAGGAGAAAAATGTAGGGACGCGAAAATAAAGAACTTCGGGCCAAGCCCCGAGGATCGGAGCGGCGGCGTCTCGCCGCCGCTCCGACAAGCCGAAGCACGCTTCGGGGTACCAGACCCAGGGGAATAACCGTCTTTCGATAACAGGGCGTCCGCTTTTCCGTTTCCGGGGCAAAAAAAGACGCCCGGCGGTGAGGCCGGGCGTCATAACGTCGTGGAGCTAGGCTCAACAACGACGTTTGTGGCGGGAGGACCTTTAAGGAAGGAGATCACTCCCCTTCCACGCAAGGCATTTTTTCACGCAAGATGAATTTTCCCTGGCGCATGCACCCGTCGTCGCCGGGCTCAGAGTTCCTCGACGATGACTTCCGTGCGGCGGTTATTGATTGTCAGGGCGTAATGCGCAGCCCCGGCAGGCTTCGCGACGGGACGGGGTGCCGCCGGCGGCACCGGAGCGACCGTCGCCGCAACGGCGGGAGAGGCCGCGGGCGCCGGAGCGGCGGCGGCGGGTTGCGGCTTCTTCTTGCGGTCGTAGTGCTCCTTCAACTGCATCGGGAACATCGCGTGGATCACGGCATGTTCGTCATCGTCGGGGAGGCCGAGTTCGCGGAGCCTGGCCTTGAGATCGTTCATGCGCGGCTTGAGCAGGTCGGCGGGGCGGCAGGTGATCACGGGCTTGCCGGTGTTTTTCGCGGCCAGCGCCTGCACCTCGGGGTCGACAGGCGCGGGCGGACGCCCGTAGTAGCCGAGAGCGATATCCATGGCGGCGGGCGCGAAGTTTTTCCAGCGTCCGAATTTTACATTAAGCACGGCCTGCGTGCCCACAATCTGCGAGGTGGGCGTGACGAGCGGTATCCAGCCGAGCGCCTTGCGGACGACCGGAATCTCGGCGAAAACCTCGTCGAAGCGGTCTTCCATTTTCAGGTCCTTGAGCTGGGTGCGGAAATTGGAGAGCATGCCGCCGGGGACCTGGTAGGTGAGCGTGTCGGTGTCGATGACCTCGTTTTTCCGGCCGGTGAATTTTTCCAGCTCGGCGTAAACTTTGGTGAAGTGGGCGCGGAGGCGGCCGAGGCGCTCCTTGTCGTAAGTCGGCCGGCGCGGGTTGCCCTCGAGGACTGCCATCATGAGCAGCGTATCCGGCTGGGCAGTACCGTTGGCGAAGGGCGTGATGGAGCAGTCCACGGCATCGACGCCCGCATTGATGGCGGCGAGGTAGGTCGGGATGCCGAGGCCGGCGGTCTCGTGCGTGTGGAGGACGACGGGGATTTTGACCTGCGCCTTGAGACCGCCAATAATGGCAGCCGCATCGGCGGGCGGGACGAGTCCGGCCATGTCTTTCAGGCAAATGGAGTGGCAACCCATTTTCTCGAGTTCGAGGCCGAGCTTGATAAAGCCTGCGACGTTGTGGACCGGCGAGGTGGTGTAGCAGATGACGCCCTGCGCGTGTTTGCCGGCGGCGATGACGGCGCGGACGGCGGTCGCGATGTTGCGGGGATCGTTGAGCGCGTCGAAGATGCGGAAGATATCCATGCCGTGTTTGGCCGACATCTTGACGAAGGCCTCGACGACATCGTCCGGAAAGTTCTCGTACTGGACGATATTCTGCCCGCGCAGGAGCATCATGTGCGGGGTCTTCGGCGTGCCGCGCTTGATGGCGTCGAGGCGGTCGAACGGGAATTCGTCGAGGAAGCGGAGACCGGAGTCGATGGTGGCGCCGCCCCAGGTTTCCAGGGCGCCGAAGCCCAGCGCATCGAGATCGGCAAGCGCAGGCAGCATCTGCGCCGTCGTCATGCGCGTGGCGGCCAGCGACTGGTGACCATCACGCAGGACGGTGTTGTTGAAGGTAACGGGATTGGTGGTCATGGGAGGGTCGGGTTCGGAGTTTCGGGTTCAGGATCCGGCGCGAGAGGACCGTGCCGGCTGGGAAGTTTTGGTAGAATCTGGAAGATTTTGGAAGATTTTTGAGCAGTGTTTTCCGGGAAAAGATCCGTGGATTCCGGGCGACCGGGTTTCGTCTTCGGCTTCCGGCGCGGGGGCGAAAAGGTTGCCGGGGTCAGTGCAGGGAACCGCGCTCGCGAAGGAGTTCGATCTGGGTGGCATCGTAGAAATGGCAGACAGGATCGTCATCGAAGGCGAGCCGGAGGCGACCGTCCGCGTCGATGCCGTGGAAATGGCCTTCGCGCGTGGCTCCCCCGAGCGCAGCCGTCAACGTGATCGCGACATGGCTGGGTGCGTCGGACCAGGCAGCGTTGAGATCGGCGGCGATGGGCGCAAATCCCTGCTCCGGATCGGCGATCATCGCGTGGGCGCGGCGGATGGCGGCGAGAATCCGGCGCAGGACGACGTCGGGATCGCAGGCAGCGTCGGGAAGGTGGTCGCAGAGGCGGGCCGTGGCGCCGGTGAGGGCGGCGTCGATGCGCTCGGGGCTGTTGGTGAGGTTCAGGCCGATGCCGATGGTGGCGGTGTCCGGCGTGAACCGTTCGACGAGCAACCCGGCGAGTTTGCGGGGGCCGATCATGATGTCGTTGGGCCAGCGGAGGCGAAGACCGGCGGTGCGGAGGCCGAGTTCGCGCAGGGCGCCGGTCACGGCCCAGCCGGCGGCGAGCGGGAGAATGGCCCAGCGGGCGCGTTCACCGGGACAGGGGAGATTGGCGGAAAGCCACAGGCCGCCGGGATCGGAGGTCCAGGCGCGGCCGGTGCGCCCGTAGGCAGCCGTCTGCACGAGGGCGCGGAGGGCATGCCAGGCCGGGAGACGTTTGCCGGCAACCGGATTGGTGGAGGGAATGCGATCGGCCGTGTGGAGCGTCCAGCCGTCAAAATGACTCACGCGACATGCCGGCAAGAGAAGGGCGGTTTCGTGAGTCACGGAGGTCATGCGTCGGGATTCCGGGGCGGAGGTTCGGTTATGGGGACCACGTCAACCGTCCCGGTGTCCTCGTCGGAAGCGGCAAAGGCGCCGTCGCGCCGGAGGCGGCGGCTGACGCCGAAACAGATGATGCCGAGACCGGCGAGGGCGAGCAGGTGGCCGGCCGTCGAGAGGACGGCGGCCGCGCGCGCGTGGTCGGGAGCCAGGGCCGGTGTCACCAGCCGCACCAGCAACGCTCCCGCCAGCGCGGCAGTGACGCCGGCGATCCAGCAGACGGAGTTGGCGCGGAAGGCGTTCATGCGCGTGGTGGTGTTGCCATTACTGCGAGAGCAGCGGGATGAGCGTCACGTAGATGCCGGTGAGGATCGCGGTGGTGATGACGCCGGAGATATTGGCGCCGAGGGCCTCGGGAAGCACGATGACATCGGGTCTGGCTTTGCTGACTTCCTTCTGGACGACCTTGGCCGTGCTCGGCACACAGCTGACACCCGCAATTCCGATCACGGGGTTGATCTTGCGTCCGCTGGCAAGATACGCGACGTAACCGCCAATGATGCCGCCCACCCCGGACAGCAGCAGCGAGAGAATGCCCAGGATCAGCAGCAGGACGACCTTCGGATCGAGAATCGTGGAGGCCTCGCACATGATACCGAGCAACACGCCCAGGAACATGGTCGCACCGTAGAGGAAAACGCTCTCGATCATGCTGGAAAACACTTTCAGCCCGGCTTCGCGGACGGCCACGCCAAGGAAGAGCGAGAAAAAGAGCGGAGCGGCCGACGGGAACAGAAGGCAGAGCACCGTGCAGGCCACGACGGCAAAGGCGAGCTTCTCGCCGGAAGTGATTTTGGCCACGGGGCGGGCCGGCATCTTGAGTCCGCGCAGCTTGGCCGGGATGAGCGCCCGGATGAGGTAGGGGTAACCGCCATACACGAGGCCGAGGTACAGGTAGGCAATGATCGTAATAGGCACCAGGAGATGTTTGGCCATCTTGAGCGCGCCAAAAAGCACCATGGGGCCGTCCGCTCCGCCAACCAGGGCAATGGAAGCCGCCTCGCCGTAGGTGAAACCCATGGCCACCGCGATCGGGAAAGTGACAATCGTACCCAGCTCGCAAAAGAGCGCCATCGAAATGCTGAGGAAGGGCCGCGCCAGCACAAAACCGACGTCGAGGAGAACGCCGATGCCCATGAACACGAGACAAGCGATGAGGTTGTTGCTGAACGCAAACGTGAAGATCGGCTGGAGGAAATCGATCTGCATGAGGCCGATCAGGCGTGTGGGCTCCTCGACGAGTGGCGACATGAAGAGCGTGCCATGCATCTGGCCGGAGGCGGCGAGTTCGGCGGCCTGCTGCTGCGCAACGGGATCAGCGAGCGGAGCGCTGCCGTGAACGATGTGTCCGGCAGTGGTGGGATCGAGGAAGAGGACGCCGGCGTTGACCGCGCACATCGCCAGGCCCATCGGAATCATGAGGAGGGGCTCGAGCGTGCCCTTCTTGCCCAGATAGACGAGCAGCATGCCGAGGAAGATCAGCCCGATGCGGGTGATCAGGATCGGGGTGTCGGAATCGAGGAGCGTGGTCACGCCCTGGAAGATGTTGAGGATGTCGTGAAAGTTCATGGAGCGAGGATCAGGCGCGATGCGGTCGTTGTTGCCGGGGTCGTCGTTGACGCGGGTGAGGGCGTCGCTGGCGGCAGCGGAGGCAGGGGGCCGGGCTGCGGTTGGTTATTTTTTCCCGAGCTGGCGAATGCCAAGGAAGAGGAGCTTGATGAGCAGGGCGACACCGTATCCGACGACGGAGCCGACGACGGCGACGATGAGCGCGGTGGTGATGGCGGTGGAAATGGCGGGAGTCATGAGTGTGTGTGAACGGCGGGCCCGGAAGGGAAATTACGAATGACGAATTACGAATGACGGCAGAGCGGTGAATGGCCTCGGGGGGGCCGTGATCTGCCATTCGTAATCCGTCATTCGTCATTCGTCATTGATTGGTTATTCGATACGGAGGAGGGGGGCGCCTTCCTCGACGCCGTCGCCGGGATGGGCGAAAATGGTCGAGACCTTGCCGGCGCGGGGAGCGAAGATGTAGGTGTTCATCTTCATGGCTTCGATGGTGGCGACCTGGTCGCCTTCGTTGACGGTCTGGCCGACCTTGACGTCGATCGAGACGAGCTTGCCGGCGAGCGGGCTGGGCACGTCGTTCGCACCGGCCGCGGCCGGCGCGGCCGCAGCAGGAGCCGGAGCCGCCGCGGGGGCGGAAGCGACAGGCGCGGCGGCCACGGGAGCCGGAGCGGCGACAGGAGCGGCGGCGGACGCGGCAACTTTTCCTTCATCGAGGATCTCGACGAGGACTTCGTAGGCTTTGCCTTCAACGGTAACGCGGAGTTTCTTGGTCATTGGTAATTGATGCTAAAGATTCGGGTGCGGACGGGTGGTGTTCCTTGGCTGGGTCTAGCGGAACTGGTGCGACGAGTAGATCTGGCGGCGGCCTTCGATCGACCACTGCTGCATGAGCATCTCGACGGAGAGCGGTTTGGGTTTCACGGCCTGAACGCCGGCGATGCGGGCGTTGCGGCCGATGACGGTGGTGATGGAAGCGGCGATGACCGCGAGGACTTCGGGCGGGATGCCTCCGATGGTGTCGGGCGCGGCGAGTGCGGCGGCGGCAGCCCCGGAAGTCGCAGCCCCCGTGCCGGCGGCGGCGGCGCGTTCGGCGATCTTCTTGACCGTGGCGTCATCGGGGTGCGTGGCGGCGAGGATGCGGCCGAAAATGGCCACAAGCGCGATGAACACGGCCACGCCTCCGAGAATGACGGCAAGGGCGAGCCACTGGCTGCCGAAGAGGGGCGCGGGTGCCTCCGGTTGCCGGGCGGCGGCCCCGGCGACCGCGATGAGAAATGCGTTGGGCATGGGTGAGTGGTTGGGTGATCGGTTGCAGAGGCGGGAGACGGTCCGTTTCCGGATTTCCGGTTTCGAATTTCAGAATCCGGATTCCGGACCGCCTTCGGTACTCTGTATTTCAGTTTTTCAGCTTTTCAGTTTTTTCAAAGCGGGATGTTGCCGTGTTTCTTGGGCGGGCGGGTCTCGCGTTTGCTGAGCGTGTTGCGCAAGGCCATCGCCACGACGGCGCGGGTTTGCGAGGGTTCGATGATGTCGGTGATCATGGCCTTGCTGGCCGCCTCGTAGGGTGAGGCGAATTTCTCGCGGTATTCGTCCGCGAGTTCCCGCGCCTTGGCCTTCGGGTCGGCGGCGGCGGCGATCTCTTTCTTGAAGAGAACATTGGCCGCGCCTTCGGCGCCCATGACGGCGATTTCGGCACAGGGCCACGCATAGACGAGATCGGCCCCGAGGTCGCGCGAGCACATGGCGAGGTAGGCGCCGCCGTAAGCCTTGCGCATGATGATGGTGATCTTCGGCACGGTGGCGGCGGCATAGGCGAAGAGCATCTTGGCGCCATGGCGGATGATGCCGCCGCGCTCCTGGGCGACGCCGGGCATGAAGCCGGGGACGTCGACGAGGTTGACGATCGGGATGTTGAAGATGTTGGCGAACCGGATGAACCGGGCGGCCTTGTCCGAGGAGTCGATGTCGAGGCAGCCGGCCTTGAAGGCGGGCTGGTTGGCGATGATCGCCACGACGATGCCCTGGATGCGGGCGAACCCGACGACGATGTTTTTGGCGAAATCGCGCTGCACCTCGAGGAAGTCGGCGTCGTCCACGAGATAACTGATGACCTTGAGCACGTCGAAGGGGGCCTTCGAGTCGGCGGGCACGAGTTCGTTCATCCGCGGATCCTCGACGAGGGAAATCTCCGGCGTCGGGTGATGCGGGGGGTCCATGATGTTGTTGGACGGGATGAACGAGAGGAGCTTGCGCGCGATCTCGAAGGCGTGCTGGTCGTTGTCGGCCACGAAGTGGATGTTGCCCGAAACACTCGCATGGGCCTCCGCCGAACCGACCTGGTCCATCGTGACGGTGGCGCCGGTGGCGGCCTTGATGACGTCGGGCCCGCAGATAAACATCTGGGCGTTTTTCTTCAGCATGATGATGAAGTCCGTCAGCGCCGGCGAATAGGCGGCGCCGCCGGCGCACGGGCCGGCGATGATGGAGATCTGCGGCACGACGCCGGAGAGAAGCACGTTCTTGAAAAAGATCTGGCCGTAGCCGGAGAGGGCGTCGTCGCCTTCCTGGATGCGGGCGCCGCCGGAGTCGTTGATGCCGATGACGGGCATGCCGGCCTCCATCGCGTACTCCATGGAGTCGCAGATTTTCTTGGCGTGGATCTGGCCGAGGGCGCCGCCGCCGACCGTGAAGTCCTGGGCATAGGCGGCAACCGGGCGGCCGTCGATGTGGCCGACGCCGGTGACGACGCCGTCACACGGGAGTTCCTTTTTCTCCATGCCGAAGTGCGTGCACTGGTGCTGCGCATGCATGCCGGATTCCATGAAAGTGCCGGGAGTGAAGAGCGCGTCGAGGCGGTCACGCGCGGTGAGCAGACCCTTGGCGCGGCGCGCGGCGAGTTTGTCGGCGCCACCGCCGTTGAGGGCGGTTTCGCGATGTTTGCGGAGTCGTTCGAGCAGGACGGGGTCGATAGCCATAGGTGAAAGGTCGTACGGAGACGAGGTCGGATTTCGGAAGCGGCCCGGCGTGGCGCCCGCGTGGGGCGCATGCCCGGGCCAGGAAAGAGGTTGACCGCAGAACCGTCATCCGCCCGCCATACAGGGTGCACAGCGGGAAAGGCGGAGGTGCCGGGTCGATTTTGATAATTCGGGGGGTCAGGGCTTCGGCATGCAGAGCTCGGTGAGCACGCCATAGGTAGACTTCGGGTGGAGAAAAGCAACCAGCTTGCCCGCCGCTCCCTCGAAAGGAACTTCGTGAATGAGTTTCACACCGGCGCCGGCCGCCTTCGCGAGTTGACCCGCCACGTCATCCGTGGCAAAAGCGACGTGATGGATGCCGCCATTGGGATTTTTCTCCAGAAACTTCGCAATCGGGCTCTCCGGCGAGGTCGGCTCCAGCAATTCGATATGCACTTCGCCACAGTGAAAAAAGGCCGTCGAAACCTTCTGGGACTCGACCACCTCGCGGTGTTCGCACTTCAGCCCGAGGGCTTTCTCGTAATAGTTGACAGCGTCGTCGAGCGAACGAACGGCGATACCGAGGTGGTCAATTCTGGTAATCATAACGATTGAGAAATAAGCGCGCCGACGATCTGCCGGGTGCGATGTTCAGTATGGCTTATCGGAAAGCCCCCCGCTTCGCATGCGTTGCCCCACGACAGTCATTTCTTGGCAAAATCTGCGGAGCGCGCTCCGAGGGAGAAACGGTAGTCTCTTATTAGAAGATCTTCCTTCACCCTGACCAACCACAACTCGCTCTTCACCATACCGTGAGCACCGTGACCGACACCGACAAGACCAACGCCACCACAACCGCGTCGCCCGACGACGCCCTCCAGGCCTCCTGGGCCCGATGGAAAAAAGTTGTCGAGGGCGAACTCAAGGGCGTGCCCTTCGAGAAAAAACTCGTAACCCGCACGCCGGAAGGCATTGCCCTCCAGCCGCTTTACACCCGCGCCGACATCGCCGGCATCCCGGGCCTCGACGCCGCTCCCGGCTCCGCCCCTTTCCTGCGCGGCACCCGCGCCCGCGGTTACAAGGAGCGCCCTTGGGAAATCGCCCAGGAAATCCTCGCCGCCACACCCGCCGGGTACAACGCCACGCTCCTCGACGCCCTCAACCACGGTCAGGACAGCGTGCCTCTCACCACATCGGACGCCTGCCCCTGCTGCGGCCTTGCGATCAACAGCCCGGCCGACCTCGCCGCCGCCCTCGCCGGCGTCTCCCTCGCACACATTCCCGTCCACCTCGCTCCCGGAGCCGACGCCACCCGGCTCGCCGCGCTCTACCTCGCCTGCGCCGCCGATCAGGGCGTTGCGCCCGCCAGCCTCACCGGCTCGCTCGCCGCCGACCCGCTCGCCCACTGGGCCGCCGCCGGCTCCCTCCCCTCCCCCCTCGCATCGCTCCATGATGCCCTCGCCACCTGGACGAATGACGCCAGCCGGAAGGCCCCCGCGCTCAAGACCATCGGCGTCAACGCGGCCATCTGGGGCAACGCCGGTGGAAACGCCGTGCAGGAACTCGCCGGCGCCATCAGCGCCGCCGCCGAATACCTCCGCGAACTCCTCAAACGCGGCGTCTCCCTCGAAACCGCCGCCACGCGCATCCGTTTCACCTTCGCCATCGGTCCGCAGTTTTTTACCGAAATCGCAAAATTCCGCGCCTTCCGCCCCCTCTGGACCCGCGTCCTCGCGGCCTTCGGCGCCGCCCCCGGCCTCGCCGCCCGCGCGGCCCTCCACGCCACCACCAGCTGGTGGAACAAAACCCTCCTCGACCCCAACGTGAACATGCTCCGCGTCACGACCGAGGCCCTTTCGGCAGTCCTCGGCGGCGTCGACAGCCTGCACATCGCGCCCTTCGACGAACTCTCCGGCAAGACCGACGCCTTCTCGCGTCGCATCGCCCGCAACGTGCACACCCTCCTCGCCGAGGAATTCAGCTTCACCCAGGTCGCCGACCCCGCCGGCGGCTCCTGGTACGTCGAAAAACTCACCGATGAACTCGGCCGCAAGGCCTGGGCACTCTTCCAGGATATCGAAGCCAGGGGAGGACACGCCGCGGCCCTCCGCACCGGCTACCTCCAGGACCTCGTCGCCAAAACCGCCCAGGAAAAACTCGATGCCGTTGGAAAACGCCGCGCCGGCATCATCGGCACCAACCTCTTCCCCAACCTCAGGGAAACGCCGCTCGCTCCGGCCGCCTGCGCTACATCCGCCGGCAAACCCGCCGCCGCTCCCGCACCCGCGCCTGCGAAGCACGACGGGATCAAGCCGGTCGCCTTCCGCCGCGCCGCCGAACAGTTCGAGGCCCTCCGCGCCGCCTCCGCCGCCTTTGCCAAAAAGACCGGCAAGGCGCCGCAGATCTTCTTCGCCAGGATGGGCCCCGTCATCCAGCACAAGGCCCGCGCCGATTTCGCCGCCGGGTTCTTCGCCACCGCCGGCTTCGAATGCCTCGCCAAACAGGCCTTCGACACACCGGAAGCCGCTGCCGAAGCCGCCGTCAAATCCGGCGCGCCCGTCACCGTCCTCTGCTCGACCGACGACACCTATCCGGCACTCGTCCCCGCCTTCGCCAAAGCCGTGAAGGCCGCCAGACCCGGCACCACGGTCATCCTCGCCGGCCTCCCCGCCGACGAAGCCCTCGTCAGCCAGTTCAAGGCCGACGGCATCGACGAATTCATCCACATCCGCGCCAACGTCCACGGCCTCCTCAGCGCCCTCCTCAAGAAGATCGGAGTCCTCTGAAACCACGTCACAACACACCGGATACACCCGCGCACCCGCCGCACATCACGCACACACGCACATGAGCACCACTTCCACACCCGACTTCACCAAAATCGCTTACGATGACGCCATCGGCGCCACCGCCACGACCGCCCCCTCCCCTGCCCCGGCCGACGCCGACCTCTGGCAGACCTACGAGCAGATCCCGGTCAAACCCGCCTACACCGCCGCCGACCTTCCGGCGCCTGCGGTCCTCGACACCATGCCCGGCATCGCCCCGTTCACGCGCGGCCCCTACGCCACCATGTACGTCGCCAAACCCTGGACCATCCGCCAGTACGCCGGCTTCTCCACCGCCGAGGAATCCAACGCCTTCTACAAGCGCAACCTCGCCGCCGGCCAGGCCGGCCTCTCCGTCGCCTTCGACCTCGCCACCCACCGCGGCTACGACTCCGATCACCCCCGCGTCGTCGGTGACGTTGGAAAAGCCGGCGTCGCCATCGACTCCATCATGGACATGAAGACCCTGTTCGACGGCATCCCGCTCAACAAGGTCTCCGTCTCCATGACCATGAACGGCGCCGTCCTCCCCGTCCTCGCCTTCTACATCGTCGCCGCCCTCGAACAGGGCGCCACACTCCCCGAACTGGCCGGCACCATCCAGAACGACATCCTGAAGGAATTCATGGTGCGCAACACCTACATCTATCCGCCGACCCCCTCGATGAAGATCATTGCGGATATCTTCGAGTACACCTCGAGGAACATGCCCAAGTTCAACTCGATCTCCATCTCCGGCTACCACATGCAGGAAGCCGGCGCCACCGCCGACCTCGAACTCGCCTACACCCTCGCCGACGGACTCGAGTACCTGAAAACCGGCGTCGCCGCCGGCATCGACATCGACGCCTTTGCGCCCCGCCTCTCCTTCTTCTGGGCCATCGGCAAAAACTTCTTCATGGAAGTCGCAAAAATGCGCGCCGCCCGCACCCTCTGGTCCGAAATCGTCGGCAGGTTCAACCCGAAAAACCCGAAGTCCCGCGCCCTCCGCACCCACTCGCAGACCTCCGGCTGGTCGCTCACCGAGCAGGACCCGTTCAACAACGTCGCCCGTACCTGCCTCGAGGCCCTCGCCTCCGTCTGCGGCCACACCCAGTCCCTCCACACCAACGCCCTCGACGAAGCCATCGCCCTCCCGACCGACTTCTCGGCCCGCATCGCCCGCAACACCCAGCTCCACCTCCAGCAGGAAACCGGCGTGTGCAACGTCGTCGACCCCTGGGCCGGCAGCTACTACGTCGAACACCTCACCGAAGAACTCCTGCAAAAAGCCCGCGCCCACCTCGATGAAGTCGAAAAAATGGGCGGCATGACCAAGGCCATCGAAGCCGGCATCCCCAAGCTCCGCATCGAGGAAGCCAGCGCCCGCCGCCAGGCGAAGATCGACTCCGGCAAGGAAACCATCGTCGGCCTCAACAAATACCGCCTCGATCACGAAGACCCGCTCGACATCCTCGAAGTCGACAACACCGCCGTCCGCGAGTCCCAAATCAAGCGCCTCAAACAGCTCCGCGCCGAGCGCGACAACACCGCCTGCCAGGCCGCCCTCGCCGCCCTCGGCGAGTGCGCCCGCACTGGCGAGGGCAACCTCCTCGCCCTCGCGGTCGAAGCCGCCAAAGCCCGCGCCAGCCTCGGCGAAATCTCCACTGCACTCGAAAACCACTTCGGACGCTACCAGGCCCAAATCCGCTCGATCTCGGGCGTTTACGGCAAAGAATTCGGCGACAGCAAAACCGTGAACTCCATCAAACAGAAAATCGAAAAATTCGAGAAACTCGAAGGCCGCCGACCCCGCCTCCTCATCGCCAAGCTCGGCCAGGACGGCCACGACCGTGGCGCCAAGGTCGTCGCCACCGCCATGGCCGACCTCGGTTTCGACATCGACATCGGCGCGCTCTTCCAGACGCCCGCCGAAGCCGCCCGCCAGGCTGTCGAGAACGACGTCCACGCCGTCGCCATGAGTTCGCTCGCCGCCGGGCACAAGACGCTCCTCCCGCAACTCCGCGACGAACTGAAAAAACTCGGCCGCGAGGACATCCTCCTCGTCTGCGGCGGCGTCATCCCGGCGCAGGACTACGATTATCTCTTCAAAAACGGAGCCGCCGCCATCTTCGGCCCCGGCACCGTCATCACGCAGTCCTCGGAAAAAGTGCTCGACCTCCTCCTCGAACGCCTCGCCGAACCCGCCAAAGCCTGATCACCGGGCCTCCGGTCAGTACGCGACGTCGTCGCGTACCTGCGCAGACACCAATGTCCCTCCTCCCTCCGGGCGGCCCGCCGATGCGGGCCGCCTGTTTTTTGCATCCCGGCAAACAACACAGGCTTGCCTCCCGAAAGGAGTCATACAAAATCCTCACGTACTCGACTCCCTGGAATCTGCCACCGGCAACCCGGTTTTGCCGGTCCCGACCCGTGAGCCTGCCCCTCCAGCCACCTGCTCCCTCCCGACGCCACCACCTCTCCCCGGGGACGTGACGGGGCGAAGCTCGCGTAAATTCGCCCCGGCCGAACAAACCCTGCCTGAAACGCCGCCCCGCAAGCCTGCATTCGGGAATGCAAGCCTGTTGCCCCTGCCTACCCGTCGAAATTTCAGATCCAGAATCCAAAATCGGAAATCCATCATCACCCGCCCCTATCCGTCCAGCGGACTCCGCACTCCCAGTCCGGGCCGGCGCATCACATGCGTGTATATCTGCGTTGTCTCCACCTTGGCATGCCCCAGCAGCTCCTGGACGGTGCGGATATCCGAGCCCGCCTCCAGCAGATGCGTGGCAAAAGAATGCCGCAGCACGTGCGGAGTCACCCGCTTGTCAATGCCTGCCGCCTCTCCCGCCCCCTTGATCGCCTTCTGAAAAGCGCTGTCCAGCACATGGTGCCTGCGGCGCAACCCCGTCTGCGGATCCACCGACAACTCGCGGGAAGGAAACAGCCACTGCCACACCCACTGCTCACCGGCGCCCGGGTATTTCCGCGCCAGCCCCTCCGGCAGCCACACGCCCGCCACCCCGGCCGCCCGATCCGCCTCCCACAACCCCCGCAACCGCTCGACATGCGCCCTCAGCCCGGCCACCAGACTCTCCGGCAGCACCGACGGCCGGTCCTTGTCGCCCTTGCCCGCCCGCACCGTCACCTGCAGGCGCGCCGTATCCACATCCTTGATTCGCAACCGCAACAGCTCCGTCAGCCGAAGCCCGCTTCCGTAGGCCAGTTCCGCCATCAGCCGGGTCGTTCCCCTCAGCGCCGCGAACAGCCGCCGCACCTCCTCCCTGGTCAGAACCGTCGGCACCCGTCGCGAAGGCATCGCGCGCTGGAAATCCGAAAAATCCCCCGGCTCCACCCGCAACGCCTCCCTCAACAGAAACACCACCGCGTTCAAGGCTTGCTTCTGGGTCGCGGGCGCCACCCGCAACTCCACCGCCAGGTGCTCGAGGAACCCGCGTACATCCGCCGCCACCGATGACTGCGGCGACCTCGGCCGTATAAACTCCACATACCGCCACGCCCATTGCCGATACGTCTGCTCCGTCCGCCACTGGAAATGCGCCAGCCGCACCGCCCTTACCAACGCCTGTTCCCATTCCGGCCCTCCCAAATCCGACGCGCCCGCCGACGGCAGCGAGCGATCCGACGACCACTCTCGTCCTCCCGCGTCTCCCCCCGCTTCCCCGGCGGCGTCGCGCCGTTGTCCGCCCGCCGCCCCCCGCTTGCGCGCCTCCCGCACAAACCACCGCAACGCTTCCCGCGCTTCTCCTGCCAGCTTCCCCTCCTTTTCCAGAGTGGCCAGATAATGCTTCATCAATAACACGCAAGCCGCACTATGCTGCCGCTTGCAGAAGCCGAGAAACCCGATGATCGCATATTTTCGCCGAGCCTTTACATCCGGTGGCCAATCTTCGCCCTTCAACGCCTCATCCCACCCCGCAAAAGAAATCCGCTCCCTCTCACGCTCTTCTGCCGTCCTCGGTTCCGCTTTTCGGCTTCCGTTTTGCAAGGTTTCCATGTCCCCAAAAAGCCGAACTCGAGCCGGAAATCAAGTTGCATTTGACTTCTGAGATCCTCATTAACAAATGACTTACCCATGATCAAATTCGGCGCCCCTCTTTTTCCTCTTCCCCCAAAAACCTGAACCCCGAGTTCCGCTCAATAACACTGTTAGGCAGACAATGAAATGCCATACTACCAAATCCGGGGTCCAGTTCTGGACCGAATCACAATCGGTGCCCGATAAAGATGGAAAGCCGATAGTCTGGCATGATGCGTGGGTGGCCATTCTTCCCCAAAAAACAGATAGTGAAACCTTGGATTATAGCTGGTCATTAATTCGTGAGTTAGCCGATTGGCTCGCGCAATACACTGCCGAACCTAATTTCAGAATTATTATAGGCTGGGATAAAATTGCGAGAGAGCAGCAGGGACAAATCTTCAAGATTTTCGAACCAAGGAACGAACTGGATTTCGTTAGAGGGGCGCCATCCTACTCCGATTATATGATTGCCCGATCCAAGCCTCACATTCTCTTCCACAATTGGCAGCGAGATGTTTTTAAAAAGAAAGGAGCCTAACAAGGCGCTGGAGCCAATGCGATTGTTGCTACGCTGGTTTTCGCAAAGATCTTTTGGTATTTGTTACCCTCTCACTCGCATGGCTCATCTTGGACGTTAGGCGGCTACACGCACCATGCGCTTTTACCTCGGCCCTATTCCTGACGAGTTTACACCGGACGATTCGTGGCGTTCGATTCGCGAACTTGGTCCACTCGTAATGCAATTGCTTGCCGTGCCTCTCGGCTTCGCAATCGCATTCCTCGTTGGGTATTGCTGGTATCGCGTGGGTCTGTCGGCACCGCTCGAATTCTACGCACCCAACCTCGTTCTCGTCCTCGTGTTGTTTCCGCTCTCCTTTGTCGCGCTTGTCATGGTTCACGAATTTCTTCACGCTGTTGTGCATCCGCAGTTTGGTAGTTCTCCCGCCACGATTATCGGTGCGTGGCCCAGTCGCTTATTGTTCTACGCCCATTATTCTGGCCCCCTTTCGCGCCAGCGTTTTCTGACCATTCTCGCCATGCCGTTTTTTGTTATCACTATTCTGCCGCTCGCTTTTACTGCAATAGTGCCCTTCCCGCCAGTGCTCACCGTGTCGGCTGCGTGGTTCTCCACTTGGAACGCTTTCCTTGCGTGTGGCGATTGCTTCGGTTGTTGTCCTGATTCTGTTCTAAGTTCCCCGTGCGGCCACCGTCCAGAACAAGAGCTGGCGCACATATTGGAGGATTTCCGATGTCAAACTAGCCTAACAAGGCGATGCAGCCAACTCCGGTAGCTGTCACGCCTCATGCTGACGCATGAGTCGCGCCATCTACCTGCATGGCTGATCTTAAACGTTAGGCAAAAACACAAAAGATGAAGGATACCGATCTAGAGATCGCGTTCAGGCAGTCCGCAATCGAACATTCTAAAATATGTTACCCATCCCTCCCCACTGTAATCGGCCAACTAGATCTCCTGTTTCTCTATTGGAGTAGGCTGGATGGTGCGATAAAGATAGTGGGGGCATTGAAAAACATCAATGACGTCAAGCAGTTTAATATAATTGCCAGCGCATCTACTGCTATAACTGACGACAACCAAAATTATCTTGACGAAATGGAAGAGTGGATTGCCTATATCGAGAATTTATCATTAATCAGTAAGACGAATCGTTTAGAGCAGAAAATATGTGAAACCCAGATGTCTTTGGTTCGGTCAGCAAGAGATCATTTGAAGGAAATATTGAAATGATGGAGCCTAACCAGTCGCTAGAGCCAATGCGATTGTTGCTACGCAGGTATTCGCAAAGGTCCTTTGATTTTCGTTACTCCCCATCTCGCATGGCTCATCTTTCACGTTAGGCGAAAATGAAAATCCGAGTTCAACAAGTCATTCTAGTGTTTATGTTGCTCGTTCTCGCACCATGTGCTCTTCTGGCAGGACTTTTAGTCATTGCCGCAATCGCAAGCATATGGAGTAGCATGGCGCCTCTCTCTGACACTATAGCGATTTTCTTCCTGCTGCCAGCCATTCTTCTGCTAGTTGGTGACATACTTCTCTTACGGCGATTGACGACGAATGGTTACGATGCCAGATCGCGCCATTTGCTCTTTGGGTTCTATGCCATCGTTCTGCTTTATTGTGGTGTGTGGGCTGGAAGCACAGCATCAAGAGACGGCCACTCATTCCTCATATTTTCGGAAGATCAGATCATGCTGATTGTATTACTACTGCTCTTTCCTATTCTGATCACTCTCTTCACATCTCCAATCAGAAAAAAAGAAGAAAGGAGCCTAACAAGGCGCTAGAGCCAACGTCACTGGCTGTCACGCATCCTGCTTACGCAGGCTGCGCGCCAGCCAGCGCCGTGGCTCATCTTTAACGTTGATCTAGCTGCGATTCTGCAAGAGGGAAAAAGCAGTGGCAGCCCAATGATTTATCAGGTATCTGTTTATATAAACTATTTTGCCGATGGAGGCACAGGACAGGGACCGGTCGATTATAGGATAAACGCGTGCGTGGGTTGGTTGGCGTGATCCTGGCTGTAAACCGTGATCGTGCTGATCTACGCGGGTTGGTTACCGACAGTTCATTGGTGCGTCTTGCCCGCATGCCCTAGGCTCGTGCGTGGCGGACGGATAGGCTCCGATACCGCTGCCCCTAACGTCAACATGCATGGGCCGGCCGCCCGGTCCCTGACTTGTGCCGCCATTCGGCCTTTGAAAGAACATCCTCCCCCTCTTCGCAGACGTGGTTGGCTTATGCGCAGCGAGTCATATGATCCCAGTCGACGGTTTTGAGCATGGCCCAGACAAAGCCGGCCATTTCGCGAGCGAGGGCCACGGTGATTTTGGGCTTCATCACGCCGCGCCGGCTCAGGTGCCATGCGCGGCTGTGCAGCCGCAACTGGACCTTCCAAGCCAATTCTTTTCTGTGCACGGGCTGGCCTTCCTGCCGTTTGGACAAGTGCGCGGAGACCTTGGGCGGTAACCAGGCGTGCTGGACCATTTCGACCAGTATCCAGCGCGCATGGGCGTTGCCGGCCTTGGTGATCGAACCGAGTTTGCGGGTTTGCCCCGAGCTTTCCTCCTTGGGCACTAGCCCAAGAAACGCCATCAGGTCACGCGGATGAGTAAACCTGCGTATATCGCCCAACTCTGCGACCAGCACGGCTGCGGCGACCAATTGAACGCCACGCAGCGTCATCAGAGCCTCGACCGCCGGATACAAGCGCCACAAGGGCGCCTGCAATTCCAGCAATTGCTCCAGCCGGTTCACCCGGTCCTCGCACTGACTGATGGCCAAAAGGTATTCCTCGAGCACCGCCTTGAGCCCCGGCAACGGCAACACCAGCTCTCGCAGATACCGACGGTGCGCCTCACTCCAGTTCGCCTTGCCCGAGTAACGATAACCATGACGCAACAAAAACGACTTGAGGCGCTGCCGGGCCCGCGTCAGGTCGTGCACCGCGTCCGCCCTGGCCCGGGTCAAATCGCGCATGGCTTCGTCCGCCGCGTCCGGCACGTGCACGGCGGTCAACTCCCCGGCCCGGTGCAACCGCGCCAGCATCTGTGCATCCCGGCGGTCCGTCTTGCGCCGTGCCGCCTTGTCCACCGGCGTCTTCGATGCAGCCACCACCACGCACTCAATCTGTAATTGCATCAACCGGCGATAAATCACGTAGCCGGTCGGCCCCGCCTCGTAGGCCACGTGCAATGCCCCGCCGTCCGATCCGATCTTCCTTAACGCCTTCTCTATGGCGTGCAAATCATTGCTGATCTGCCCGTAAAGGCGAACCTCGCCCTCGCGGCCGCCATCGGCCACCGCCACCATCACTGTATCTTTGTGGACATCCAGTCCAACATAGTGCTCTGTCTTTCTCATGCGCTTGTCCTCGTTTTCAGGTTGTTTGGGTTATACTCTCAGCCTTGTGGATAGGCCCCGCTTCCCGGGGCAACCCACGCTTAGGGGACAAGCGCTCCCTTTTACAGATCGCTCTTGCCCTCAGCTATAATGTCTAGGCAAAATCACATGAATATTACGCTCAAGTCACTTTCGATTTTATATCTTATCGCAAGCGTCCTAATGTTTGCTTTCCCATATGCCATGATTGCGACCGTTGTTAGATCTGGTATTTCGTTCGATAATATACTCATGGTCGCCCTAGCTTTTATCTGGCTTCCTGTCCCAGCGATGGGCACGTTATGCACATTGCGTCACTTAAGGAAAAATACCCAAGAAGCTGCAGTTGATATATCCGTTATGACGGGCGTGTTTGTTTTCTTCCTGCTTCGTATGCTCATGCGGGACCGATTACCCGAAGATCCTCCGTGGTTGAGTCCTGCATCGCTCCTGTTATATATATTAATCGGTATTTGGACGCATAGAGTGTTCAACAAGCACATTCAAGTTTATTACAAAAAGAACAAACCCGCCTAACAAGGCGTTGGAGCCAATCTCCATAGCTGTCACGCGTCGTGCTGACGCACGCCACGCGCCAGCTATTCCGATGGCTCATCTTGGACGTTCGGCTGATTTGTGACATTATTCCCAATTCGTAAAAATACTGCTATCGAAAAGCCAAGGGTTATCTAAAAACCATCAGCCTGAAAAAAGAAAAGAAAACCCATCACCCGAACAAGGCGCTGGAGCCAATGCGATTGTTGCTACGCAAGTATTCGTAAAGCATCTCTGGTTTTCGTTACTCTCCATTTCGCATGGCCCATCTTTCACGTTAGGCAAAAAACATGAAATCGAAATCGACGAAAGTATTTGCCTTAATCTTATGTGCATTCGCATGGTGTTTCTGCGCATGCAGTCATACTCCAAAGGACTGGGAACCCGACTGGCGTGGTCAGCCATATGGTGGAGTACCGTATCCTGATGGTCGGGAGTATCCTTCATTTAGCCCAGTGAGACGTTCCGAAGGCTATGATGAACCATACGATCCAATCGACAGTTATTACCGAAATAATTATTATTGGAGAGCAGATAAAAAACAGAAAAAATGAGCCTAACAAAGCGCTAGAGCCAATGCGATTGCTGCTAAGCAGGTATTCGCAAAGCATCTCTGGTTTTCGTTACTCTCCATCTCGCATGGCTCATTTTGAACGTTAGCCAAAAAACCATGAAAGAGCCCCATATTATCGAACTACCACAGCTTCAATTCACGGGAGTGGATCGCAGCTACGAAGAACTCCAGAGCCAAGAGAACGGCTTCTGCATCCTATGGACGGAGATATTTCCAAAGCACAGACCAGAGATTTCTCCCATGAGCAAAGAGGATATTCCCTATGGAGTTTACCGAATGAAGGATTGGCCGACGGCAGACCGCTTCTGTGCAGCCCTGAAAACAGAAGGAGGAGGTGCTGTGGCGCAAAATTGCGCGCGCTACAACATACCCCCACAGCGCTATGCGTTCTTTCAGCAGGCACCCAATTATATTTGTGCTATTGCGGACTCTCTAGCAGAGGCAATTACGAAGGTTGGCTTTGAGATTCCGGAGGATTCTGTCTGCTTCGAGACTGATGCTCCAAGTGTAGCCGGACAGGATCAATCCGTGGACATTTGGATTCCCGTAAGGCAAAGAAATAATGGCTAACAAGGCGCTGCACCTAACGCCTACCCGCGTCACGCTTCCTGCTGGTCGCTTCGCTCCCGTGCAGGAAGCGCGCCGCGGATAGGCGTAGGTGAGCTTGGACGTTAGGCAATTTGAAGTTGGGAAGAGCTAGCGTTGCCGAGCGAGCCCTAAGCCAGGCTTGCTGTGAAGCCAAAACGGCGAGGAGAAAAGATGTCCATGTTCATAAATAAAAAGGGAGTCCGCTTATTGAAGCGTGTATTATTCGGGAATATCATGCTCGGTGTTTGCATCACAATGCCTTATTTTCTCGGTAAGGCCGGAATCGATATTTTCGATAGATACTACACCTCAATTTTTTTCCGAGATCCCTTTTTGTTGGCAGGCGGTGCCGTATTTATGACGTCTCTGAATGTTTATTTGTATTTAGTGAGAGTCGAGAAAACAGATGATGACGGAAAAGAAAACAGAGCCTAACAAGGCGCTGGAGCCAATGCGATTGCTGCTACGCTGGTGCTCGCAAAGGTTTTTTGATTCTCGTCGTTCCCCATCTCGCATGGCTCATCTTCGACGTTAGGCAAAATTAGATGAAAATCAGAACTATTATTGCAGCATTTTTTGAGAGCTATGGTATTTACCTAGCCGTTACGACAATCATTGCCGCCGGATTTACTTTCGCCGGAATATTTTGGGCGACCCACGACTCTGAAAATGAAACATTTCGTATGCTCATCATAAGATATGCGATATGGCTTGGGCCTGTCCTTGTAGGGCTAGTTTTTATTTTTGGAGCGCACCATTTAGCGAGCCTAGTTACTAAATTCGCGCGCCTCGGAGAAGAGGAGATCAAATTCTCAGATCATATCTCACTCCTCAATGTTTCAATCCCGAGTATCGGGATTTATTTGCTAATCATCTCAACGTCACTTCTCGGGAAAGCATTGTATGTTGGTTTCATAATGAAGGCAGCCTCCAGCGATGTCGCCATCTCAGCAGAAAGATCGCTTCCTAATCCAGCGGATCTGGTAGTTTCTGGCATACAATTCATAGCAGCTATTATCTTGATACGGAGTGCTGCTAAAATTTCGAGATGGTTTCAGAAACGATGGGAAACCCAAAACTAAAACCGCCTAACAAGGCACCAGAGCCAATGCGATTGCTGCTACGCAGGTCTTCGCAAAGGTTCTTTGGTTTTCGTCACTCTCCCGCTCGCATGGCTCATCTTTCACGTTCGGTGAAGAAGAAATATGAGCCAATGGCGTAGAGAAGCATCCGAAAGACTTCCTGAGCTCCAGCGGACCATTGCATCCAGACTCGTGGACAATCCGATGATGCTCTGGATCGAATTGAACCAAGAGTTCGAGGCGCTTTGTGAGAAGCAGTCTCCACCTTTGGATTTGCTCAAGCGGATTTGGAATTACTGTGACTGGTGCTTAGCTAATGGAAGCGATGATGTGCAGACTGGAGCAGCACTCGGATTTTGTGAACATCTGATGGATACTCCGAAGCGAATCGAACTACTCCCAAAGATCATGAGCCGAAGTGACTTTTTAGGCATCCGGAATCTCCTCGAATATCACAATGCCCCCGCCGAAGTGGACGATTGCCTGAGGACCATGTGGAAGTGAGCACAATGACCCTTAACACCGAATAAGCCGGTGCCTCACCTTTGACGTTCGATAAGAAAGAAATGAAGACATCACTAGCTTGGCAAAAAGTGGCTGCTACACTGATTTTGTTGGGCTCAAGCCCGTTCATGGGTCTTGCGACATGTGGCCTGCCGACAACCCTCCGCCGCCAAGCAAAATTGATACATGGAACTCGTGGGTGTCCTATTTCATTTGTGTTGGAATCGTCGTTATTGCAGCGTCAGCCCTTGCATGGATCATTTGGTGGGGAGTCCGCATGAAGCGGAGGAAATGAAAATACCGAACAAGGCGCTGCACCTAACACCTACCCACGTCATGCCTCCTGCTGGTTCGCTTCGCTCACTGGCAGGAGTCACGCCACGGGCAGGCGTAGGTGAGCTTGAGATTAGGCAAATCTAGAAATATCGCCGATGAAAAAAATACTAACCATTATAGGAGTAGTCCTGGGGACATCCCTGCTACCCGCTCAAGAAGCGCGAGTCGCGCCACCCTCAGACCTATCTAGCCTAGGAATCACTAATGTTCAGTTTACTGCGGAGATCGGGAAGGATCAAGCTTTCGTTATTGAATATAAACTTCATAAAAATGGCAATCTTGACTACACACAGTGGAATTATTGTTTACAAGACAAACCAAGATTAGACATGCCCATATTTGATTCGTCACGATTCTTTGATCCTTATGGGAAAGGGCGGGTGATTATTAGTCTTTTCGGCGGCGTGTCTGTTTATGATGATGCGACACTAGAGGGGACATTTGGTGGAAAAGAATTTAAATTCAAAGTGACAAAAAAAGGCAAAAATGGAGAGAAAAATGATGTTTTTGAATATTTCTTTCGTTGTTATGTCTTGTCACTCGTAGATGCTCCTCCCGAAGTTCGGGAATTGCCGCGTGGCGTAATTTATGCGACTTCAAAGAAGAAAGACGCCTAACCAAGCGCTAGAGCCAATGCGATTAGTACCTTTGGTTTTCGTTATCTTCCATCTCGCATGACCCATCTTTAACATCAGGCAAAACAAAATCATGAAAACGATATCAACCTTCATTCTGGCAATAACAACCGCACTTTACTGCTTGGCAGTGCCTCCTCCTCCTTATTCGGAAAAAAAGTACGAGATTGATGAGATTTACAGAAACTTGTACGACCTGAACGGGAAAGTCATCAAAATCACCTACAAACCAGATAATCCAAGACAGGATTCTCCGACAAGTTATGGCGATAGCGTTTATGGGCAAAAAGAAGTCGCTTACATCAGATTCCCCAAAGAAGTCGGCGATGCCAGATTTAGAAATAAGAAAGATGAAATCAAACCCTTCATGGTTTATGTCCAGGTTACGATAGCAACATTGGCAAACCAGTTTGGCGGGAGCAGGGAAGGCGCCATTCTGATAGCGGTTGGACGCGAAACCCGACAAGGGATTAGCGGCCCTGTCACCTATACATGGTAATAAAAGAAGCCCGACAAAGCGCCAGAGGCTTCATGAACCGGGAGAAAAGAGCTGGGCAAGCATGGTGGAGGCGAAGGCGAGCCCGTGTTTTCCCCCTCCCACTACCTTGTCACCTGCCTCAAAAGTTCATGACAGCCCCTGGATATCGGTCTGAACCGGGATATCGGCGATCGTCAGTCGCGAATTCTTTGGCTCATCGATGCCGGGATCAGGTTCGATGTGCCAGTACCGGTGCGCGATTTTTTCCAGGAAGGGGCGATCGTGACTCACAAGAAGCATCGCGCAGGGACATCCGGCGAGCGCTTCTTCAAGACAGAGGATGCCCGAGAGGTCCATGTGATTGGTGGGTTCATCCATTACGATCAGATGCGGGCCCCGGACGATGCCGAGTGCGAGGAGCAGCTTGCGGACTTCACCCGGGCTGGGCAGTTCGCTTTCCAGCAGGCGCGCCGGACGCGAGCCGAGACGGCTGATCGTGGTCATCACGCGCCCGCGTTCGTCGTTGGGCAGACGTTTGACGTTTTCGAGCAACACCCGGGATTCCTCCGCCGTGATTTCTTGCGGAATGCTGACAAGTCTTTCCTCCGGGATATCGAGGTGCGAGAGGATGTGCCGGACGAGCGTGCTCTTGCCCAGGCCGTTGGCGCCGGTCAGCGCGATCCGGTCGGTACCGCCAAGGGCAAGGTCGGGAAACCGCAACACGCCACGGCCCGCCCCCCCTTCTTCGTTCCCTTCCCTGCCGGCACCGGCATCCGCCCGCGGCGCACCGAGCGGAAGCTCCCCGGCCGGCAACCGGAGCAGAAAATCGCGCGGCAGGCACGAGGCGCCGTCCACCCAGATGCCGGTTTCGTAGTGTTTGTGAAGCCGGAGGCCGGAGCGTTGCTCCTCGATTTTCCCGGCGCGACGGGTCATTTGACCGGCGAGTTTTCCGGCCCAGGCGTCCCTGCCGGTAAGTTTGGCGAGGTTGCGCATGGCGCGTCCGTCGTGATCGTGCGCGGGGATTTTTTTCTGTTTCGAACTGCGGACGGCAGCGGCTTTCTGATCGGCCATGACGCGGCGGCGTTGTGCCTCGGCACGCATGCGGGAGGCCGTGCGTCGTAAGGCTTCGTTCTCGTTTTGCGCGGCACGTTCGTCGGTTTCCTGCTGCGCGAGCGCATCGGTGACTCCGCCGGAGCGGAGCACGGCGCCGGGCGGATCGAGCATGAGGCAATGCGTGCAGAGTTCGTCGAGCAGGTCGCGGTCGTGGCTGACCAGCAGGCCGATGCCGGCGAATCCTTTCAGGACCTGCACGAGAAGGCGGCGGGCGTCGGCGTCGATGTGGTTGGTCGGTTCGTCAAGCGCGAGGATCTCCGGTTCGAGCCAGAGGGCGACCCCGATCTGGGCGCGTTTGCGTTCCCCGTGGCTAAGCGTGCGCCAGCGGTCGGCATCGGCCCAGTCGTCGCCAATGCGAAGGCGGGATTTGATGGCGAGGGCATCGGGCGCCCAGATAAAATCCTCGAAATTTTCCGGAAGGTTATCGGTGCGTTGGGCAACACAGAGCGCGGAGCCAACGCGATGGACGGCACCTTGTTGCGGGACAAGATGGCCCACGGCGATTTGTTGCAGGGTGCTCTTGCCCGCGCCGTTCGCACCGACGATGCCCGTCCAGCCGGCAGGAAACTGCACCGTGAGGCCGGTAAACAGGGGAGAGGTCATGCCGGGCCAGGCGTATTCGACATCGTTGAAAGCAAGCTGCGCGGAAGACATGCTTTCATGTGGCAACAGAGTTGAGAAGCTGTGCCAAGGACGAATGCGCCGGGGGGGGGGAGGGGCGGCACGGGGCCGGGGATGATCCCGCCGTAACGGTTCAGTTTTCCGGTGCGCCGGCGTCGATCCAGAGCTGGAGCTGGAGCAACATTGCGGGCGGGACGGGATCGAGACCTCGCGCGACAGGCGGCATCGTTTTTTCCGGATCGGGTTCGAGGATCGAGGCGATCAGCGAGCCGTCGTCCGCGGCGGCTTTTATCTGCGCGTGAGTTTCCAGAAAAATGCCCGCGTTGCTCGGCGTGCCGGGTTTGTGGCACCAGGTGCAGTTTTCGAGAATCCACGGGAATATTTCCTGCCGGAAACCGGGCACGGAGGCGGCGGAAGCCGGGGGTGGCGCGGGGAACGATGGCGGCATGGGCGGGGCCGTCGGAGAGGGTGCGCGGGTGCAGCCGGCAAGCGGGAAGAGCGCAAGCGCCGCAAGGATGCCGGGAGGCATTTTCGGGGGAGCGGCGTTTCGCACGATATCCACAAGCCGGTTCCACTGGCGCTTTTCCGGCGGGAAAAGCCGGGGCCTGTGGCTGCTACGTAGCAGCATGCTTCCACGCGGACCGGATGCGGGCGGGACGTCCGCGGCACGCGGAGAGGCAGCGCTCACGGGCAAGGATGCCCGTGCCACGCCGGATGCGGGCAGGACGCCCGCAGAACACGGGCTGGAAGCCCGTGCCACATCGGAATCATGGGCAGGATGCCCATGCCACGTTGCGGGCGGGACGCCCGCGCCACCCGGAAAGGCGGCGATGGCAGGCCGGCCGGAAATGGCGGAAGGCTGTCCTTTATGCATGGATACGCGCATCAGAGCGCCTTGACGAAAGCGATGAGCGCCTCGCGCTCTTCGCGGCTCAGGCTGCGGAAATAGTCGCGCGACGGTTCGCCTTCGCCGAAATGCCAGAGGATCGCTTCCTCGAAATCGCGCGCGCGCAGGTCGTGAAACATGTCGGTGTGGTTGGCCGTGATTTTCATCAGGCCGCGGCCCCAGAGCGGCGGGGTGCGGTAGACGCGGTAACGGCCGATATTCTCGTCGCCCATGTCGTGCATGAGGAGATCGGTCCAGGGCCAGATTTTCTGGTGGGAATAACCGGGCAGGTACGCGTACTCGCCGGTTGTCCAGGCAGGTTTGTGACACTGCACGCAGTTGGCGGCGTAAAAGAGTTTTTTGCCGCGCTTCACCTGCGGGTCGTCGAGGTTGCGGGCGGCGGGCACGGCGAGGCCGCGGTGCCAGACCATGAAATCGGCGAGATCTTTTTGCGAGAGCTCGGGCTTTTGCGGCTTTTCGAGTTCGGCGGTATCGATGCCGAGCTGTTTCTGGAGAGCGACCCACTCGGGCGTCCAGTAGGGATTGGGACGGTCTTCGCGAGCGATGTTGCCGATGCTGTAAAGTCCGTTGAGACCGGGACCGTTTTGCAAGGTGGCGCGGAGGTTGTGCCAGGTGAATTTGCCGAGGCGTTTCCGGCCTTCGTGCTCTTCGTAAATCCAGGGGCCGTGGCGACCCTTGATCGGGCCGGGCATGGCCTGCTGGCGCTCGTATTCGGCGATAATGTCCTCGTCGCGGATGGCGTCGAGGAGGCCGGTGCCGTAGATGCCGATGGTGGCTTCGAGCGAGACCTTGTAATCGGGCGGGAGCGGGAGGCGGCAGTTGACGAGTTCGGCTTCGGGATAGCTGAGCGTGCCTTCGGTGCGTTTGCCGGCGTTGTAAGGCGTGCCGTCGGGGTAGCGGTTGCCGTATTTGTCAACGAAGGGGCGCCAGTGGATGAGAACGTTGTCGACAGGGGGCACCCAGGGGTGGACGGCACGGGTCTGGAGCATGGCGGTGAAACCCTTGACGATCCTGCCGTCGGGATGATGGACGAGGGCGACGTAGCCGTTGCCGTAGTCGGTCTTGAAGCTGTTGGCGCGGCGACCGCGTCCATAGCCGGGATGGCAGGAGATGCAGGAGGTTTTGATGTAGACGGGGCCGAGTCCTCCGAAGGGGACGTCGGGCGTGGATACAAAATTGCCTTCGAAAATGGCTTCGCCGCGGAGGAAGGCGGCCTGATCCTCGACCGCAGGAGCCGGCTGTTCGAAGGCGCGGCTGGTGGCATTGAAAACGGTGCCGTTGCGGCCGCCGGCGTAGTATTCGTCGCGGAGCCCGGCCTTGTCGTCCGAAACGGCGGCGGCCGCGGAAAGATCGCAGGCCGGGTACTGAAGGCCGAAAAGGAGGAGGGAAACGCGGATGAGGGAAGCGGCAGGACGCGATCGTAATCGCGTCCTGTGTATTCGTATTTTAACAGCAGTACTCATCTCCCGGACCCGGACGCAGGGGGGAGGATTCGCATACCCGTTCCTCATAACTTTCCGATTTTCACACAAAGGACGCAAAGATCACAAAGAATTGTCTGTTAGCTCCCTTCGCGTTCTTCGCGATCTTTGTGTAAAATCCCGAATCTTCAGGGAACCGGGCTCAGCCGATTTTTTCGAGGACGGCTTCGAGCGATCTGGCGAGCTCGTTGCAGGCATCGATGGCGGGCCGGGTGGCGGGATCTTTCAGGTTGTTGCGCAGGGGGGCAGGGATGGCGTTGACCTTCTCGATGGCGGTCTTGAGTTGCTCACGGATTTTCCGGTCGAGGTTTTTGTCGAGCGCGGAAACGATGAGCGTGAGGCCGCCCTTGCCGCGCTTGCCCTCGACGCCGCCGAGCCAGGCATTTTCAACGCCCTTGAGGTTGTTCACGATGTCGGCAAGCGAATCCCAGCTGAACCACGACTCGACCTGGAGCGGATCGCCGGAAGCGACGGGGTCGCCGATCTTCACGGAGCCGGCTTCGGTGACGATGTCGACGCAGCCCTGGACGAGCTCGACGAGGGCGTCGTTCTGCGTGGCGTAGCGGCTGCCGGGGCGGCCGGCGTTGACGAACTCGCTGGCGTACACCGTGCCGGGTTCGATTTCGGCGTCTTCGAGGATTTTTGCCTTGGCCTCGCCGATCTTGTCGGTGCCCGCCCACCAGGCTTCGAGGGTGATGCAGTCGTCGCGAAGGGCGTCGGTGATGGCGGCGAGGTAGGCGGCCTGGGATTTGGAAAGTTCGGAGGCGCGGCGGGCGCGGCCGTCCTTGAAAAGCAGATACTCGACGGCGTGGAATCCGCGGACGCCGGAGCCGAGGTTTTCACGGACGAAGCCGGCGTCGATGTCATCGTCGGCGATCTTGATCATCCGGTCGATGCGCCCCTGGTCGAGGGGCCAGGAGTCGAGCAGGGGATCGAGGTTGTTGAAGGCGGCGGGGCCGAAGAGGAAACATTCGCCCTGCTCCCAGGCGGCGCGGGTGGATTTCCAGAGCGCGGCGGCAGCGGCGATCTTTTCGTCGGTGACGCCCTCCCTGAGCGCGGCTGTGGCAGCGGCGAGTTTCACGGAGTTGTCGGCCATGTCCTTGTAGGTCGGGAGCACGGTGTTGTGGGTGAAGCCGACGAGCACGGCCTTGACTTGCCAGCTCGGCGGAGGCGCGGCGTGGAGGGCGGCCGGGGCGCCAAGGGAAAGGCACGCGAGGACGCCGAGGAGGGCGACGGCGGTTTGGGTTCTGTTCGTTTTCATCTGCGGTTTGGTCGGGTTTCTGTACTATTTTCCGGATACGGTTCCGGGTTGAGGGAAAGGCGGAGCGGAGTGAAGGGAGGGAGGGAAACCGGATCAGGCGGGCGCGCCCGGAGAAAAGGCGTCGGCCTCGATCTCGAAAAGGAGGTCGTCGCGGCAGATGTCGGCCTGCATGCAGACGACGGGAAGGTCGCCGAGCCCGTGCGCGGCGAGGTAGCCGCGAAAGCGCGGGAGATCTTTTTCGAGATCGCGGAAGTACGCGATGGCCCGGCTGACGTTGGCCCAGCCGAGTTTCTGGTCGGCGAGGATGGCGGCGACGACTTCCATGCTGAGGGCGATCTGTTTTTCCACGTCGCCGACATGGACGGTCTGGCCGCCGGGCTCGATCGAGGCGGTGCCGGAGATGTAGATCTCGCGCGCGCCGCCGTCGGGACGGGCGATCTCGATGGCACGACTGAAGGAGCTGCCGTAGTCTTCGGCGGAACACTGCAACGGGGAACGCAGCGGGCGGATGGTCAGCGGTGCGACGGGCGCGGAGGAAGCTCCGGCAGCCGGCGCGGCGCGGGGGCGGACGGCGAGGAGGCTGGCGACAATGGCGGTGCCGCGGGCGTTGGCCGCGCCGATGCCGGTGCTGGCGGGCACGCGTTTCGCAAAGACGCCACGCTCGTTGAAGAACCGGGTGCGCACCTGGTTGAGCGTGTCGTACCAGTCGAGGATGGCGTCGACGTAGAGCCACGTGCGGACGATGTCGGTGAACGCCAGTCCGGCGACCGCAAGCGCGCCCTCCATGTTTTCGAAAAGCTGGCGGCACTGGACGGAGCGGAAAGCGGCGGGGTCGTCGGCCGTGATGTCGCCGAGCAGGCAATAGCGGGCATGGGTGTCCTCGAAGGCGATTCCGGCGCGGCGGCCCTTGTGGATGACCGGAGTGACGGCGGCGGCGGGGCTGATGGCATAAAGCTGCGTCGAAAGCGGAGCGGCCGCGATGGCCGCGGAAGATACGGGCCGCGGCGTGACTGTCCGCCCGCCGCGTTGCCCGCCGAGCAGGGTGGCGCCGGCAACCGGGAAGGACGCGGAGACGAGGGAAACGCCGGAAGCAGCAAGGGGGGACCGGGCCGGAACGGAACCGAAGACGTACTGCGCAGCCCGGACCGCATCCCGTTCGGCGAGAATCGCTTCGAGCGAGGTGCCGAGGTCTTCGGCGGAGAGGTCGTTGCCCGTAATGGCATACAACCCGTGGCTCCCGACATTTACATGGGCGATCTGCCACCGGGGGTCCGGGAGACGCTGGACTGGATCGGGATAGATATTGAGACTGAGACCGGAAATCACGACCCCTCAACTGAGATGCCGTCTCAATCCATGCGGCAAGAATGGTTAATGCGCATTTATTGGCACAATCTGGACGGATATTGGCCTGCGGGCGGGCTCACGGTTTCACCAACCGCACGATGCGGCCGGGATCCTCAAGACCGAGGTACACCGCGCCGTCCGGTCCGGTAACGACTTCCCGGATACGTCCGATGCCCTTGAAAAGCACTTCCTGGCGCGTGACCTTGCCCTCTGCGATCACGAGTCGCCGCAACTCCTGCGCGGCGAGCGAGGAGACGAGAAGATTGCCGCGCCAGGCAGGGAATTGCCCGCCCTCGTAAAACGTGATCGCGCCCACCGCGATCGAAGGCGTCCAGTGGATGACCGGCTGCTCCATGCCTTCCTTCGCGGTGATCGCCGTCATGGGCGTGCCGTTGTAATTCATGCCGTAGGTGATGACCGGCCAGCCGTAGTTGCGGCCGGGTTCGATGATGTTGAGTTCGTCGCCGCCGCGCGGGCCGTGTTCCGTTTCCCAAAGCAGGCCGGTGGCGGGTTCGCGCGCGAGGCCCTGCGGGTTGCGGTTGCCGTAACTCCAGATGCTGCGGATGGCATCAGGGTAACGCGCCTCGTCGGCAAAGGGGTTGTCGGGCGGGATGCGGCCGTCGTCGAAGACGCGGTGGACCTTGCCGTTGGGGCGCGTGATTTCCTGCGCATTTGCGCCCTGCCCGCGCTCGCCGATGCTGAAAAACAGATAACCGTCCTGAAACACAAACCGGCAACCGAAGTGCACGCCGCCCCGGCGGTAGAGCGCGGGCGGAGCGCGGAAGATCGTCTGCTCGTCGGTCCAGCGTCCGTCGCCGGTGATCCGCCCGCGGACAACGGCAGTCATGGCCGTGCCGTCCTCTCCCGGGTCGCTGAACGCGAGGTAGACCCAGCCGTTGCCCGCTTTCGCATAGTCAGGATGTACGCCGACAGCGAGCAGGCCCCCCTGCCCTTGCGCCCACACCCGCGGCGTGCCGGCAATGGGCTCCGGGCGGAGTTTGCCGTTCTCGATCACACGCAGGCGGCCGGCGCGCTCGGTAACGAGGAGGCGCAATCCGCCCCCGGCCCTCCCGCCCTGCCCGGAATCCGAAGCGAAAGCGGAAGCGGCTGGCGGCAGAAACGCGATCGACCAGGGCACCTCGAGCCCGTCGGTCACGAGTTCGAGCCGGAAGCTCTCCGCCTCGCTCCGCGTCACGCCGCCCGGCAGCGGACGGACGACCTTCGCGCCCCGCTGCGCGGCCTTCGCGCCGGCCTCGCGGATATAGATCACGAGAGCCCGAACGGTCGCGTCGTCCAGCGTCTCGCCGAAAGCCGGCATGCCGTTGTCGGCGAGGCCTCCGCGAATCACGCGGGCAATGCTGGCGTCATCGGCTCCGTGCTTCCACGTGTCGTCCACGAGGCTGGAACCGAGCCCGCCCTCGAGGTTCTCGCCGTGGCAACTCGCGCACAGCCGCTGGTAAACGCGCCTCACCTCCTCCGCCGCCCGCGCCGGGAGCGTGACGGCACAAACGGCCAGCAGGGAAACAAGGGCGGGCAGAGATACGATGCGCATGAGTGATGGTCGGTTGGTCGGTTCCGGCTCAAGCAACGCCCCCGGTCCGTTTCCGCAAGCCGGAGGGACAAGAGAATCCCGCAACCGCGACTGCCTCCTCCCCCCCCGCTTCCCGCATCCCGCCTTGACCCGGACGGCAAGACCTCCAATCAAATTGATACCCGTTCTCAACTCGCAACCTGCCTCCCTCGCCGTCCGACTGTCACCGTCTTCCGCATTTTTCATTCATGAAAACACGACTCGCCGTCCTCCGTCCGTTTCGCTCCGTCCTTGCGTTCGCCGCGCCGTTGTTGGCGCTCGCCGCGCTTTTTTCGGGGGCTGCGTCCGCCGCCCGCGCCGCCGGGGAGGTCAACCTGTATTCGCACCGTCATTACGAGATCGACAAGGAAATCTTTGCCGGTTTCACGAAACGCACCGGCATCACGGTCAACGTCGTCCAGGCCTCCGCCGACCAGCTCATCGAGCGGCTCCGCAGCGAGGGTGACAATTCGCCCGCCGATCTTCTCATGACCGTCGATGCCGGCCGCCTGCAACGCGCCAAGGCCGCCGGCCTGCTCCGCCCCGCCACCTCGCCCGTCCTCGCCGCGCAGGTCCCGGCGCACCTGCGCGATCCCGACAACCAGTGGCATGCCGTCACGGTCCGCGCGCGCGTCATCATTTATGCGAAAGACCGCGTGAAGCCCGCCGAGCTCTCCACCTACGAGGCGCTCGCCGACCCGAAGTGGAAGGGGCGCCTGCTCGTCACGTCCTCTCGCACCGTCTACAACCAGTCGCTGCTCGCCTCGATCATCGCCGCCGACGGACGCGATGCGGCGCTCGCCTGGGCGCGCGGCATCAACGCCAATCTCGCCCGCTCGCCGCAGGGCGGCGACCGCGACCAGGCCCGCGCCATCGCCGCCGGCCTTGCCGACGTGGCCATCACCAACACCTACTACATCGGCTTGCTCCGCACCTCGAAAGACGCGCGCGACCGCCAGGCCGGCGAAGCCGTCGAGGTGTTTTTCCCCAACCAGGACGGACGCGGCGCGCACATCAACGTGAGCGCCGCCGGCCTCACCCGCAGCGCGAAGAATCCGGACAACGCCATCAAACTCCTCGAATACCTCACCTCTCCCGAAATCCAGGCGCGCTTCGCCACCGCCAACCACGAATACCCGCTCAGCCTCGACATCAACGCCTCGCCCGTGCTGCGCGCATTCGGCCCCTTCAAGGCCGACGAGCGCGCCGTGCCGCAATTCGGCGAACTCAACGCCACGGCGGTCGAGCTGTTCAACGCGGCCGGCTGGCAGTGAGCACCTCCCGGAAGCGCGTCATCCCGCTCGCCACTGCGCTCGTGACGGAGCCCGGCTCCCCCGCATCATGACAAGCATTCCCGTCACCGGGGCAGCTGTTCGCCGCGCCAGCCTCCCCCGCCCTCTCCTCCGCCTCCGCCGCCTCTGGCCGTGGAGCGGCTGGAGCGCGGCGTTGCTCGCCGTCGCGCTGCTCGTCGCCGTGCCGCTCGCGATGATTTTCGCGAGCCTCGCGCAACCCGCCGGCGACGGCTGGGCGCGCACGCCCGCCTCCACCCTCCGCGAATACCTCGCCAACTCGCTGATCCTCCTCGCCGGCGTCGGCATTGTCACGACCGTCACCGGCGTGGCGACGGCATGGCTCGTGGCCGCGTGCGAGTTTCCCGGCCGGCGCACCTGGGCGTGGCTGCTCGTGCTCCCGATGGCGCTGCCCGCCTATGTCGTGGCGTTCGGATACGGCGACCTGCTCGACCGGCTGATCCCGCTCGTGGTCCGGATTCGCACTCACGCGGGCGTGGACGCCGCGCGCACCGCGCACGATGTGCTGCGTTACGCGGCCGTCATCGCCGTGATGTCTTCGGTGCTTTATCCGTATGTGTTCATCGCCACGCGCACGGCGTTCGCCACGCAGGGGCGTACTGCGCTGGAGGCGGCGCGGATGCTCGGATGCCGGCCGGCGGCGGCGTTTTTCCGCGTCACCCTGCCGCTCGCCTGGCCGGCGATTGTCGGCGGCGTGCTGCTCGTCGGCATGGAAGTGCTCAACGAATACGGCGCGGTGGACTACTTCGGCATCCCCACGCTGACGGTCGGCATTTTCCGTTTCTGGTTTTCGTTCAGCGACCCCGACTCGGCGGCGCGGATCGCGGCGCTGGCGATGCTGCTCGTGTTTGCCCTGCTCGGCGCGGAACGCATGTGGCGGGGCCGCCGCCGTTTTTCCGATGCGGCGGCCAGTCCCGGTCCGCTGGTCCGCTATCGCCTGCGCGGCTGGCGCGCGGCGCTGGCGGTGACCGGCTGCGCATTGCCCGTCGCCGCCGGCTTCGCGCTGCCGACCGGCCGGCTGGTTTACTGGAGCTGGCTGGTGGGAACGGCGGGCTGGGAAAAGGATTTCTGGCGGCAGATCGCGCACACCCTGCTGCTCGCGGGCGGCGCGACACTCATCGTCATCACGCTCGCCGTGGTTGTCGCCTGGGCGGAGCGCCTCCATCCGCAGCGCGCCGTGCGCCGCATGAGCCGCCTGGCCGTGCTCGGTTATGCCATCCCTTCGGCCGTGCTCGCGCTCGGCCTGCTGCGCAGCCTCGGCTGGCTCGACGCCGGAGTGGCGGCGTTTTCCGGAGGCGGCGGGACAAATGCCGGCGCCGGCGACACCGGCGCGAGTAGTGCTTTCAGCATGACCGGCGCGCTGCTCAGCGGCTCGGCCACGGCGCTGGTGTTTGCCTACGCGGTGCGGTTTCTGGCGGTCGGGTTCCTGCCCGCGCAGGCCGGGCTGAAACGCGTGTGCGCCGACCTCGACGCCTCGGCACGCTGCCTCGGCGCGTCGCCCACGCGGGCGTTATGGCGGATCAACCTGCCCCTGCTCCGCCCCACGCTCCTCGGCGCCGCGATTCTGGTGTTTGTCGATATCATCAAGGAACTGCCGCTCACGCTGCTGCTGCGCCCCTTCAATCTCGAAACCCTCGCCACCCGCGCCTTCAATCTCGCCGACCAGGGCCGGCTTCCCGAAACCGCGCCCGCCTGCCTGCTCATCATCGCCGCCGGCCTCGTGTGTATTTTTGCGCTCAACCGCTTGCTGGAAAAAAACACGCCGTCATGAGTTCGTCCGCAATGTCCGCAACCTCCGGAAACGAAACCGCATCGCCGCAGCCAGCGACGACAACGCCGCCGTCACGCGCCGGCCACCTGCAGGTCCGCGGCGTCTCCCGTCACTTCGCGCCCGGTGCGGGCGGCACGCCGGCGGTGGACGATGTCACCTTTGCCGTCGAGCCCGGTACGATCGCCGCGCTCGTCGGCGAGAGCGGCGCGGGCAAGTCCACCCTGCTCCGGCTCATCGCCGGACTCGAAACGCCCGACTCCGGCGAAATCCGCCTCGGCGACCGCGTCCTCAGCACCGGCCGCGACCGCGGCGCGGAGGGCGCCCGGATCGTGCCCCCGGAGCGGCGCGACATCGGCCTGGTCTTCCAGAACCATGCGCTGTTTCCGCACCTCACGGTTTTCGAAAACATCGCCTTCGGTCTCTCCGGACGCCCGGCGGCGGAGCGGCGCGCGGAGGTGGCGCGGCTGCTCGCGCTCGTCCGGCTGGCCGGCTGCGAGCGGCGCATGCCTCACGAGCTCTCCGGCGGCGAACGCCAGCGTATCGCCCTCGCCCGCACACTCGCGCCGCGCCCCTCGCTGGTGTTGCTCGACGAGCCCTTCTCCAGTCTCGACGCCGGCCTCAAGGCGCAGGTGCGCGAGGAGGTGCGCGCCATCCTGCGCGAAGCGGGCGTCACCACGCTGATGGTCACGCACGATACCGGCGACGCTCTCGCCCTGGCCGACCGCATCGTCATCATCCGCCACGGTCGTATTCTGCAATCGGATACTCCGGAGGCGCTCTGGCGCCGCCCCGCCAGCCGCGAGGTGGCGGCGTTTTTCGGCCCGTGCAATTTTCTGCCCGCCCGCGCCTTCCCCGCGGCGACTCCGAATGCCGCCGGCGAGGTGTGGCTCCGCCCCGGCGCCCTGCGGCTCGTCTCCTCCGCCGAAGCGCACGCCCGGAGCGGTCTCGCCGGCGAGGTGACGACGTGCCGCTTTCACGGAGCGTATTACGAAGTGCATTTCCGCCCCGCGGATACGGCGCTGCCGATGATCATTGTCCACACGCCCGCCCCGGTGCCGGTCAGCCAGGGAAACGCCGCCGGCCTGTTACCGGAGACGCCGGTCGCCTGACCGATGCGAACGGCAAACGGACCGCAAAAAGCACAGGAGACCGGCGTTCCCGGCTCCGGAACCGGCCGTCTCCCGGCAACATCGTCCCGAAATCCGCCGTCGTGCATCCCGCAACCAACTCGCGCTCCCGGTTGCAATGTGCGCCAGCCTCCGTTTGTTTGCCGCAGGGTTCACCGATCGACCCGCTGAAAGTTTCCAGTTCCGATATCCATTCAAATTTCGCGTGCCACCCACTCTTCCATTGCCGGGCCTCACCGCCCGCCTCGACAAGCTGGTCTACCACTACGGGGGCAAATGCCTGCCGCCCGGCAAGCCGCACGCGTTTGTCTATTTCATCACCCTGCGCAATATCTCCGACCACACCGTGACGCTGCTCGGCCGCAAATGGGTCATCGCGCAGGCCGACGGCAACCGCCTCGTTGTCGAGGGCGACAAGATCGTCGGCGAAACCCCCCGGCTCGCGCCCGGCGAGGAATTTTCCTATAACAGTTACCACGTCACCGGCATCGACGCCGTCGCGCATGGCAGCTTCCACGGTATCGACGAGCAAGGCCGTCGTGTCTTCACCGTGCTGCCCCCCTTCGCCATGCAGATACCGGCCGGCTCGCCGGATCCGTCCTGCTCGTACGACAACGACGGGGACGAGCCCGGCTACAGCCCGAGCTAGAGCCGTCCGGACCGGTTTTTCCTTCCCCGAACCGCAACCCCAATCGCACGCGACCAGCAAGTTGCCGCTTGCGCTCCCCTGCCCTTTTCCCTCTCCCTCCGCCTTTACGAAATGAAGTTAACAGACCTGAACCGACAAGGCGGCATCGGAGCCAACTCCACGCTGCTCCGTATCGGCGACATCAATCTCCTCATCGACAGCGGGCTCCATCCCAAGATCGCCGGTCGCCTCGCCACACCCGATTTTGCGCGCCTGCGCGACGTCCCGCTCGACCTGATCGTCGTGACCCATTGTCACCTCGACCACATCGGCAGCCTGCCCGTCGTCATGCGCGAGCACCCCGACGTGCCCGTTCTCATGAGCGTGCCCAGCCAGATGCTCGTCGAGCGCATGCTCCACAACTCGGCCAACGTCATGCGCCGCCAGAAAGAGGAGGCCGACATCCCCGAGTATCCGCTCTTCACGCACGAGGAGATCGACCGCTGCGCCCCGCGCTTCACCGGGATCCCGTTCGGCCAACCCAAAAAATTCCGCGGCCGCAAGGACGAGATCGAGATCACGCTTCACCCCGCCGGCCACGTCGCCGGGGCCGCCGGCGTCGAGATCCGTCACAAGCACCGCCACATCTTCATCACCGGCGACGTGCTCTTCGAAGACCAGCGCACGCTCAAGGGCGCCTCCTTCCCCGCCGGGCACTTCGACACCGTCATCCTCGAAACCACGCGCGGCAACACCGAGCGCCCCCTCGGCAAGGAGCGCGTCCACGAAGTCGCCCGCCTCGTCGAGTGCATCAACGACACCATCCAGCGCGGCGGTTCGTTCCTCCTCCCCGCCTTCGCCCTCGGCCGCATGCAGGAGATGCTCTCCATCGTGCACGACGCCCGCAAGTTCGGCCGCCTCGTCGAGTGCCCCGTCTTCGCCTCCGGCCTCGGCATGGACCTCGCCGACTACTTCGACCAGATCTCGCGCAAGACCAAGGCGCTCAATTTCAACCGCGCCATCATCAAGGATCTGAAGATCCAGCCCGCCCCCCGCAAACTCAACCCCGGCGAGGACCCGCAGCAAAACGCGCTCTACATCCTCAGCTCCGGCATGCTCGTGGAAAACACCCCGAGCTACGCGCTCGCCTCCGGCCTCGTCGGCCACGCCCGCAACACCGTCGGCTTCGTCGGTTACTGCGATCCCGATACGCCCGGCGGCGAACTCCTCCGCTCCGCGCCCGGCGATCCGTTCCTCTTCAAGACCGCGCATGTCAAAACGAAGATCAAGGCGCGCATCGAAAAATTCGAACTCAGCGGCCACGCCGACCGAGAGGAACTGCTGCAATTCGCCGTCCAGACCGGCGCCCGCAGCCTCGTCCTCACGCACGGCGAGCCCGAAGCCCGCGCCTGGTTCGCGCAGCAGCTCGCCGAGCAGGCGCCCAACATCAAGGTGCTCGATCCCGTCCCCGGCACCGAATACCTGGTGTGACCCGCTGCGTGGCACAGGCTTCCAGCCCACGGGATTGCGTGGCATGGCCATCCTGGCCATGTCTTCCGGAAACATGGGCTGGAAGCCCATGCCATGCAGAGAGCTCCTGGCCCGGCTCCGGGATCCCGAAATCTCCCGTCCGCGCCTTTCGATTCATCCATTTCATCGCCGGCTTCCAATTAACACTTGCCAAGCCTCCCGCCTCTCCGTGTTTTGGACCACTTCTTCCCATGCAAAAGACCAAAAAGTCCGTCGCCAAGCGCTTCAAGCTGACCGCCAAAGGCAAGCTGATGCGTCGCACGCCCGGTTTCCGTCACTTGCTGGCCTCCAAGAGCACGAAGCAAAAGCGCCGTGCCTCGCAGGACAAGCAAGTTGCCGAAGGCCACGCTGCACCGCTGAAGCGCTGCCTGCCCTACGGCCTCTGATCCACAGACAAGAAGCCGCATCGCAAAACCGAAAACACGCCAAGCGGGTGAACGACCTGACGAACCGACCCGCCGGCGATTAACCAAAAGGAATAAACCAACATGGCTCGTGCAACCAACTCTCCCGCTTCCCGCCGCCGGCGCAAGCGGATGCTCAAAAACGCGAAGGGCTACTACGCCAGCAAGTCGAAGCTCTTCCGCTACGCCAAGGACGCCGTCCAGCACGCGTGGCAATACGCTTACCGCGACCGTCGCAAGAAGAAGGGCGAATTCCGCGCCCTCTGGATCGTGCGTCTCAACGCCGCCTGCCGCGCCGCCGGCATCAGCTACAGCCGCTTCATCGAGGGCCTCCACGCCGCGAACATCGAACTCGACCGCAAGGTTCTGTCCGATCTCGCGATCCGCGACGAGGTCGCCTTTAACGCCGTGGTCAAACAAGTCCAGGACGCGTTGAAGACCAAGGCCGCCGCCGCCAGCGCCGCGAAAGCCTGAACTCTCCCGAACGCGAGCCTGCGACCAGCGGCTCGCCTCCCACAGAAAAGCACCTTCCACGGAGGACGGGCCTCGATTTTTCGAGGTGCCGTCCTTTTTGTTTTTGCGGAAACGCCCACGCTCCCCCCGGTCTGCCAGTCCCATAACTCCCATCTCTCCCATACCTCCCCTGTCTCCCATTTCGTCATACTCATGCAAGACCAGCTCACCGCTCTCCTCGCCCAGGCCCGCGCCGAACTCCCGGCCCTGAAAACGCGCCCCGAGTTCGAAGCCGCCAAAGCCCGCTACGTCGGCCCCAACGGCGCCCTCACCGCCTGCATGAAGCAGATGGGCAGCCTCCCCAAGGAGCAAAAACCCGTGGTCGGCAAACTCATCAACGAGGCGAAAACCACCCTCGCCGCCGAGCTCGACGCCGCCCTCGCCCGTATCGAGGACGCCGAACTCTCCGCGCATCTCGGCCCCGCCATCGACCCCACCCTCCCCTCGCCCGATGACCAGGAGGGCAGCTTCCATCCGCTCACCCGCACCCGCGACCTCATCGCCGCCACCTTCCGCAAACTCGGTTTCGTCATCGCCGAAGGCCCCGAACTCGAAAGCGAGTGGTACTGCTTCGACGCGCTCAACACTCCCGACGATCACCCCGCGCGCGACATGCAGGACACGCTTTTCCTGCCACCCTCGACCCGAGCCACCGAAGCCACCAAAAAAGCCGACGAGGCCTACGTCCTGCGCACCCACACCAGCTCCGTGCAAATAAGGACCATGCTCGCGCGCAAGCCCCCCATCCGGATTATCGCTCCCGGCCGCTGTTTCCGCCGCGACACCGTCGACGCCACCCACTCCGCCAATTTCCATCAGGTCGAAGGCCTCTGGGTGGACCGCAACGTCACCGTCCGCGACCTCAAGAGCATCCTCGACAGTTTTGTCCGCGAGATCTTCGGCACCACCGCCGAAACCCGCCTCCGTCCGAGCTTTTTCCCGTTCACCGAACCCAGTTTCGAAATGGACATCAAGGCTCCCAACCTCGGCCGCCTCAGCGACCGCTGGCTCGAAATCATGGGCTGCGGCCTCGTCGACCCGAAAGTTTTCGCCAACGTCGACATCGACCCGGAGCAATGGACCGGCCTCGCCTTCGGCATGGGTATCGAGCGCATTGCCATGCTCATCCACGGCATCGACGACATCCGCCACTTCTACGCCAACGACCTCCGCTTCCTCCGCCAGTTCGCGTGAGCCGGTTTTGGGTTTGGTTTTGAACAAAAGGAAACCTCCGAAAATTGAACAGAAGGCAACAAAGAGAACGAAGAACAACCAAGGGCGCTTTTCCTTATTTCCTACGTAACATGTTTATAGAAAATAAGTTTTAATTCAAAATCCCTGTTTCATTTTTGTTCTCTTCGTTTCCTTCTGTTCAAAAAACGTATTTTTAGAACCGTCCGGAAAGGAACGAAGGACGATCCGGGAAAATTCCTGTTTTATGCACCCGCTGTTTCAAAAGGCCGACGCCATTTCCGGACCCTCCATCGCTGCCGTAATTGAAGTTCACCGCAACAAAGGCCCCGGGCTGCTCGAATCCATTTACGAGCGATGCCTGATGCACGAGCTCTCCCTGCGCAAACTTGCATCCCGAAACCAGGGTCCTGTCAAAATAACTTACAAAGACCTCGTTTTTGAGGAAAACCTGCGTTTCGACATTCTTGTAAACGAGTGCCTTCTACTTGAGGGCAAGTGCGTCGAAAGAATCCTGCCCATTCAGAAGGCCCAACTCATGACCTACATGCGCCTCCTCGACATTCCCGTCGGCCTCATTTTCAACTACAATACCGTCACCATCAAAGATGACATGCACCGCCTTATTCTGCCCGGCGCCAATATTTCATAATTTCTCCTCCTTCTCTGTTTCCCTTCGTTCTCTTCGTTTCCTTCTGTTCAAATCCTTCTTTCCAAAATGAAAATCAGCCTCCAGTGGCTCGCCCGCTACATCGACCTTTCCGGCCTCACCCTCGTGCAAATCACCGACGCCCTCCCCATGCTCGGCCTTGAAGTCGAGGACACCGCTTCCGCCGGACTCCCCCCGCTCAAGAACGTCGTCATCGGCAAAATCCTCTCCTTCGAAAAACACCCCAAAGCCGACAAACTCTCCGTCTGCCGCGTCGACACCGGCGATCCCGCCGGTCCGCGCCAGATCGTCTGCGGGGCGAAAAACTTCACCACCAACGATCTCGTCCCCGTCGCCCTCCCCGGCGCCGTCCTGCCCGGCGACTTCGAAATCAAGATCAGCAAGCTCCGCGACGTCGAATCGCAGGGCATGATGTGCTCCGCCCGCGAGCTCGGCCTCGGCCAGGACCACGAGGGCCTCCTCATTCTCACCACCCGCAACCTCCCGGTCGGCACCTCCATCAACGACCACTTCCCGCAACCCGACACCGTCCTCGACCTCAGCATCACCGCCAACCGCGGCGATTGCCTCGGCCACATTGGCGTCGCCCGCGACCTCGCCGCCTGGTTCGACCGCCCTCTCCGCCTGCCCGACCTCGCCGACCCCACCCCCTCCGCGCCCGTTCCTTCCGCTGACGCCGCCGACCTCCTCGCCTCTGTCGCCACCACGATCGACACCTGCCCGTATTACACCGCCACCGTCATCCGCGGCGTCAAAGTCGCCCCCTCGCCCGACTGGCTCGCCCGCGACCTCACTGCCGCCGGCCTTCGTCCGATCAACAACATCGTGGACATCACCAACTGGGTGATGCTCGAAACCGGCCAGCCCCTGCACGCCTTCGACTCCGCCAACATCGGTGGCCGCCAGATAAAAATCCGTCCCGCCGCGCCCGGCGAAAAGCTCAAACTCCTCGACCAGGGCCGCACCGTCGCGCTCGAGACCACCGACTGCGTCATCGCCGACGCCGAAAAACCCATGGCCCTCGGCGGCATCATGGGCGGCGCAAACAGCGGCGTGACCGACGCCACCACCAACATCGTTCTCGAAGCCGCGTATTTCCGCCCCGGCCCCGTCCGCAAGACCAGCCGCCGCCTCGCCATTTCCACGGACAGCGCCCAGCGCTACACCCGCGACGCCGATCCCGCCGGTGTCCTGTTCGCCGCCCGCCGCGCCACCGCTCTCATCGTCGAACTCGCCGGCGGCACCGTCATCGGCCCCCGTGTCACCGTCGGAGCCCCCCCGCGCGGCGACCGCACCATCGATCTCTCCGCCGACTACGTCCGCGCCCGTTGCGGTTTCGACATTCCCGACGCCACCATCGCCACCACCCTCCGTCGCCTCGGCTTCACCGTCACGGAACAAAGTGGCGCGGGCGTCCCGCCCGCTTCCGGATCCCTGAAATCCACCACCGCCACCTGGCGCGTCACCGTCCCCTCTTTCCGCGCCGAGGTTGACCGCCCCATCGACCTCGTCGAGGAGTTCGTCCGTATCCACGGTACCGCTACGATCCCCTCCGCGCCCATCCCCGCCCCCGCTCCCGGCGAAATCGAGAACGATGATTCTCTCGCGACCTTCACCCGTCGCGCCACCGCCCACCTCGTCGGCGCCGGCCATGCCGAATGCTGCCACTACACCCTCTGTGACGGACGCGACATCGCTGCGCTTTTCGGCCAGCCGACCGCCGACGCGCTCGCACTCGCCAACCCGCTCACCAGCGAACTCGGCCACATCCGCCCCTCGCTCCTTCCCGGCCTGCTCGAGGCGCTCAAGCTCAACCTCGCCGCGCACAACGCCCCCCGCCGCCTCTTCGAAATCGGCCGCGTCTTCCGGCCGACCCCGGATGGCGCACTCCGCGAACTCACCGCCGTCTCTTTCGTCATCCTCGCCGAGCCGACCACCCGTACCTGGCTCAAACGCGACGCCGTCGATTTCTTTCACGCGAAAAAACTCGCCCTCGATCTCGCCGCCCTCGCCGGTGTCAACCCCGCCCGCCTCCAGTTCCACCTCATCACTGACGAGCAAGCCGACACCGCCGCATCCGCTACCAACTCCAAACCCCAAACCCCAAACCCCAAACCGGGCGCGGCTGCCGCCGCGCTCTGGCAGCGCAACCACTCCGCGCAAACCACCGACCGTGCCCGTCAGGTCGAGCTCGCCTGTGGTCTCATCGACGCCAGAACCGCCCGTGCCCGCGACATCAAAAACCACACCATCATCGCCGGCGAACTGCTCCTCCCCCGCCAGGTTTTCGCGGCCGAGCCAAAACGCATCCGTTTCCAGCCCTTCAGCTCCTATCCGCCGACCACGCGCGACCTCGCTCTCGTCGTCGACGCCGCCACGCCTGCCGGGGAAGTGGCCGACAAGCTCAAGACCACCACGGCCAAAATCATCGGCAAGACCTTCGCCATCGAAAGCGTCAACGTCTTTGATCTGTACCAAGGATCGGGATTGGCAGCAAAAAACCTTCCCGAAGGCAAAAAGAGCCTCGCCCTCTCGCTCGTATTCCGCGCCCCCGACCGCACCCTGACCGACGACGAAGTCAACCTGGCATTCAGCAAGCTCCAGGCCGAACTCGCCAAAAACGCCGCTTGGCAAATCCGCAAATAACCAGACTGCACGGTCCGTCATTTCATTCCGCAATCCGCACTCCGAATTCCGCATTTCCCGATGTCCTCACCTGCCGACCTCAACATCGACCACGTCGCCCGTCTCGCCCGCATCGAGCTTACGGCCGAAGAGAAAGCCACCTTCGCCGCCCAGCTCGGCGACGTCCTCCAGCACATCGACAAACTCAAACAGGTGGACGTCACCCACGTCGAACCCACCGCGCACGGCTTTCCGATCTACAACGTCTGGCAGGCCGACGAACCCGGCCCCGTCTTTACTCCGGAGCAAGCCCTCGCCAACGCTCCCGCCCGACGCGACAACATGATCTCCGTCCCAAAAGTCGTCGAATAAAACCGAACCATTTGAACAGAAGTTAAGAAGATCACGAAGGCACTCCCTTTCCCGTAACCTGTCCCGTATCCGCGACACTTTTTCTCCTAAACAGAAAACGTCTCCTTCGCCTGACCATCCTCCAGCCGCCATCGGGCCTTCGTCCCCTTCTTAACTTCTGTTCAAAACAAAATCTTCTGTATCCAAATGCCGGCCACACCGCTCACGTACCGCACCATTGCCGATCTCTCCGACGCCCTCGCCCGCAAGGAACTTTCTTCGGTCGAACTCACGCAGGCCGTCATCGACCGTACCGCTGCCGTCGAACCAAAGGTCAACGCCTTCAACTCGTACGACCCCGCCGACGCGCTCGCGCAAGCCGCCGCCTCCGACGCCCGCCGCGCCGCCGGCCATGCCCGTGGCCCGCTCGACGGCATTCCCGTTGCCATCAAGGACGTCATTTCCGTCGCCAACCAACCCCTGACCGCTTCGAGCAAAATCCTCGCCAACTACGTTTCCCCCTACGACGCCACCGTCATTCAAAAACTCCGCCACGCCGGCGCCGTCATCTGGGGCCGCCTCAACCTCGACGAACTCGCCATGGGTTCGTCCACGGAAAACTCCGCCTTCAAGACCACCAGCAACCCCTACGACCTCGACTGCGTCCCCGGCGGCTCTTCCGGAGGCAGCGCCGCCGCCGTCGCGGCCGGCGAAGCCATCGCCACCCTCGGCTCCGACACCGGCGGCTCCATCCGCCAGCCCGCCGCCCTCTGCAACGTCGTCGGACTCAAGCCCACCTACGGCCTCGTCTCCCGCTACGGCCTCGCCGCCTTCGCCAGTTCGCTCGACCAGATCGGCCCCTTCACCCGCACCGTCGAAGACGCCGCCCTCCTCCTGCAAGCCATCGCCGGCCACGACCCGCACGACTCGACCTCCTGCCAGGTCGCCCTTCCCGACTACCGCGCCGGCCTCCATCGCCAATCCGCCTCCTCCGAGGCGCCCCGCCGGCTCGGCATCCCCAAGGAATATTTCGGTGAAGGCCTCGACCCTGAAGTCGGCGCCGCCGTCGAGCAGGCCATCGCTCACTACAAAAAACTCGGCTACGAAATCCGCGACGTTTCCCTGCCTCATACCGAGCATTGCCTGAGTGTTTATTACATCCTTTCCACGGCCGAGTGTTCCTCCAACCTCGCCCGCCTCGACGGCATCCGCTACGGTTACCGCTCCCCCAACGCCACCGGTGCCGTTGACATCTACAGCAAAACCCGGGCCGAAGGTTTTGGTCCCGAAGTCAAACGCCGTGTCATCCTCGGCACCTACGTCCTCAGCAGCGGCTACTACGACGCCTATTACCTCCGCGCGCAAAAAGTCCGCACCCTGATCCGCCAGGATTTCCTGAACGCCTTCGGGCAAGTCGACGCCATCGTCACGCCCACGAGCCCCACGCCTGCGTTCCGCAAAGGCGAGCGCTCCGCCAACCCGATGGCCATGTATTTGTCCGACATCTACACGATCGGCGCCAACCTCGCCGGCATCCCCGGCATCAGCATCCCGTGCGGTTTCACCCGGGCCGGCCTCCCCATCGGCCTGCAACTCCTCGGCCAGCCGCTGAAAGAAGCCGACCTCCTCGCCATCGCCCACGCCTACGACTCCGTTCACGACTGGCACACCCGCCATCCCGCTCTCTGAAAAATTCGCACAGAAGTTAAGAAGATCACGAAGGCACTCCCGTTCCCGTAACCTCCTCCCGCATCCGACACATCTTTCCTGAAAAAGAAAACGCCACATCCGCCCGACCACCCTCCAGCCACCTCCGTGGCCTTCGTCTCCTTCTTATCTTCTGTTCAAAATAAAACGCTCTTCTGTAATTTATAATGCAATACGAAGCCGTCATCGGACTTGAAGTCCATATCCAGCTCAAAACCCGGACCAAGATGTTCACCCGAGCTCCCGCCGGCTACGGGCACGAACCCAACACCCTCACCGATCCCGTCGTTCTCGCTCTCCCCGGCGCGCTTCCTGTCCTCAACAAGGCCGCCATCGACCAGATCATCAAAGCCGGTCTTCTCGTCGGCTGCACCATCGCCCCCGAATGCCGCTGGGATCGCAAAAACTACTTCTACCCCGACTCTCCCAAAAACTACCAGCTCACCCAGCAATTCCACCCCATCTGCCTCGGCGGCGAAGTCGAAATCGAACTCCCCGGTCCCGCCCGCAACATCATGGGCGAACACAAAAAAATCCCTCTCAACCGCATCCACCTCGAAGAAGACGTCGGCAAACTCAACCACCACGCCACCGACTCCCTCGTCGACTACAATCGCGCCGGCACCCCGCTGATGGAGCTCGTCACCGAACCGGCACTCCACTCCGCCGATGAAGCCTTCGCCTTCCTCACCGCCCTGCGCGCCGTCATGGTCCAGGGCGGCGTTTCCGACTGCGACATGGAAAAAGGCCAGATGCGCTGCGATGCCAACGTCTCCATCCGTCCTGCCGGCAGCACGACGCTCGGCACCAAGGTCGAAATGAAGAATCTCAACTCGATCTCCTACGTCCGCGACGGCATCGCCCACGAAATCAGACGCCAGACCGCTCTCGTCCAGTCCGGCGGCCGGGTCGTGCAGGAAACCCGCGACTACGACGGTCTCACTGGCGCTTCGCAATCCCTCCGTACCAAGGAAGACGCGCATGACTACCGCTTTTTCCCCGACCCCGACCTCCTGCCCGTCCGTGTGGATGACGCCTGGAAAGCCACCATCGCCGCCACGCTTCCCGAACGCCCCTTCGACCGCCAGCGCCGCCTGATGGCCGATTACAGCCTCCCCTACACCATCACCAGCGTCCTCATCTGGGACAAACCCCTCGCCGGCTACTACGACACCGCCGTCCAGCTCGCCGGCCCCGCTCTCGCGCAGCCGCTGGGCAACTGGATCACCAACGATCTTCTCCGTGAACTCGGCGCGGCCAATGCGACTTTCGACGAAGCCGCCGCGAAAATCCCTCCGGCCAACCTCGTTGCTCTCGTGAAACTCATCGCCGACGGCCTTCTCACGAACAACACCGCCAAAGAAGTTTTCATCGACATGTTCGCCACCGGCGACGCCCCCGAGGCCATCGCCGATCGCCGTGGTCTCAAGACCGTCCCGACCGACTCCAACGAACTCGAGCAATGGTGCCGCGATGCCATCGCCGCCAACGAAAAGGCCGCCAACGAATTCCGCGCCGGCAAGGAATCCGCCATCAACGGCCTCAAAGGCCCCGTGATGAAAGCCAGTCGCGGCAAAGCCAATCCGAAACAGGTCGACGAAACCCTCCGCCGCCTGCTGGCCTCCGGCTGACGCCTCCTCCCTGCGATATTTCGTTTCCCGCTCTTTACCACGCAGTAGTCCATGAGGCTCATGAAAAACGCCTCTCGCCGTATCGATGCACCTTCCTCACCTGCCCGTGCCCGTGGCGACATCGGAGAACAGGCCGCGGCCGATTACCTCCGCGCCAAGGGCTACCGCATCCTCGCCCGCAACTGGCGCAACCCCGCCGACCGTCGCGAAGAGCTCGACCTGATCTGCGACGACGCCGGCATCATCGTCTTTGTCGAAGTCAAAACCCGCGCCGCCACCGCGCTCGTCCCCGGTTACCACGCCGTCAGCCGGGCCAAAAAACTCGTCCTCCGGCGTGCCTGCCGCGCCTGGCTCCACGGCTGCGACCCCCGTCCCGATCATTACCGCTTCGACATTGTCGACGTCGCCATGACCCGCAGTAACACCGTGGTCGATGTCTTCCACTACGAATGCATCCCTCTCTTTTAAGCCTGCCTCCTTTTCCCGTTTCGATTCCTTGCCGATCATTTTTCACTGTCGTGACGCCGGAGCATCTGCCACCTTGACCGGCGTATGAATCCAAAAAAACTCCTTTCGCTCCTCACCACCCTCGCCGCCATGTCGCTTGCCTTCGTGCAAACGACCGTTGCCGCCGCAGACGCCGTACCTGCCGACAGTAAACCGGTTGCAGCCGCCGGCAAGGAAGTCGCCGTCATCTCGACCACTTACGGCGACATGACCATCGCCTTCTGGCCCGAGGTCGCCCCGAACACCGTCGAAAACTTCAAAAAACTCGCCCGCGACGGGTTTTATGACCACACCGCCTTCCACCGCATCATCAAGGGCTTCATGATCCAGGGCGGCTGCCCCAACACCAAACCCGGCGCCACCGGCACCCCCGGCACAGGAGATGCCGGTTACAAGATCAAGGCCGAATTCAACTCCAGGTCCCACGTGCGCGGCGTCATCTCGATGGCCCGCTCCAGCGACCCTGATTCGGCCGGCAGCCAGTTCTTCATTTGCCACGGCGATGCGAAGTTTCTCGACCGCCAGTACACCGCCTTCGGCCAGCTCATCGCCGGCGATGACGTGCTCGACAAGATCGCCACCGCTCCCACCCGCCCCGACGGACGCGAAAACAGCACACCGCGCGACCGTATCGAGGTGAAAAGCATCCGCATCGTGGAGCAGACGGGAACTTCCAAAAATTGATTTTTACCGCGAAGGACGCGAAGAGCGCGAAGATGAACCCAATACTGCCATCATGGTGCTCAATGAGTGCATGCCCAATGGGTCGATTAAACTCCTGCGGTTTCATTTTTTCCGATCTTCGCATCCTTCGCGTCCTTCGCGGTTAATTTCCAGAACCTCCCGGAAATATCCTCATGACCCGGCCCTCTCCCGATTCCTCCCGCCACTCTCACGATCACGCCCACAGCCTCCCCGCCGGCGAGGTTCCCGACTGGGTACCGGACAACGCCGTCGGCAATCGCGCCTTCGCCACCCGCATCGTCCAGGGCACCGGCAAGGGCGGCGCCGTCGCCTCCTCCTCCGCCGCGCCGCGCCGCCGCACGCTCACGCTCGACGAGTACGAACAGGGCGTCCTCGCCTGCAACCCCACCGTCCTCGGCCGCGCCATCACGCTTATCGAAAGCAACGCCTCCGCGCACCAGGAACTCGCCCAGCAACTGCTCGCCCGCCTGCTCCCGCACACCGGACGCGCCAAACGCATCGGCATCACCGGCATCCCCGGCGCCGGCAAATCCACCTTCATCGAAGCCTTCGGCACGCATCTCACCGGCCTCGGCCATCGCGTCGCCGTCCTCGCCATCGATCCCTCCAGTTCGCTCACCGGCGGCAGCATCCTCGGCGACAAGGTGCGCATGGAAAAACTCTCGCAACACCCCGCCGCCTTCATCCGCCCCTCGCCCTCCGGCGGCTCGCTCGGCGGCGTCGCCCGCAAGACCCGCGAAGCCGTCCTCGTCTGCGAGGCGGCCGGCTACGATGTCGTCATCGTCGAGACCGTCGGCGTGGGTCAAAACGAAGTCACCGTCCGTTCGATGGTCGATTATTTTCTCGTGCTGATGATCTCCGGCGCGGGTGACGAAATCCAGGGCATCAAGAAAGGCGTCATCGAGCTCGCCGACACGCTCGTCGTGAACAAGGCCGACGGCGACAACCTTCCCCGCGCCACGCTCGCGCAGGCCGAGATGAAGCGCGTGCTCCACATCCTCAAGGCTCACACCGAGGGCTGGGAAGTCCCCGCCCTGCTCGCCTCTTCGCTCACCGGCCAGGGCGTGCCCGAAGTCTGGAAAACCACCGAGGCGTATTTCGAGGCCACTACGGCCAGCGGCGCGCTCCGCGAACGGCGCCGCACCCAGGCCATCGAGTGGATGCACACGCTCATCAACGAAAGCCTGCGCACGCGTTTTTACCAGAAACCCTCCGTGCAGGCCCGCCTGCCCGAATTCGAAGCCGCCGTCGCCGATGGCAAAAAACCTGTCCTCGCCGCCGCGCTGGAATTGCTCGGCGAATCGTAAACGCCATCCTTTCCGCTCCCTCCCCGCTTCCTGTCATGAAATCCTTCCGAAAAGAACTCTGGTTCGACATCACGCGCCGCCGCGAATTCATCAACATCACGCCCGAAGTCGAGGCGTGCCTGCGCGAAAGCGGCATCCGCGAGGGGCTGTGTCTCGTCAATGCGATGCACATCAGCGCCAGCGTCTTCATCAACGACGACGAATCCGGCCTCCATGCCGACTTCGAACGCTGGCTCGAAAAACTGGCGCCCGAAAAACCGTATTCGCATTATGATCACAACCGCACCGGCGAGGACAACGCCGACGCCCACCTGAAGCGCACGATCATGGGCCGCGAGGTCGTCGTCGCCGTTACCGAGGGCCGGCTCGATTTCGGCCCGTGGGAACAGATTTTTTACGGCGAGTTCGACGGCCTGCGCCGCAAGCGCGTCCTCGTAAAAATCATCGGCGAGTAATCATTGCCACTGGCGATGAAGGATTCATCCCGGCGTCGTCGCCACCTCGAGCGCATCGAGATGCGCGAGCGCGGCGGCGCGATCCGCACCGCACATTTCCTGCGACGGACGCAGGCTCGCGCAGACGGCGGGGCGTTCCGGCCGGCCGAAAATCGCACAGCGCAAGTCGGGCAACAACTGCACACAGGGCACGCCCGCCGGCTTCCCGAACGGCATGCCCGGGATCGGTGTGCTGATCGACGGCGCGATGCAACATGCGCCGCAACCGGCGCGGCAGGACAACGAAGCGTCTGTCACGCGGCTTCTCCGGCAGCGTGGCGACGCAGCGCCTCGCGGTTGAGCTTGCCTTGCGCCGAGCGCGGCCAGGGCATCACAGCCACGTAGCGGCGCGGACATTTGAACGGCGCCAGCTTGCCGGTCAGCGCCGCGCGCACGGCGGCGGCATCCACCGGAGGAAACGAGTCGTCCGCCGGATAACACGCCACCACCGCCTCGCCCCACCCGGGATCGGGCACGCCGATCACAGCCACGTCACCCGGGAAAAACCCCGTCGCCCGCAACGCCGCCTCGACCTCCTGCGGGTTGACCTTTTCGCCTCCCGTGATGATCAGCGCATCGCGGCGTCCGGAAACATGCAGGCTGCCGGCCGCGTCGAACGAACCGGCGTCGCCGGTCTCCCAAGCGGCGCTTCGCGCCAGTTCGGAGTTCAGGGTTTCCGGTTCAGGGTTACCGGAAGATGCGACATCGCCGGTCTCCCGCCCCTCCTGCGCCCCGAACCCTGCACCCTGAACCCCGAACCCTGAACGCTGAACTCCCGTCGCGCTAGCGACGGCGCGCCAGCCGGGCCAGTATCCGTGAAACAAGGACGCCGAACGGATCGCGATGCGGTTGCCGCCGCCTCCATCCGCCATCAGGTCGATGCGCGCGTGCGGCATCGGGCGGCCGGCGCCGCGTCCGCCGGCGGCAAACTCCTCCGGCGTGAGCGCCGCCACCATCGCCGCCGTCTCTGTCATGCCATAAGAAAACGCCAGCGGCAGCCGCGCCGCCGCGCCCGCCTCGACCAGCGCCGGCCAGCTCGGGCCTCCCCCGATGAAGACGGCACGAAACCCGCGCAGCCACGCCAGCGCGGACTCGTCGGCGTTGTCCAGCAATCGCTGGAGCTGGGTCGGCACGAGCGAAAGAAACGTGGCGGCGTTCGCAGCTACATTGTCGCCGGGAGCAGGGCGCTCCTCGCCGCGTTCGATGCGTTTCCAGTCGGCGTGCCGGTAGCTACCGCCGGTCAACGCGCAGCGCATCCAGGCCATCAGGCCGCTGATGTGATGGAGCGGCAGGAGCCCGACCGCGTTGACCCGGCCCACGCCGAAGTGGCGGCAAAAACCGTCCACCGCTGCGGCCAGCGTTTGCCCGTCGTGGCGGGCGAGCTTGAGGTTGCCCGAGGAACCGCCGGTGGGGATGCAGAGCCAGCCGGAGTGGCACGGGCTTCCAGCCCGTGATGTGGCATGGGCATCCTTGCCCATGATTGCCGGACAGGGAGGGGGGACATTTGCGGCGCGGAGCGCCGTCCACGGGCTGGAAGCCCGTGCCACGAGAGGAAGCGATGGTTGAGCCGCGAGCGCGGCGAACTGCGCCCGCTCGCGTTCGCCCCAGGACGGGTCGGCGATAAAAACCGGACGGCCGTCATCCGCGGCCACGGCGTCGGCCAGCGCGATGCGGAAGCGGAGCGGGTCACGTTCGTCGACGAGGTGAATTGCGGGAGCGGCGGCATTCCTGCCGCTGCGACGAGGCGCAACGCGCCTCGCCCCGATCTTCCCGGGAAGTTCATCCGCCCCCTGTCGGGTTGCCGGTCTTGTGGAGACACTGTCCGGCAAGGCAGCGGCAGGAATGCCGCCGCTCCCCGGGCAATCTCTCCGGATGCTCTCCTGCAACAGCCGTCCGAGTTCCGCGCGCGTCATGCGATCTGCTCCTGCGGCCAGCCCTTCACCAGCCCGCCCGGTGATTGTCCGCGAGCGCGCGGGCGAGCTGCGCCGCGAAAAACGCGCCACGGTAGATCATCCCGGTGTAGATCTGCACGAGCGAGGCGCCGGCGTCCATTTTCTCGCAGGCGGCCTTCGTATCCATGATGCCGCCCACGCCGATGATCGGCAGGCGGCCATGCGTGGCGCGGGAGATGTACTTGATTATCTCCGTCGAACGCTCGCGGACGGGCGCGCCGCTGAGTCCGCCGGTTTCGTTGACCGTGGCAAACCAGCCGGGGCGGGCGAGCGTCGTATTCGTGGCGATGATACCGTCGAGGCCGAGTCCGAGCAGGGTTTCGAGCACGTCGTCGATCTGCTGCCACGAGAGATCAGGGGCGATCTTGAGGAGGATCGGGCGGCGCGGTTTGCCGGCAGTGGCACGGGCGGCGTTGGCCTCGCAGAGGGCGCGCAGCACGCCTTCGAGCCGGTCCTTTTCCTGGAGCTTGCGCAGGTCGGGCGTGTTGGGGCTGCTGACGTTGATCGCGATGTAGTCGGCATGGTCGGCGAGCAGGCCGAAGCTCGTGAGGTAGTCGCCAACCGCCTCCTCCAGCGAGGCGACTTTCGATTTGCCGAGGTTGACGCCGACGGGGATGCGGCGCTTGCCGGGGCCGGGCATCCGGGCGAGACGGCGGGCAACGTGCTCCGCGCCCGAGTTGTTGAAACCCATCCGGTTGATGACGGCCTCCTGCGCGGGGTAGCGAAACATGCGCGGCTTCGGGTTGCCGGGCTGCGCCAGCGCGGTGACGGTGCCGATCTCGGCATGGCCGAAACCCAGCGCCGCCATCGCCGGCCAGATGGCGCCTTCCTTGTCGAAGCCCGCGGCGAGCCCGACGGCATTGGGAAACTCCAGCCCGAAAGCGCGCACCGGGCGGTATACGGAGCGCGGCAGGCGGTGCCACGCTTCGAGAGCGCGGCACAGCGGCGGCAGCTTGCCGAGCACATTGAGCGCGGTCACGGCGACTTCGTGCGCCGGCTCGCAGTCGAGACGGAAAAACAGCGGACGGGCAATTTTTTCGTAGAGGGATCCCATGAAGGCAGCAGCGTGGCCGCCTGTCGGCCCGGAATCAAGCGGAGGGATTGTGCGGCAACGCCAATCTCCCGCGGACGAATTCGGAGTTGAAAACCGCTCCGGTCCGGCGTGGATGTCCGGATGCCCGGAACGCCCTCCTCCGCCATCGTCCCCCCCGACCGCAATGCGGACGGCACGCTCAGACGCGGCCTGAAAAATCGTCATATCCAGCTCATCGCCCTCGGCGGAGCCATCGGCACCGGCCTGTTTCTCGGCTCGGGCGGCGTCATCCAGCTCGCCGGCCCCGCCATGATCCTCGGCTATGCGATCGGCGGCATCATCGAGTTCCTGATCATGCGCCAGCTCGGCGAGATGATCGTGGAAGAACCGGTGGCCGGCTCGTTCAGCCACTTCGCCTACAAATACTGGAGCGGATTTGCCGGGTTCATGTCGGGCTGGAACTACTGGGTGCTCTACGTGCTGGTCGGGATGACGGAGCTGACGGCGGTGGCCAAATACATCCACTACTGGGCGCCGGACATGCCGCAATGGATTCCGGTGCTGGTCTTCTTTGTCCTCATCAACGCCATCAATCTGGCCAACGTGAAGATCTTCGGCGAGGCCGAGTTCTGGTTCTCGATCATCAAGGTGCTGGCGGTGCTCGGCATGATCGCGTTTGGCGGCTGGCTGCTGCTCTCGGGCCGGGGCGGCGAGGAGGCCGCGGTATCCAACCTGTGGACACACGGGGGGTTCTTCGCGACGGACGCCCGCCACTTCGCCGTGGCGCTGGTCATCATCATGTTCTCGTTCGGCGGCCTGGAGCTCGTCGGCGTCAGCGCGGCGGAGACGGCCGAACCGTACAGGACGATCCCCAGGGCCATCAACCAGGTGATGTTCCGCATCCTGATCTTTTACGTGGGCGCGATCGGCGTGATGCTCATGCTGATGCCGTGGGATGTGATGGCCGAAAAGGTCGCCGCCGCCGGCAAGGCGGGGGACAGCTACGGAGCCAGTCCTTTCGTGCTGATTCTCAGCCAGCACGGTGTCGCCGGCGCCGCCCATCTGCTGAATTTTGTCATCCTCACGGCGGCGCTCTCGGTCTACAACAGCGGCGTCTATTGCAACAGCCGGATGCTTTACGGGCTCGCCCTGAAGGGCAATGCCCCGCGCGCCCTGCTCAAGGTGGACAGGCGTGGCGTGCCCGTGCTGGCGCTGGTGGCCTCGGCCCTGGCGACCGGCCTCGGCGTCATCATCAATTACACGGTTCCGGAAAAAGCGCTGGGCTATCTCCTCGCGCTGGTGGTGGCGGCCCTGGTGCTCAACTGGGCGCTGATCAGCATCACGCACCTGTATTTTCGCCGGGCCAAAGACCGCGAGGCGCATGTGTCGCGGTTTCCCTCATGGGGAGCACCCTGGACCAATTACCTGTGCCTCGCCTTCGTGGCCTTCATCCTCGTGGTGATGGCCACGCTCGCGGACATGGCCGTGCAGGTGCTGCTGATTCCGCTCTGGCTCGGGCTGCTCTGGATCGGCTGGAAGATCCGGACTAAAAACACCGCTGGCTGCTGAAAAATCCGCCCCGGAAACTTTTTCCGCCGGACCGCCCGAACAAAGCCACCAAACCGCTTGCCTTGCTCCGCAGGTCAGGCGATGAATACTCCCCTCACCCATGAAGCTCATCATCGCTATCATCAAACCCTTCAAACTGGAGAACGTGAAAGAAGCCCTTTCGGGGATCGGCATCGAAGGCATGACGATCACCGAGGTGAAGGGCTTCGGACGCCAGAAAGGCCACACGGAGATCTATCGCGGTTCCGAATACACCGTCGATTTTCTCCCCAAGACCAAGATCGAGATCGTCGTCTCCGACGACATGCTCGACAAGGCGATCAACGCCATCCTCCAGGCGGCCAAGACCGGCAAGATCGGCGACGGCAAGATATTCGTTCTCCCGATCGAGGAAGCCGTGCGCATCCGCACCGACGAACGCGGCGAGACCGCGCTCTGAGTCCGGGGCAACGCGCATCGATCCCCGCGTGGCACCGGCCTTGTACCGGTCCGGCGGGTGGCCCGGCAAGAGATCATGCGCCGGACACCGGCGCTCCCGGTGCGCCAAAAAGGACGCCCCGCTCACGGTGAGCGGGGCGTCCTTTTTGGCGCTGCCCCCTGGTTCAGGGAGCAGTCGTCGAGTCTGTCGAAGGCCGGAGGGAAAATCCGTCATTCACCCTTGGCGGGAACGAATTCCAGACGCAGCGCGTCAGGACCGGTGAAGACGAGGCGCTTTTTCTGGAACGCCACCTGGGTGGTCGCTTTCAGATCGGCGATATAAGCGGTTTCACGTTTGACCACATCCGGGCTGCTGCCGGTGATGCGGGTGGCGGCGAGAGCCCGCCCCCAGTCGAGGCTGCCGTCTTCGGCCAGCGCTGCCGTGCCGAAATAGGCGTTTTCACCCGAAGAGCCGGTGACACGCCCCCCTTCCCCGAGACGCAGCGTGACCAAGGTCGGAAGATGGCTGGTGCCGTCGGCGGAAGTCCATGTGTCGAGATCCCAGTACGTGTTGGCAGCAGCCCTCAGTGCATCGGCCGAAGTTGTCGGGACCGAAGCCTTTGTCGCGGTCGCCTGCGGTGCCGAATCCTGTGACGCAGAAGTGGTCGCCGTTTGCTGACAACCGGTGAGTGCGAGAACAGCAGCAAACGCGACCGGTGCGAATGAGCGAGCAATGTTGGTTGGGTTCATATGGAAAACAATGGCGACAACCCGGAGGTGATCAAGAGACTTCCATCATACTTTTCCCATGAATAAATACATCTGTATGAGTAACCTGCTAGTAGAAGAGATTTGCAAATAGGGCTTCTCGCGGAACGGCCCTCCGGCGTTGTTGCCTTTCGGCCGAACCGGCGCACCGTCGCTGTGCATGCAAGAAGCGCACGAGGTTCTCAAAGAGGTACTAAAGCATACCAGCGCCAAACAGGTGGCCGCCGACCTGGGCGTGTCGCTTTCACTCGTTTACAAGTGGGCGGAGGTCCCCGCCGGCGCCTCTGCCGGCAGCGGGTCATTCAGCCCGCTGGAGCGCGTGGGCCAGCTCATCCGGTCCACCGGAGACGTCCGGATCGCCCGCTGGGTCTGCCAGCAGGCCGGAGGTTTTTTCATCCAGAACGCCGAAAGACGCCCCGTCCCGGAATTGCTCGCTCCCGCGACGAGCGGCATCGTCCAGGAATTCGCCGACATGCTGGCGCTCATCGCCGCCGCCTCGGCCGACCAGAAAGTCACGCCCGAGGAAGCCGCCTCCATCCGCAAACGGTGGGAGCAGCTCAAGAGCGCCACCGAGGGCTACGTGCGCGCGGCGGAGACCGGAACGTTTCATCCCGAAGAACCCGGCCCGACCGGCTGACCCGCCCCCCCGCCGGATTCCGGAAGAACGTACGAAAGGGAGGACACCGGCAGTTGCAGGCGGCCTCTCCGGCCGGAGCTTCATCCGGCATCATGTGCCCGGTTTCCGGATACCCGGACCTGCCAGGGCGGCGGCGGCTCAGCCACGCAGGAACGAGCTTGGCAGCGTTGTCTTCGGAGCTTCCTTGCGCTGGCAAACCGCACAGAAGGCATCGATCTCCCGGCCGGCCACCCGCCGGATCGCCTCGCGGGCGATGGTGATTTCCTCCGTGCACCGGCCGGGTTCGAGGTGCGCCCAGCGGCCCCGCGGATCGAGCATGATCTCCATCAGGGCCGCCTCGCCCGTCACAAAATAGGCGATCAGGGGATTGAGCCCGCACGGGCACCGGGGCTGCCCGGACTCGCGCGCGGAATGCCGCGGCCCCGTCTGCAACTCCTGGAAAAACTGCTCCAGCGTCCAGTCCATGAGATGAACCAGCGCATCCGGCTCCGCCAGCGCCGACGACGGAGGCAACGCCCTCAACCTCACCTCCCACCGGACGCGCAAGTAGAGTCTACGGGCCTTGAGCGCCCCGATGAGGGTATCGTGCATGCCAGCAATGTGCCATATCCGGCGCTTCCCTGCCTCGCATCAGTTGGCGAGCCTTGCGCGGATTTTGGATCGATTGTCGTCCGATGATCGTTCCTTATCTGTGCGAAAACAAAAAACGCACAGTTGCAGCCAACCCCCGCGGAGAGTCAGCCTCGCCCTTCCGTTACCATGAAGTGATCTTCATCGGACCTATAAAGTTTCCTTTTCTTCCAGACACATGGATATCATTCCTCTCACGCTGGTTATCAGCCTCTGCCTGACGATCACCTTCATTGTCTTTTTCTGGCGTGAACAGTCGCGCCGGCGATTCACGAGCGCCGAGAGCGAGGCGCTCCTGCCTCTCGCCGACGAGGAACCGTCCAGCGCCGGTGTTACCCGTCGCCCTCGCGTGTCCGGCAGCGGCAGCCAGCCGGTGGTGATCGATATCGCCGCGGCGCGTGCCGCGCGTGCCTCCCGGCTGGCCGCGGAAGCCGGCGCCGGCGGCTCCCCGGCCCCGGAGGCTCGCTGCCATGCGCACGGCCATCACCCCGGCCCCTCCTCGCATGGCGAAAAACACGACTGCCACGGCGACGGTTCCTGCCACTCCTGCGAACGCCGCAAAAGCCGCGCCCGTGCGTCCTGATAAATCCCGCGCCTGAAACCGCAGCGTCCTCGCCGTCTCTCCGCCTTGCCTCCGACCTGACCAGACCCGCCCCGACCCTCCGCTACCGCATCTCACTTCACGACCATGGCTGCACGCACCGTAACGCTCGAATACAACGACAAGATCGTCCGCCAGTTCATGCTGGCCGGCATCATCTGGGGAGCTGTCGGCATGCTTGCCGGCGTCCTCGTCGCCTCGCAGCTCAACTTCTGGCAGATGAACGGGAAGTTTCTCGAGTGGATCACCTTTGGCGGTTTCAAGGCCGAGGGTATCCAGTACCTGACCTTCGGCCGCCTGCGTCCGCTGCACACCAATGCCGTCATTTTCGCCTTTGTCGGCAACATGATGTTTGCCGGCATCTACTACTCCACGCAGCGCCTCGTGAAGGCGCGGCTTGCCAGCGACGTCCTCTCGGCGATCCACATGTGGGGCTGGCAGCTCATCATCGTGGCGGCGGCCGTCACGCTCCCGATGGGTTTCACGCGCGGCAAGGAGTACGCCGAGCTCATCTGGCCGATCAACATCGGCGTCGTCTTCATCTGGGTCGTCTTCGCGGTGAATTTTTTCTGGACGCTCGCCCGCCGCAACGAGCCCAGCCTCTACGTCGCCATCTGGTTCTACATCGCGACGATCATCACCGTGGCGATGCTCTACATCGTCAACCACCTCTCGTTGCCCACGTCGTTCCTGCACAGTTACCCGGTTTTCGGCGGCGTGCAGGACGGGCTCGTGCAGTGGTGGTACGGGCACAACGCCGTGGCGTTCTTCCTCACCACGCCGATCCTCGGCATCATGTACTACTTCGTGCCGAAGGCGGCGGAGCGGCCGGTGTACAGCTACAAGCTTTCCGTCATCCATTTCTGGTCGCTCGTCTTCGTTTATATCTGGGCCGGCCCGCACCATCTGCTCAACACCGCGCTCCCCGGCTGGCTCCAGGCGCTCGGCATGACCTTTTCCCTCATGCTCTGGGCACCCTCCTGGGGCGGCATGCTCAACGGCCTGCTCACCCTGCGCGGCGCGTGGGACAAACTCCGCACCGATCCCGTCCTGAAGTTTTTCGCCGCCGGCGTCACCTTTTACGGCATGGCCACGTTTGAAGGGCCGCTTCTCTCGATCAAGTCGGTCAACGCCCTCGGCCACTACACCGACTGGATCATCGGCCACGTCCACGCCGGCGCCCTCGGCTGGAACGGCTTCATGGCCGCCGGCATGTTTTACTGGCTCGCCCCGCGCCTCTGGAACAAGCCCCTTCACTCGCAATCCCTCGCCAATCTCCATTTCTGGCTCGGGACGGTCGGCATCCTCCTCTACGTCGCCGCCATGTGGACCAGCGGCATCACCCAAGGTCTGATGCTCAGCGCCACCACCGACAACGGCACGATCCTCGCCCACCCCAACTTTGTCGAGACACTCAACACGATCCGCCCCATGATGCTCTTCCGGCTCGTCGGCGGCGGCCTCTACCTTGTCGGCTGGGGCCTTCTCATCTACAATATCGGCCGCACCATCTGGCGCGCCGCTCCCGTCAACGGCACCATCCGGGTGTTTGTCGAGGACAAGCCTGCCGTCCGCCTCGGCGTGGGCGGCACGCTGCTCAATCCGCCCGTGCTCTTCTCCGTTCTCGGCGCGCTCTTCGCCTGCGTGTGGATGTTTGGCGGCGACCTCCTGAAGCTCGTCGGCCTCTTCGGCACCATCCTCTGTGTCATCCTCGCGTGGATGCACTTCGAGACGCGCGGCGGCAAGTGGGCCGCGTGGTACGACAAGCTCCTCGTCCATGCCACGCCGTTCACCGTGCTCACCTTCCTCGCCGTCGCCGCCGGCGGCATGATCCAGATCGTGCCCACCGTCATCGCCAGCCGCGCGCAAAACGTCGAGGACCGCCTGCAAGTCCTGTACACCCCGCTCGAACTCGCCGGGCGCGACATCTATGTGCGCGAAGGCTGCTACAACTGCCACTCGCAGATGATCCGCACGCTCGTGCCCGACATCATGCGCTACGGCCGCGCCGGCGTGAACGACGACTACTCCCGCCTCGGCGAATCCATCTACGACCATCCCTACCAGTGGGGCTCCAAACGCACCGGTCCCGACCTCGCCCGGGTCGGCGGCAAATACACCGATGACTGGCACTACAACCACATGCGGGACCCGCGCATGTCGCCCGGCTCCAACATGCCGGCCTACCCCTGGCTCTTCGACCAGGTCACCGACACCGCCGCGCTCCCGCGCAAGATCGACGTGCAGCGCCAGATCGGCGTGCCCTTCCCCGAATGGAGCGAAGAGGAGATCGCCGCGCAGGTCAAAAAGCAGGAAACCGAAGTGGCGGACCGCCTCAAGGCCAAGGGACTCTACACGCAGCCTGACCGCGAGATCGTGGCGCTCATCGCCTACCTCCAGAAACTCGGTACCTACGAAACCGTCAAACCCGCCGCGCCCGTCGCACCGTCCGTTATTCCGTAACGCGCCTGCGGCGCGGAAAAGCCGCACCGCGCGAAGCGACATCCTCCTCTGCCAAACTGAAACACTGAAATTCAAACCACCCGGAACACTCCGTCCGCACTCCGCATTTGTCATGTTTCGCCGTCTTGTCATCGAAAACTGGATCAGCCTCCTCACGGTGATCGCCTTCATCGTGGCGCTCTCGATCTACGTGCCCATCACCCTGCGCGCCCTGCGCATGACCCGCGCCAGGACCGACCACCTCGCCAACCTTCCGCTCGATGACGACCAGACACCGTAGGGGCGTCGCTTGCCGACGCCCGCCACCCGCGTGCGGAGCCTCATGCTGCTGACGCGGGCGCCGGCGAGCGACGCCCCTGCAAAGAAAACCGAACACCAGACGACCTTCGACCCATCCACCATGAGCCACGACCACTCACCCGCCGCCTCCTCCGCCGCCACCGCCTCCTCCGCCGCTGCCGGGCCGCAGACCGAGCCGCCGCCGCCCGGCCAGCTCGACGGTCCTATCCGCCACCACGTCTACGATGGCATCGCCGAATACGACAAACGCCTCCCCAACTGGTGGCTGCTCACCTTCTACGGCGCCATCGCCTTCGCCATCATTTACTGGATGGCCACGCAGCATTTCAGCGATGTGACCGACGGCCAGCGGGCCATCACGGCCATGCAGCAGATCGAGGCCATCCGCCTCTCCTCCGGCTCGGCGCAGCTCGATGACGAAGCGCTCTGGAAAATGAGCCGCAACCCCGCCTTCGTCCAGGCCGGCGAGGCCATCTTCAAGGCCAACTGCGTCGCCTGCCACGGCGCCGATCTCAAGGGCGGCATCGGCGTCAACCTCGTCGACGACGAATGGCTCCACGGCGGCAAACCCACCGAAGTCGTCCACACCATCACCAACGGCGTGATCGAAAAAGGCATGCAGGCGTGGGGCCCCGTTCTCGGCCCGCAAAAAATCGCCGAAGCCGCCGCCTTCATCATGTCGCACCACCAGGAACCCGCGGCCGGAAACTGATCGGATTTTTGACCACGGATTACACGGATCGGCATGGATAAATTCCACGGAAGGAGGCCCACGAAACACACGAAAAGACACGAAAGCCAAACTATCCGGATTCCTCGTATTTTTTTCGTGTCTTTTCGTGTGTTTCGTGGGCATTCCCGATTCCCGGTTTTATCCGTGTCCATCCATGTAATCCGTGGTTAAAACCTCCTCGCCATGCCACCTCCCGTCGCCCCCCGTCCGAATCGCGATTCCGTCACCACCATCCGTGACGACGGTTCGCGCCTGTTCCTTCATCCGGCGGACGCCCGCGGACGGTTCACACGCTGGCGCCGCCTCTCCGGCTGGCTCCTCATCGCCTTCTACCTCGCTCTCCCCTGGATTCCCGTCAACGGCAACCCGGCCGTGTTTCTCGACATCGCCGAACGCCGTTTTCACCTCTTTGGCGGCACCCTCGCTTTCCAGGATGCGTGGCTGATGTTTTTCGGCATCACGGGGCTCGGCTTCTCGCTCTTTTTCATCACCGCCCTCCTCGGTCGCGTATGGTGCGGCTGGGCCTGCCCCCAGACCGTCTTTCTCGAACACCTCTACCGCCGTGTCGAACGCTGGATCGAGGGCGACGCCGTCTCCCGCCGCCGGCTCGACGCCGCGCCCTGGACCCGCGCCAAGACCGCCAAACGCATCGGGAAGCACGTTGCGTTCGTCCTCCTCTCTGCCGGCATCGCCCACCTGTTTCTCGCGTACTTCGTATCCATTCCGCAACTATGGTCGATGATGACGCACGCTCCCGGCGCGCATTGGGCGTCCTTCGTTTTCATGGCCGTGGCGACCGGCATCCTCTATTTCAACTTCGCCTGGTTTCGCGAACAGCTCTGCCTCATCATCTGCCCCTATGGCCGCCTGCAATCCGTGCTCATCGACGACAACTCGCTCGTCATCGGCTACGACGCCCGGCGCGGTGAACCCCGCGGCCGCCCCACGCGCACCACTGCCGCCGATCCCGGCGCGGCCGGCATCGGCGACTGCATCGACTGCCACCGCTGCGTGCAGGTCTGCCCCACCGGCATCGACATCCGCCAAGGTCTTCAAATCGAGTGCATCGCCTGCGCCGCCTGCGTGGATGCGTGCGACGAGGTGATGACCAAGCTCAAGCGCCCGCGCGGCCTCGTGCGCTACGACTCGACCAACGGCCTCGCCGGGCAGCGCACCCACTGGCTGCGCCCGCGCATTTTTGTCTACCTCGTGCTGCTCGCCGTCGGCGGCGCGGTGGCGACCTTCGCGTTCTCCACCGTGCGCCCCGCCAGCCTCGGCGTCACCCGCCAGACCGGCGCGCCTTACTTCGTGACGGCCGACACCGTCCGCAACCAGTTTTCCGTGCGTATCGTCAACAAACGTACCGGACCTGTCCGTTTCCGCGTCACCGCAGAACCGGTCGCCGCGTCCGCCGCCGTGCCCGCGCCGCCGATCCAGCAATTCGGTTTCGACGGCCTGCTGGAAATCGCCCCGCTCGCCGAGGAAGTCCGGCCCTTCGTGATCCAGCAAAAACGCGCCGACTATGCCGGCAACTTCCGGTTTCTCCTCCGCGTGCAACCCGAAGACGGCTCTTTCACGCTGGAGCGTGAACTCGAATTCATCGGGCCCGACGCCGAACTGCTCCGCGAGGAGTGATCCCCGCGGCAAGGCCGCCCCGTCCGCAAGGCAACACAAGCGGAGGTCTTCCGTCACAGCGGAAGGAAGCGTTCTTCGCCGGCCCCCTTCCCCCCTTCTCTCAGTTCGTCGAAATCGTGAGCACCGGCGGACGGCCCTCGCCGCTCGTATCGGTCATGGTGAAAAGCAGCATGAGCAGCGAAAAAGCCCGTTTTGTCCGCAAGTCGCCGTCATCGATCCAGAACCAGCGTCCGCGGTACGGGATGGAAACCAGCACGTCCTTCGGTTCGCGCGAACCGCTGTGTATGAAAAAACGGATACGCTCCCGTTCGACGGAGTCGGCCGTCGTGTCCATCGGCGGCGCCCCTGCCGGAATGCCCGGCGTGGCGCGCCCGGCCACGATATCCTCGTCGGGGATTTCCACGTGCATCGCCAGGGCGCCGGTCACGTGCAGCAATGAGCGCGTCTGCACCGCAATCTCGGTGTCGGACGAGGCGATGTTGCCATGGACGAGCCTGAATTCGGTTGCATCGGGATTCAGTCCGAGGAGCCGGCGAAGCTCGACCGCCTGTTCCGCCACCTCCGGAGGCACGTTCTTCGAACGGATCGTCAGCAAGGTGGCCGGCTGCGCGTCATCCTTGCCGGTGATCACGCGGATGCTGATGACGCCCGACCGCTGCAACTCGTTCATGAGCAAAGCCACGCGCAGGAAACGCGGATCGGCGAGGCGGGTGGATTCCTCGTTGCCCAAACCGTTGATCGCGCTCGTCCCGAGCAGCAGCATCGCCTCGGCCGGCCAGCCTGCCTGGATCGTCGAAAACAGGGCCGCGGGCGAAAGCGGCGTGACGAGGCCGGCCACGAACTTGTTCCCCGTCATCGGCGTGTAGGTGATCGTCGGCCGGTCGATGTAGCGACCCTCCATGCGGGCGCTGCCGAAGCTGTCGGCCCGTCCGCCGGGACCGTGGATCTCGGCGCCGAATCCGCCGAACATCTCGATCTGGTAACCCGCCACGATCTGGCCGACATCCACGTAGATCGGCGGGTCGAGGTAGCGGAGCTTGACGATGTTGAGCAACGTCTGGCGTTTCCATGATTCGGTGACGGCCGAGCTGTAGTCGAAACGGTCGCGCGCCACCGAGGCCGGTCCGATCGACCTGCACCCGGAAACGCCGCAGGCTACAGCCACAACGACAGCCGCCAGGACAGCGACCGGAGAGAGGTAAACGAAGCGGGAGAATCGACTCCGCTTCGCGCGACAAGCTGGATGCATGGCAAAAGCGAACGGCAAAACCGGACCGCGGCAAACGCCAATTAACGGCCGCCAGCGACCGGCCCGGCGACGGCCGGTTTGTGGACGGACTCCCAAAACACCCTTGCGCCGCCCCGCGCCCCTGAGTTTGGCTGGCGTTCGATTATGAACCTCATCGAAGACCTCCAGTGGCGCGGCCTCCTGGCCGATTGCACCGACCTCGACGCGCTCGCGAAGCGCCTCAGCGAAGGCCCGGTCACGCTGTATATCGGCTTCGATCCCACCGGCGACTCGCTCCACGTCGGCCACCTCATGGGCCAGCTCACCGCCCGCCGCTTCCAGCTCGCCGGCCACCATGTGCTCCCGCTCGCCGGCGGCGCCACCGGCATGATCGGCGACCCGTCCGGCAAATCCGCCGAGCGCAATCTCCTCACCCCCGAACAGCTCGCCCACAACGTCGCCTGCATCAAACAACAACTCGCGCGCCTCCTCGACTTCGACCCGGCTCGTCGTCAAAACCCCGCGCACCTCGTCGACAACGCCGACTGGACGCGCACCATCAGCTACCTGGATTTCCTCCGCGACGTCGGAAAATATTTTTCGCTCAACGTCATGCTCGCGAAAGATTCCGTCCGCTCGCGCATGGAAGGCGACAACGGCATCAGCTACACCGAGTTCAGCTACCAGCTCCTCCAGGCCCACGACTTCTACGTGCTGCGTCGCGACTACCACTGCGAGCTCCAGATCGGCGGCTCCGACCAGTGGGGCAACATCACCGCCGGCACCGATTTCATCCGCCGGAAACTCGGCGTGCCTGCGTATGGCTGGACGTTCCCCCTCATCACCAAGGCCGACGGTTCCAAGTTCGGCAAAACCGAAGGCGGCGCCGTGTGGCTCGATCCGGAAAAAACGAGCCCCTACAAGTTTTACCAGTTCTTCGTGAACACCGAAGACGCCAAGGTCTGCGAATACCTCCGCAAGTTCACGTTTCTCTCCCGTACTGAAATCGAGGAGCTCGAAGCGAAACACGCCGCCAATCCCGGCGCGCGCGAGGCGCACAAGGCGCTCGCCCGCGAGATCACCCGCACGGTTCACGGCGACGCCGCGCTCGACGCCGCGCTCAAGGCCAGCGCGATCCTCTTCGGCGCCGAGATCGGCGACACCACCGAAGCCACCTTCCGCGACGTCGTCGGTGAAGTGCCCACGAAAGAACTCGCGCGCGCCCGGCTCGAAACCGCCGCCGGACCCGACGGCGTGAGCGGCGCTCCGCTGACCGAACTGCTCGTCCACGCCGGCCTCGCTCCGTCAAAGGGCCAGGCGCGCAAGGACATCGAAGGCGGCGGCGTTTACGTGAACAACCTCCGCGTCGCCGAATCTGCCCGGACCATCACGCCCGCCGATCTGCTCTTCGGCAAGTACGTGCTCCTGCGCAAGGGCAAGCGCACCTACGCCGTGCTGGACGTGAAGTGAGTGGCGCGGGCTTTTTCAGCCAAACGCCCGCTTCCGAAGTGGCACGGCCATCCTGGCCGTGGACGGCGCGAAAGCGCCGCAACGTGGCATGGGCTTCCAGCCCATGATTTGGTTCCCGGCTGGCAATGTTCACGGGCTGGAAGCCCGTGCCACTGCGGGAGAGGCAACGCACACGGGCAAGGAGCCCGTGCCACGCGCGAGCGTCCCGTCCGCCAGCGGAGCGGCAGCATTCCCGGCGCTCCCGTTTACTCCGCGGCCGGCTCGTCGCCGGTCACGATGGTGCCGCCGGTGACGTTGACCTTTTCGTAAATCGCCTTGCTGAGCTTTGCGGCCAGTTCGGGTTTTTCGCGGATCGTCTGTTTGGCGGCGTCGCGGCCCTGGCCGATGAGTTCGCCTTCGTAGGAAATCCACGCGCCCTTCTTTTCGAGGATCTTGTGCTCGATGCCGAGGTCGAGGAGAGAGCCGGTGCGCGAGATGCCCTCGTCGTACATGATGTCGAACTCGCACTCGGTGAACGGAGGCGCGACCTTGTTCTTGACCACCTTGATCTTGGTGCGGTTGCCGACGATCTTGCCGTCGGGCAGCTTGATCTGCTCCTTGCGGCGGATGTCGATGCGGATCGACGAGAAGAACTTGAGGGCGCGACCGCCGGGCGTCGTCTCGGGGCTGCCGAACATGACGCCGATCTTTTCACGAATCTGGTTCGTGAAAATGAGAATGCACTTGGTCTTGCTGACCACGGCGGTGAGGCGGCGCATGGCCTGGCTCATGAGGCGCGCCTGGGAGCCGACGGTGGCGTCGCCCATCTGGCCGTCGAGTTCCTGGCGGGAAATGAGGGCGGCGACGGAGTCGATGACGATGACATCGATGGCGTTGGAGCGGATGAGCGCCTCGGCGATGTTGAGCGCGTCCTCGCCGCTGTCGGGTTGCGAGACGAGCAGGTCGTCGAGATTGACGCCGACAATGCGCGAATACTTCGGGTCGAGGGCATGCTCGACGTCGATGAAGGCGGCGAGCCCGCCCTTTTTCTGGGCCTCGGCGATGACACTGAGACAGAAGGTGGTTTTGCCGGAGGATTCCGGACCGTAGATTTCGATGATGCGGCCGCGGGGGAGTCCGCCGACACCAAGGGCGAGATCGACGGCGAGGGAGCCGGTCGAAAGCGTTTCGACCTGCATTTTGTGGGCGTCGCCCAGACGCATGATCGAACCTTCGCCAAACTGCTTGGTGATGGCGGAAACGGCGAGATCGAGGTTCTTGCGGTCGGGAGTGCCGGCGACGGCGGGAGCGGAGGTGGTGGTTTTGGTGAGGACTGCTTTGGCCATAATATGGCCTCAAAGTAGCGGGCGGGAACGAACCGGGGGCGAGGAGAAAATGGGGAGAGGTGTAAAATGAGGGGAAAGGACCTCGCCTGCCGGATGATATCATCGGTAATCTATTGTCTATAAATGATAAATAATCCGTGATAACTGGCGGCACGAACGAGAGGGTGTGCCATGTGTCTGAGCGAAATTTTCGTTGTTTTAGAAGATGCTGCGACACGAGGACGGGAGGCTCGGTCAGGGGAACCGGCCGGCGCCCGCTCCCGACCGGATCCGGATCGCCGATTTGTCTCGCGAGAGTTCGGCATTGTCCACGATCAGATCGCGGGCCACGGCGCGGCAGACGCCGGTGAACAGCGTCTCTGGCAGGCTCAGCCGCCGGCCTTTCCTGTAAAACACCATCCACCGCCGTCTCAGCGAACGGCGGCCCAGCGGCAGGCAGACGAGCGTGCCGGCCTCGATCTCGCGCATGGCGATCCAGCCCGGCAGCACCCCCACACCGAGGCCCAGACCGACCAGTTGCTTCACCACGTCCTCGTTGTCGCTCTCGATGAAGGCCCGCGTGGGGATGCGCTCCTGCCGGAAAAACGAGTCGATCAGCTCGAACATCGCCGAGTGCTCCTCGGGCAGGATCAGACGCGCCTCGGCCACCTGCGCGCGCGTCACCCGGCCCAGCTTCGCCCACGGATGCAGCGGATGGATCAGGAACCCCAGTTCATCCTCGGCCAGCTCGATCTGCATCAGTTCCCGGTAATCGCGCAGCAGCGGCGCCACGCCGACATCGACCGTGCCCTCCAGCAGGCGCGCCACCAGGTCGTCCGCCTCCCGCTCCACGAGCGAGAGCGCCATTTGCGGGAAACTCTCGCGAAATTCCCGGATCAGGTTCGGCACGATGAACCGGCAGCCCGTCGGCGTGGAGCCGATGACCAGCCGGTGGCTGCCCCAGTCGCGTCCCGTCCGCATCTGCTCCCGCACCGCCTGCAACCGCCGCACCATCTCCTCCGCCTCCGGCAGGAAGCGCTTCCCCTCCGGGCTGAGCGCCAGCGTGCGGCCCACCCGCTCGAACAGCTTCGCCCCCAGCGTCTCCTCCAGCATCCGGATGGCGTGGCTGAGGGCCGAGGGCGTCAGGCCCAGATCCTTGCCCGCCTTGTGCATGCCGCCGCGGCGCACGATGGCCACGAACGCATTGAGATGCCGGGTCTCGATCAAGGTATTCACGCATGGAGGGCAGCATTCGGCGTGCCTCGTCTCGTCCGCGCCGCGCGCCTGTGCGAAATAATTCAACGGTATGTGAAATTAATTGAGCCATTTAAAAATGCACATTCGCGTCTGCTGGCATCGCCGGTGCTCCAAAACCGGCATGACCGCACGACCCGCAGCACCGTCCTCCCGGCTCCGCCACCGGAGTCCCGTGCCGGATCGTCCCCTGCGCGTCGGCTACGTGCCCATGACCGATTGCGCGCCGCTCGTCGCCGCCCATGAGTTTGGCCTCTTCGAGCGTCACGGCCTGCGCGTCATCCTCAGCCGCGAGCCCGGCTGGGCCACCGTGCGCGAGAAAATGATCCTCGGCGAGCTCGACGCCTGCCAGGCCCCCGCCAGCATGGTCTTCGAGCTTTCCTGCGGGCTTGGCGTCGTCACCACGCCCAGCCTCACCGGCCTGGTCACCGCGCACAACGGCAACGCCATCACCCTCTCCAACGAACTCCGGGACCTCGGCGTGCGCGACGTCTGGTCGCTGCGCCGCCTCATCGACCGCCACCGCGGCAGCCGCCGCTTCATCTTTGCCGGCGTCCTCGCGTATTCATCACAACACTACCTGATGAGGAAGTGGCTCCGCTCCGGCGGCATCGACCCCGAGCGCGACGTGGACATCATTTTCCTCCCGCCGCCCCAGATCAACGTGTGCCTCGGCGCCGGGCACATCGACGGCTGCTGCGTGGCCGAGCCCTGGAGCTCCGTCGGCCTCCTGCGGGGCATCGGCTGGTGCGTCACGCTCTCCGCCGACTTCGATCCGATGCACCCGGAAAAAGTCTTCATGGTCCGCGCCCACTTCGACCGCGACCATCACGAGAACCACCTGCGTCTCGTCGCCGCCCTCATCGAGGCCGCCCGCTGGTGCGACCAGCCGGCCAGCCGGGCCGAACTGGCCGACATCCTCTCCTCTCCCCGTTATCTCGACATCCCGCGCGATACCATCGCCAACGCCCTCATCGGCCCCTTCCGCATGGGCATGGATCAGGAAACCCCGGCGACGAATGCCATCGTGTTTCATCGCAACGATGCCAATCGCCCCACCGTGGCCAAGGCCCGCTGGGTCCTGCACGAGATCCATACCCACCGCCTCGGCGACGGTCTTCCCGAACTGTCCGACTCCGAAATCCGCGAACGCTACCGCGAGGACATTTACGAGGAGGCGCTTGCCCTCGTCGCTCCGCCCCGGCGGGCGCGTCCACGCGCAGCCTCGCCCGCATTTGCCTCCGTCGCCTGAAGTCCGCGCTTCCGCCGCGCTGTCATTTTCCGTCTTCACCTCAACCACACGTATCATGATAGCAAATACATCGAAAATCCATCCGGGACGCTCCGCCAGCGCGCCCGTGTGCCATCGCTCCAACGTCAACGCCGACGCCCTCCGTGATTTCGAGGCCCGCCAGACGCCCGATTTTCGCGGCCTGGAGCACGGGCCGTGCGGCCGCGCCCACGTCCCGGGCGTCGAATGTCCCGATTGCGCCACCAGCCTCGCCGAACGCGCCCGCGCCGCGCTCACGCCCGCCACGCCCTCCATCGAGGACATCGTTTCCCGCCAGGTCGAGGATGCGATTATCCAGGCGGTGATCCCCGACCCCATGGTCCGCCGTACCTTCATCAAGCGCCTGGGCCAGGGCTCGCTCGCCGCGCTCATCTCCACCGCCCTCCCGCTCGACTTCGCCAAGGCCCTCGCCGCCGAGCCCGTGAAAACCGGCGCCATCGAGAAGCCCGATCTCTCCATCGGCTTCATCCCCATCACCTGCGGCACGCCCATCATCATGGCCGAGCCCATGGGTTTTTACAAAAAGAACGGCCTCAACGCCACCGTGCGCAAGGCCGCGGGCTGGGCCATCATCCGCGACTGGGCCGTCAACCGCGAGGTCGACGCCGTCCACATGCTCAGCCCCATGCCGCTCGCCGTCACCCTCGGCGCCGGCTCCCGCCCGCTCAACATGGTCGTCCCCGTCATCGAGAACGTCAACGGGCAGGCGATCACCCTGCACAACAAACACAAGGGCAAGGTCAAGGGACCGCAGGACATGAAGGGGTTTCGCTTCTGCGTGCCCTTCGACTACTCGATGCACAACTACCTCCTCCGCTACTACCTCGCCGAGGGCGGGCTCGATCCCGACAAGGACGTGAGCATCCGCGTCATCCCCCCCGCCGAGATGGTCGCCAACCTCAAGGCCGACAACATCGATGGCTACCTCGGCCCCGATCCCTTCAACCAGCGCGCCGTGTATGAAAACGCCGGATACATCTTCATGCTGACGAAGGACATCTGGCCCGGCCATCCCTGCTGCACGCTCTCGCTGCTCGAGGAGTTCCCGCGCCGGTATCCGAACACTTTCCTCGCCCTCTGGCGTACCCTCATCGAGGCCACTTATTTCTCCTCCGATCCCGCCAACCGTGATGCCATCGCCAAGGCCATTGCGCCCGCCAACTACCTCAACCAGCCCGAGATCGTGCTCCGCCAGGTGCTCACCGGCCGCTACGCCACCGGCCTCGGCGGCGTGGCCAGCACGCCCGACCGCATCGACTTCGACCCCATGCCCTGGACCGCCATGGCCAAGTGGATACTCAGCCAGATGGTGCGCTGGAAACAGATCCCCGCCGATGTCGATTATGAGAAGATCGCCACGCAGGTTTACCAGGAGGCCGGCTGCAACGATCTCATCCGCGAACTGGGCCTCACGCCCAAGATCGCCCCGCCGAAGTCCTTCACCATCCTCGGCAAGGACTTCGATCCCGCCCGCGCCGCCGACTACGCCGCCAGCTTCGCCATTCCCGCCAAATCCTGACGCCGCGGGACCGGCCCCGCCCTTCGCCCGCGCCACACGCGGGGAGGGGCGGCGGTCCGCCGCCACGCAAAAACTCATCATGTCCGTTTCCTGTCTCATCGAAAAATTTTCCCGGCGCTTCGCGCCCTTCGTGCTCACGGTTTTCGTCGTGCTCGCCGGTCTCGTCGTCTGGTCCGCCCTCACACGCCAGCCCCGCCTCGACCCGGCCGACTTTTCACCCGACCAGCTCGAACTCATGGAGCTCAATGGAGACGTCATCCGCGATCCCGGCACCGGCGCCTACGCCTACAACCCCGCCAAGCGCCAGGGATTCCCCGGCCCCGGCGACGTGTGGAACAAGACCAGGGAGGAGGCGCGCGAGGCTTTTGAGAGAAAAGGCACCAACGACCACGGCATCGCCTGGCTCGTCGGCTACACCCTGCGCCGCTTCTTCACCGGCTTCGGCGCGGCCTCCATCGTGGCCATTTTCGTCGGCGTTCTCATCGGCCTTTCCCCGCTCCTCTACAAGACGCTCAATCCCATCATCCAGTTCCTCAAGCCCATCTCGCCGCTCGCCTGGCTGCCGCTCCTGCTCTACTCGGTGAAAGACCCCTTCTGGACCGCCATCCTCGTCGTCTTCATGGCCTCGCTCTGGCCCACCGTGGCCAACACCGCCTTTGGCGTCACCAATCTTCGCAAGGATTATCTGCGGGTGGCCGACATGCTGGAGATGAATTTCGCGCGCCGCCTCTTCTGCGTGATCCTCCCCGGCGCAGCGCCCACGATCATCGCCGGCCTGCGCATCTCCTTCGGCAGCGCGCTCGTTGCCGTCGTCCCCGCCGAGATGCTCCTCGGCGAACTCGGCGTGGGCTACCTGAGCTGGATCGAGTGGAACAACCTCGACGTGGCCGGCGTGATCTTCGCCATCGGCGTCGTCGGCGTTGTCGGCGTCCTCCTCGACTTCGCGTTCAGCCGCCTCGCCTCCTGCTTCACCTACTCGGAAGGCTGACCCGCCTTCGCCGTCTCCCGTCCGAACCAATCCGATACACCTCCCGCCTTACATGTCCGGAAACAAATACCTTTACATCGACCACGTCTCGAAGTCCTTCCCTTCGCTCGATCCCGCTGCGCGCCGCGGCGCGCAGGTCACCGTCTTTGGCGGCGTGGCCTTCGAGCTTCGCGAAGGCGAGTTCATGAGCATGGTCGGCCACTCCGGATGCGGCAAGAGCACCCTGCTCAACATCATCGCCGGCTTCGATGCCGCGAGCGAAGGCGGCGTGTTCCTTCAGGGCAAGGCCATCACCCGACCCGGCCTCGATCGCATGGTCGTCTTCCAGAGTTTCGCGCTCATGCCTTGGCTCACCACCTTCGAAAACGTGCGCCTCGCCGTCCGCCAGGCATATCCCGACCGGGACCGGGCCGGGATCGATGACTGGACGCAAAAATACATCGACCTGATGAACCTCACCGGCGCCGAGCGCAAACGGCCCGCCCTCCTCTCCGGCGGCATGCGCCAGCGCGTCGGCATCGCCCGCGCCTTTGCCGTCAATCCCAAGGTCCTGCTCCTCGACGAACCCTTCGCGCAGATCGACGCTCTCACCCGCGGCAGCATCCAGGAGGAACTCGTCCGCATGTGGCAGGCCACGCGCAGCACCGTCTTCATGGTCACGCACGATGTGGACGAGGCCATCCTCCTCTCCGACCGCATCGCCCTCATGAGCAACGGTCCCGGCGCCGAGCTGGCCGAGATCGTCGAGGTGGACATCCCGCGCCCCCGCACCCGCGCCACCCTCATCGACAACCCCCGCTACATGCAGCTCCGCAATCACATCCTCCAGTTCCTCGTCGCCGGCGCCAAGCGGCCTCCGTCCGTCGCGGCCGCCGCCTGATCCGCCTTTCACCCGCTTCGCGTCACATCGCCGGCAGCCTGCCCCGCGACCGGCGGACCTCCCGTTATTTTTTTCACCATGATCAAAACAACCATGACAGAAAAGATCCTCGCAGCGAAAGCCGCGAAAAACCTCACCTGGAACGCCATCGCCCAGGCGGCGGGGCTCTCCGAAGTCTTCACGACCTCGGCCTGCCTGGGCGAAAACGCCCTCGATCCCGACGAGGCCGGCAAGGTCGCGACCGTCCTCGGGCTCGGTCCCGACATCGCTGCAGCGCTGGTCGAATATGCCAACAAGGGCGAAGCCGCCACGACCATCCCCAAGGAACCCTTGCAGTATCGCTTCCAGGAAATCCTCTACGTTTATGGCGGCACCCTGAAGGCCCTCATCGAGGAAAAATTCGGCCCCGGCATCATGAGCGCCATCGACTTCACGATGGACGTCGAAAAAGTTCCCGATCCCAAGGGCGACCGCGTGAAGATCACCATGAACGGCAAATTCCTCGGCTACAAAAAATGGTGAGCCGGTGACGACGGCGGAGTGAGAGGCGGCGCGTCCGTCTCCTCCCCCCCCTCCGCCCTCTGCAGACTCCTTCCTCAACTCTTGGCGGAAAACAGTCCGCCGGGCGCGCTTCGTCGCGTATCCAGAAAACAAAAACAACAGAAACCGCACGCATGAAAACGCACATCCACCGCCTGATGTTCCTCACGGCGATGTCCTCCGTCGCGCTGACCCTTGGGCCGGCGCTTTCCGCCCAATCCGCCACTCCCGCCGTCACTGCCACCCCCGCCGCCGAGCCTGATGCCGCGCCGCTCACGTTCCAGGAAGCGTTGCAAAACGGCAAGGTCACCCTCGACGTCCGCCTCCGCTACGAGCACGTGGACCAGGACGGTTTTGCCGAAAAGGCCGACGCTCTCACGCTGCGCACCCGCCTTGGCTACGGCACCGCGGCCTGGCACGACTTCAAGGCCTACTTCGAGGTCGAGAACACCACCGCCCTCGTGGACGACTACGCCGACAGCGTCACCGCCAAGCCCGGGTATCCCGTCGTCATGGACCCCGAGGTCACCGAGGTGAACCAGGTCTGGCTCTCCTACACCTTCGCCGACACGCAGGCCACGATCGGCCGCCAGCGCATCGTGTATGACAACGCCCGCTTCGTCGGCGATGTCGGCTGGCGTCAGGACAACCAGACCTTCGATGCCGTCCGCCTCCGCAACACCACCCTCAAGGACCTCGCGTTCGACTACGCCTGGCTCTGGAAAATCAATCGCGTCCAGGGCGACGATCGCGACTGGGATTCCAACTCCCACCTGCTCAACGCCAGCTACAGTGGCTTCAAGCCCGGCGTGCTCACCGCCTACGCCTATCTGCTCGACTTCGACGGCCCCGCTCCCTCCGTCGCCGCCAGCACGCAGACCTACGGCCTGAGCTTCGCCGGCTCCACTCCGCTCAACGACACCCTCAAGCTCACCTACCGCGCCGAGTACGCCTTCCAAAGCGACTACGCCGACAATCCCGCCAGCTACGACGCCTCCTACTACGTGGCCGAGCTTGGTGTCGCCCTGCCGAAGTTCGCCGTTGCCGCCGGCTACGAAGTGCTCGGCGCCGACGACGGCCAGGGCTTCCGCACGCCACTCGGCACCGTGCACGCCTTCGGCGGCTGGTCCGACTTCGCGCTGCCCGTCGGCAACATCCCCGGCGGCATCCGCGACCTCTACCTGAAGGTCTCCGCCACGCTGCCCTACAAGATCGGGCTGCTCGCCTTCTACCACCAACTCGAGGCCGACGAAGGCGGTGCGGATTACGGAGACGAACTCGACCTCCAGCTCACCTATCGTATCAACAAAAACCTGACACTGCTCGCCAAGGCCGCCTTTTTCGACGGCAAGGATACCTACGCCGACCTCAACAAATTCTGGCTCCAGGCCGATTACTCCTTCTGAGCGGGAGCATCGGCCCGACTTTGCCCGGCTCAATTAATCCCGGGCAACCAAGGCGCTGTGTTGTTGGCGTTTTCTGAGCAGCAGGAAAACGCCTCCGGCGCAGGCGGGGGCCAGAAGTTGATATGGATTTAGTCTTCAGCGACGTTGTCGTTTTTCAAGTAAGCTTCAAACCGTCGGGATGTTATCCCGAGCGCTTCGGGAAACTTCCATTTGGATCATATATATCCATCTATGGAATGAGCATCAGGAGTGGCAACGGATACGGGTCAAATGTAAGCATCAATCATTTATTGTCGGATACAGGCAGGCTCCAAGCCTGGTAGAGGCGGCTGTTGCTTTGCAGGGCGGTGACGGTCAGCTTGTCGCCTTTCCGTAGTGTGAGCGGCTCGCTCATGAGGATGGCGGACAATTCCACCCAACCGCGTCCCCGCCCGAGTTCGCGGGGAGGCCATGCGGGCCAGAAATTGGCCGGGACTGGCTGGCCGTTGACCGTGATCGCGTAACGAAACCCGCCGCCACGCACTGCCAGCACGATGCGAGCGGAGCCAGCGCCTGAGTCTTCCCACAACGTCCAGCCAACGGATTCGCCGCCATTGAGTTTGTTCCGTGACCCAGTCTGTGGATAAAGGTCGGCCTGTTTGAGAGGGAGCGGTCGCAAAGCGGGAAGCATTTGCTCGATTTTGGTCGGAATGGGAAGCGGCACGGGAGCCTCCGGCAGTGCAACGAGTTTTCCAATACTCGTGGTGAGCGAGGGCGGGGTGGGTTCGGGCGGTGGAATGGCTTCGATGACTTGCGCGGTGAGGGGTTGCGGCGGCGTTTCGTAAAGAACATAAACCGGGGCTTCGGTTAACGGCCACATGGCCCCGGCGGCGTCCGTCTCGGGAATCAGTTCATTGCCCCACAGATCGAATGTTTTTGTTGGTTGCCTGCCGAGACGGATTTTTACGGGAACGATGCGGGCAGGCTTGAAATAGGTGGATCGGGGCGGCCTGGCCTCGGATGAGGCGGCAGCGGCGACAGGTTTTTGATCGTCGATGCCGGCGATGCCCGCAATGGGTGCGGTTTCGATGGCGGCATCCGCAGCTTTGGTTTTGCGCGGATCGGTGACGCCCATGTGGAAACCCTCGGGTTCAACGCGCCAGAAGGCCAGCACATGGCGTCCGTCGGGGAGTTTGTATTCATGCGCCTGCACGTTGTCGTGCCAGACGTGGGCGCGGACATAGGTTGCATCGCCGAGCAGACGGCTGAACCAGCCGACGGCGGGGGCGGGCATGAGGGGCGAGGTGTCGGCTGCGCCGGTCTGCATGAGGCGGTGGTGGATAAATGTTTTTTCGACGCCGTAGGCGGAGGAGAGGAGGAGAAAGCGGGTGAAAAAAGCGGTGGCCCGCCTCGGATCGAGGGGACGGAAGCTCCAGGTGTTTTTCCAGTTGGGCCAGTGGCCGGGCAGGGCTTCGGCGGCGATCTGGTCTTGCCGGACGGGCACGCCGGCAATCAGGAGATCGAGGCCGGAGTGGTAGCCGATCTCGGTGTTCCAAACGGGTTTTTCCACGCCGAAGCGTTTCATGATGCGACGCACGGTTTCGACGCGGTGAAGGTAACTTTTCTCGCTGTTGAAATGGTACCCGATCTCCGGAGGGAAAGGCGTTGTGTAGGTGTGGATGGAAATGATGTCGCAGTAGTCACCACCGCCGAGTTCGAGAAAGCGTTCGAGGAACGGGAAAAAATGTCCGGTGCCGGAGGGGGCCAGGATTTTGGCGCCGGGATCGACGGACTTGACCGCAGCGTAAGCGGCACGCACGAGTTCGAAGTAGCTTTCAACAGGTCCGTGGAAAAAGAAACCGCGGGGCTTCAGGCTGTTGTTGTTGGGTTCGTTCCAGATTTCGTAATGCGTGACGCGTCCTTTGTAACGTTCGGCGACGCGACGGCAGTATTCGCTCCAGTCTGCTATGTCCTTTGGCGGTGAATACGCTCCCTTGCCTCGATAGGTGCCGCGTTCAGGTTCGGTGGCGGCCCATTCGGGAGTCATGCCCAACACGACGAGAGGCGGGGCCAGTCCGGCTTCTTCGGTGCGTTGCACGGCGGCATCGAGCATGCTCCAGTCCCATTGTGCAGGGGATGTCTGGATACCAGACCAGTGAACGGCACGTCCGCCAAAATCCCAGAACCGAACCCATTTGGCGCCGGTGAGCGCATAGGGCGCGCCGTGGGTGCCGACCTGGCTGGAGTTGTTCATTTCGTCGGCACGCGGCGCGGCGGTGATTCCGTAGGCAACGGCGCGAGGTGCTCCCATGGGCGCACCGACAGCGGCAGGAGAGGCAGCATGATCAGCGGAAGGGGGGGCGTGGAGTGAGAGGTGCGCGGTAAAGTAACCGTAGCGGCCGGCGGGGAGGTCGATGTCCATTTGCCGTTCTTCGCCGGGCGCGAGTGTGAGCGGGATGTGTTGCGCGTCACCAACGGGTTGATCCTGCCACTCGGCAATGGCGACGCGCAGAATGCCGGAGGCGGAATGCGTGGCGGCGTTTCCTGCGAGAATCGTGAGGCGGGCGTCGGGCGAGTGGAGGGGCCAGAGATAACCGCCCATGTAATCACCACCGATGTTGCGAAGCCCGGGCGAACGGGTGGCGTCGTGCGGGAGGGCGGAGCCGGGGCGGGTTTTTGTTTGGAAATAAAGGCTCTCCGCCGGGAGTGGTTCGATGGTGAGCGCAATGATGCGTTGCGGATGCGGTGCGGCCGGCGGGGCGGTTTCCGCAGCGGTCGCAACGGCGGGGCGCACCGAGAGGGCGAAGTCAACGATGGGGGCAAGGCGGCCCTCCCAGAGGCCAATGACGCGGGGGTTTTGCGGCAGGCCGCCGGGTTTGCCGCGAGCTTCGCCGATGCGGGCTTCGATGCGGTCGCCGCGACGGACGAACGCGAGGGAAACATCTCCGGCCCCTGTCGTTGCAGGCAGAGTGATCCATGCGCCGGTTTCCGCATCTTTGCCTTGTTCGTGGAGAACAAGGCGGGCGCGGGAAACCGCCGGTTCGTATTCGATTTTTAATGACCATTCGCCGGCGTCGAGCAATGCGAAGCCGAATGGCGCAGCCTGCGGATCGGCTTCAATGCGCATCTGCGCGACAAAATCCCCGAAGGCCGGTCGCGGCTTCATGGAGCGGAGCGGGTAAAACCGGTAACGCAGCGTGGTGCGGCCACGGGAGGCGGGGGTGGCCGCATCGTCAATGCCGGGAGAGAGCAGCAGGCGTTTCGCATCCGGCAAGACGACGGCGTCGTCGGGACGCCCTTCGGTGAGTGTCCAGGTTTGTGGCGAGAGGGCTTCGTCAAAGGTCTCGCGCCGGTTTTCGGGAACTGCTCGCAACAGGGGTTGCAACAGGCCGGTGAGGGCGGCGGCGGTTGCAATTGTCGATAAAAATGGATGCATGGATGGTGGCGATGACGACACGCCTGAAACAGGGTCGGTCAGGTGGTGTGTTTGCGTTGCGCGGTGGCGCGGCGAAGCACGATGAACATCAACGCGCCGAACCCTGCCAACAGCAGGGTTGCGTGCGCGGGTTCCGGAACTTGCGTGGTGCGCAACGTCAGCGTCAGGTCTTGGTCAACCAGGTAAACACTGCGGTGTTGGGCGGCGCTGCCACGAATGGCGAAGGCGAGTTGTTCGTTTTCGGCAAGCACGATTCCTGTCAGGCTTTCCGGAAGCGTTCCCTCAGCCTGATCGAACACCGTAAAGGTTCCCGTCAAACCGACGTTAGCCGTTGTTGTGTTGAACAGAACGGACACGTCTCCGCTGACGCTGATTTTGGCGATCACGATGTTGAGATTTCCGGGAGACGCCGTGTTGTCCAACTGCCAGGAAAGTTTCCCTCCGATGTCATACACGCCACCGTCGATGGAAAGCTCCCTGTAGGTGGTGATTATCCAGGCTGGTCTGAGTTCGGGCGGAGGATCGTTCGGATCAGCCGGGCTTTTCACGTTCCAGTAAGTTTGTATCCTGTCTGCAAATGCCCGGACTCTGGATCGACCGCCAGTGGTGTTAAGATTGAAAAGGCTGTCGCCCGAGACGTAGTTCACGGGGGTCCACGTTGTGGGTGAGGTGAGCGTGGTGATGCCGGTCTTGATTGTCCCGCCTTCGCCATCATCGCTGATGGAAACACCATCCTGACGGTAATAACTCCAGACGGCGGCGGTCGGATTCGAGGCGGTGCCGTGTGTGTTTTGGCCGCTTGTCTTCACGACGGCTTCAGCGGTCCAGCTTGAATAACGTGAAACGTCAATTCCGGTGGCTTGTGCGCGGGCGGTGCTTGCGCCCGGCCCAAACGCGAATCCGGCGAGTGTGAGTGCGCCGGCAGTGGCACACATTGTGTGCGACCATGCGTTCAGGCGACGGCGGGCGATGAGACGAGGCGGTTGTTTTGTGGTGATGGTGTTCATGGGCGTATTCGCGGATTGGTTATGGATTGGCGGAGGAGGGGGAGATGTCAGTTTTGCTTCAATGCTTCGGAGAGTGCGGTTACGTCCATGAGGTCGCGGGCGGATTTTACGTGGAAATCAACATACAGGATGTTGCGGACGGAGGTGTGTGTGTTGGGCGTGATCCAGGTGGTGTCACGCTCGCCCCAGCGTTCGTAAGCGAGGATGGCAAGGGAGGGGGCGTTGAACGAGCGGATGGATTTCCGGCCTTTTTCGCTGCGTCCAAACCCATCCCAGCTGCGATTTTGTTGATACGAGTTGCGAAGCCATGAGTTGGTGTAGGTGCGTTCGAGAACGGGTTTTGCTGTCGGGCAGGAGAAGACACCGGTTACGGGAGCACCGTCTGTCTTGATTTGCACGTAGGGGCGGAGTGCCGCGAGGCTTGCGCCACCGGGAAAGTCGGCGTCGGAGTAGGGTGGAAGGAGGTCTTTTTGCTCACCGAGAAACAGCGAGTAGGCCATGCCAAGCTGGCGGAAGTTGGAGAGGCATTGCGTGATGCGCGCCGATTCGCGCACACGACCGACAACCGGGATCAGGATGCCTGCGAGGATGCCGATGATGGCGATGACAGTGAGCAGTTCGACGAGAGTAAAGGCACGCCGGGATGGGGATGAGGCGTGTGACAGGATATGGGTAAACGGAGGGTGCATGGGGAGACCCAACGGAATGACACCGAGCAGCGCAAATGCCGTGAAGCTAAACATGTTTAGTTGCCCGTACAGAATCTCACCGGTAGAAATATCTCCGCCATGCTCAATATCCGCGAACTCGCCCAACTCGCCAGCGTCAGCCCCGGCGCGGCCAGCCTTGCATTACGCGGGCGACCGGGCGTTTCCGAGACAACACGACAGCGAGTCCTGAAGCTCGCCGCCGAACACGGATACAAGCCCAACCCGATGGTCACCGCACTCATGAGCCAGGTGAGTACGCGATTGCGGAGGCGGGTGGAATCGATCGTCGGCCTGCTCTCCACACTCGACGTAAAAAAATACCCCTTGCACAGCACGCCGGGTTTGTTCCTGAAGGGCATCACACATGAGGCCGGGCGCGCGGGGTTTCTGGTAGAGCAATTTTGTCACGTGCACTTCACCGCCGCCGAGGTGCCGCTTGCCCGAATGCTCGATGCACGGCGTATCCGCGGACTCATTTTGCATCAGATGCAGGACGATTTTGATGCTCTCGAAATCGATAAAGACCAGTTCGCCTTCGTTGCCATTGGCGTGCCGGTGCCTGGTAGCAGAGTGGATTTCGTCTGCAACGACCACGGGCACAGCGTGCAACTCGCCACTCAGAATCTCCTGCGTCTCGGCTACCGCCGTCCCGGTCTGGCGCTGGATGGCAACCGTCCCGAGCACGCCGAATCCGCCATGCTCTCGGCCATGTTGCTTGCCCAGTTTCGCGCAGGAAATCCCGGTGTGCCGCCGTTGCTCAGCAAGGACTGGGGACCGGAGGTTTTCCTCGCCTGGTATCGCCGCGAAAAGCCCGACGCCATCATCTGCTCCGATCACCTCGCACTCGACTGGCTACGCGGTGCGGGCGTGCGGGTGCCGGGCAGCAGCAAGCGCGGGCGCAGTGGAAGTAATGGTAACGTGGCGTTCGCTCACCTCGATCTCGACCCCGGTTGGAAAGGCATCGCCGGCATCGACCAGTGCAACGACCAGGTCGGCGCGGCGGCGATGGACCTCCTGATTTCGCTCCTCAACGCCAACCGCTACGGCCTGCCCGCGCATCCGCGCACCGTGAAACTTCAGGGCGAATGGCATGACGGCGCCACCGCGCCGCCGGTGCGTCGCTGATCAATCGTCGGTCCGGATACGGTCGGATTCCTGGTCAGGCGGGATGTCCGGGACTGCGGAGAGAAACGCATCGAACTCGCGCCGGTTGCCTTTCGCGGCCTCTTCACGCAGATGATCGAGGGTGACAAGCGCCGCCATTTTCTCGGCGGCAGCGGAAACGATAAACTGGTCAACGCTCCAGCCATCACGGAGAGCAAGTTCCCGGATGTTCCTGTGCAGGGATTCGGGGAGTTGAACGGTGAGCGTGTTCATGATTTGGAGGATTGTCGGATGTTTTTCAGGAAATCGCCCGGGGTCACAGCCGCAATGCCAAGTTGGTTGCAACCCCGGAAGTCCTTTACACTGCGATCCCGGGGATTCGTTGCAGTGCGCGAGGATTCTGAATGCCGGAGAAGTTGAGGATTCCGGGGACGCTGGCTTGCCCTCTGCGCCCACTCCCAACCTCTGTGGTGCAGATTTTTACACCGCAGAGATCGGGAGTGGGCGCAGAGAAAAAGACAGAGAGTGAGACGGAGAGAAAGAAAGAGAGAGAGGGAGGTTACGCCCTCCCCGTACCTTGTTTCCTTGCCCGCCTCCCCCCCCCCGGAGCCTGCGAACTTACGTTCGCGGCTACAGGGCGCAGCTACAGGGCGCGGACCGGCTAAACGGATACGGCGCGTCAGCGCCTCGCCTCTGAATCGGGCGACGCTTCGCGTCTTCGTCATCACCACACGCAGGGACGCGTTTGGCTACACATGGCCGCATGGCGCCTCTTACATCACCGCCGCACCCGGTCCGGTCTGCATGTGGAGGATGTCGGGGCGGGAGCCGAATTTCGCCGCATAGGCCTCGGCCACCTTTTCGGCCTGCGCCTGGCCGAAGTTGCCGTCCGTCAGCGACATCACCGCGCCGCCAAAACCGCCGCCGCTCAGGCGCGCGCCGTACACGCCCGCGGCCTTCTCCAGGGTGTCCACCAGAAAATCGAGCTCGGGTGTGCTGTTTTCGAAAAGATGCTGCGAACTGCGATGCGAGGCGGTGAGGAGTTTTCCGACGGCAACCAGGTCGCCTTTCGCGAGCGCGGCTTTCGTCGCATCCACGCGGGCGATTTCTTCGGTGATGTGTCGTGCTCGTTTGAATACAACGGGATCGAGCTTGCCTTCGGCCGCGAGCACCTGCGCGGGCGTCACCTGCCAGAGGAGTTCGACGCCGAGGGCCTGGGCGGCGGCCATGCACTCGCGGTTGCGCGCGGCATAGAGGCCGTCGACGAGCGCGTGTTTGGTGTGCGTATTAAAAATCCAGAAATGCGCGTCGGCCGGCATCGGCACGGTGGAGAATTTGGGACCGCGGCAATCGATGAACACGAGATGGTCTTTCTCGCCGAAACCGGAGACGCCCTGGTCGAGAATGCCGCAAGGCACGCCGACGAAGTGGTTCTCCGCGTGTTTGCCGATCTTGACGAGCGTCTCCCGGTCGGGGTTTTGGCCGGTGATGCCGAGGAAGGCGAGGGCCGAGGCGAGTTCGATGGCGGCGCTGCTGGAAAGGCCGGAACCGGCGGGCAGATCGGCATCGGCGAGGTAATCGAAACCGGCGGGCGCCCGCTGGCCGAATTCCGGAAGCGCGGCGAGGATGCCGAGCGGGTAGTTCGCCCAGGAGGCCTTGCCTTCGAGGCGCGCGAGCGGAGCGGCGGAGTCGAGTTCGATTGTCTCGCCGGTGTAAACCGCATGCAGGCGGCGGCGCGAGGGCGCGGCGGCTTCGGCGGGAGCGATGGCGACCCACACGCCCCGGTCGATGGAAGCGCCGAGCACGGTGCCGCCGTTGTAATCGGTGTGGTTGCCGATGAATTCGATGCGGCCGGGCGCACGGGTGACGAGTTGCGGATCACGGCCGTAAATGGCGCGAAAGCGGGCGATGAGCTGGGCCTTCATGAGATGGTAACAGGTAGCGTGGCGATGGAGGGAGGTCGGAAAGAGTGATCGGGAGGAAAAACGAAACGGAAACGTTCAGCCTGCCCGCGGGCGCGAGGCGAGCGCAAAGAGAGAAAACCTGATCGCGTGTCGCGTGGAAACAGGGAGGCAGCGGGTCCGACGGAGCGGCGGCATTCCTGCCGCTGCGACGAGGCGCGTCAGCGCCTCGCCCAGTGCCTCGCCGCCCGAACCGGCGACGCATTGCGTCGTCAGCAGCGGCAGGTACCGAGGCCGAAGGCCGACAGCTTGCCATGCCGCCGCTCCTTGCCATCCGTCCCGCATCCGGTCCAGCCTTCCGGCCAGACAAGCCAACACCACACCATCCCCCCCGCCGCCGCCGTGATCTACCTGCGCCATATTTCCTTCAGTCCCCGGTCCGGACCCGGCCCCGAGCCAGATCTCGAGGCGTACCCGTTCACCGTGCCGTCGCTCGGCGGGTTCGACGAAATGGAAATCACGACGCCGGTGACGTTTTTCGTCGGGGAAAACGGTTCCGGCAAATCCACCTTGCTCGAAGCCGTGGCGCTCGCCGCGCGGCTGCCTCCGGCCACCGGAGCGCCCCTAGAGCACGACGAAACCCTCGACCCCGTCCGCCCGCTGGCCCGCGCGCTGCGGCTCGGGTGGCGCCCGCGCACGCACTACGGTTTTTTCCTGCGAGCGGAGGATTTTTTCAATTTCGCCCGCGAAACACGCCGCCGCGCCGAGTCGATGGACGAGATGGCCGAGCGCTTCAAGGACGACCCGCGGGTGCGCGGTTACATGTTTGCGCAAAAACAGGCGCTGACTTCGCGCTACGGCGAGGACCTGCACGCGATGTCGCACGGCGAGAGTTTCCTTAAATTTTTCCAGACCCGGTGTGTCCCGGGCGGATTGTACCTGATCGACGAACCCGAGGCGGCGCTCTCGCCGCAGCGCCAGCTCGCGTTCCTCAGCCTGATGAAGGCGCTGGTCGAGGAGGGCGCGGCGCAGTTCATCGTGGCCACGCACTCGCCGCTGCTGCTCGCGTACCCCGGCGCGCGGCTGCTCTGTTTCGACGACGGCCGGCTCGCCGAAACCGCGTACGACGACCTGCCGCATGTGCAACTGACCCGCAACTTCCTCGCCAATCCGGAACGGTTCTTGCGGGGATTGTAACCCCGCTCCCCTCTTCCCGGATTTCCGGATTTTTTACACAAAGTTCGCAAAGGACGCGAAGGAGACAAGGTGCACAAGGGTTCCCTGCTTCCTCGCAGCTTTGTCACTTCGCGCTCTTCGCGAGCTTTGTGTAAAAATTCAGCGAAGACGCTCATCAGGACGCGCATCAAAACGCCCATCTGAAAACGAATGCTCCCCGCCGACCGTTGCCCCGCGGCCTTCCGGTTTGCGGGATGGTTTGCATGAACCCGCACCGTTGCCTCTCCCGCCTGTTCTCCCTGCCTGCCGTCCTGCCGGCCGCCGCTGCCGTGGTCGCGCTCGCCGCCTCGCCTCGCGTCATCGCTGCAGCCGACGCGCCCGGCAAGACCACCGCGTCGGCCACCACCGTCGCGCAACCGGCCACGCCGCCTGACGCCGCCAGGTTCGATCTCTATCTGCTCGTCGGCCAGTCCAACATGGCCGGACGCGGTCCGCTCACCGATGCCGACCGCGCGCCCGACCCGCGCGTGCTCGTGTTCGGACCGGAGGATGCATGGCAGTTGCAGGGTGAACCGGTTCACTTCGACAAACCGAAAGCGGCCGGCGTGGGCCTCGGGTTCACCTTTGCGAAGCTCATGGCGGCGCAAAAACCCGGCGTCACCATCGGCCTGATCCCGTGCGCGGTCGGCGGCACCCCGCAAAGCCGCTGGATGCCGGGCGGCGATCTTTACGAAGAAGCCGTCCGCCGCGCCCGCCTCGCCCAGCCCTCCGGAAAACTCCGCGGCATCCTCTGGCACCAGGGTGAAAGCGAATGCGGCAGCGAGACCAAGGCCCGCGCCTATGCCGCCAACCTCGCGAAAATCGTGGCCGGTTTCCGTCGCGATCTGGACGCGCCCGACGTCCCCTTCGTGGCCGGCGAACTCGGCGAATTCCTCTACACACGCTCCGCCAACAAGTCGCCGTGGGCGCGCGTGGTGAACGAACAGATCGATTCTCTCCCGACGCTCGTTGCCGCTGCCGCCACGGTGCCCTCGCATGGCCTCGCCCACAAGGGCGACGAACTCCACTTCGGCTCCGCTGCACAACGCGAATTCGGCAAACGTTACGCCGAAGCAATGATCCGCTTGCAGACGGCTGCTCCGGACAAGCCATAGCCTTGCAATTTAATAACTTATTCAATCTGTTATTCTATAAAGACTAACAGATCAACTGAACCATATCGCAGGCCAGCGCATCCGGATAACAGTCGCCACCTCCGGTAAATGCCCCATAGTTGCAAACTCCCTCTTGCATTATGGACCCACATAACCCTGACCGGCCAACACCGGAGAACGCAGACATCCTGGGAAGAAGCGATGCCAGAACACGCGCTCCCGATTCGAGCGCCTTCCAAAAACACCGGCATCCCGCCAAGCCCGCGCACGCAGATTTTCGCAAGACCAAGGCGTTTTTCAAGATCCTGCTGATTCTGGGATTCATCGCCGGGCTTCTCGCTCTGGCCTGGCTGGCGGCACGACGCATGTAACCGCCAGGAAATATCCCTTGCGCAGATTGCAGGTTGCCAACCGGCGTTCTTCGGCGAGTCTCCGGAGTTTAATCCGATATTTATGTTAAGAAAGCTCATCGCGAAGATCCGCGCCAAGATCGCGCCTTCGTCTCCGGCCAGCCCGGCAAAATCATCCGGCGGCACCTCCGTTTCCGCATCCTCAGGCTCCCGCGACGCCGCCGCACGCGACAAGGGCGACCGTTCCCGTCCGCGTGGCGAACGCGGCGAGCGGTCCGGTCGCCAGCCGCGCGAACCCCGCGAACCGCGCGGCGAATCCCGCGAGGGCGGCAGCCGCAGCGGCGGACGCAGTCGTCGCGGCGGCCCCGGCGGTGAAAGCCGTGAAGGACGCGGCGGCCGGCGCGGCGAACGTCGCGAACGCCCCCCGCGTGACGAAACCTTCGAGCATCCGCGCCGCGATCCGATAAAGCCCGTCACGCCCGTCGAGATCCCGCCGCAGGACACCGCGTTCAGCAAGCTCGGGCTCAACGACGCCATCGCCTTCGCCGCCGCCGAAATGGGTTACACCGATCCCACGCCCATCCAGGCCCAGGCCGTGCCGCTCGTCCTCGAAGGCCGCGATGTCACCGGCTCCGCGCAGACCGGCACCGGCAAGACCGCCGCCTTCGCCCTGCCTGTCCTCCACCGCCTCGGCGCGCACGGACGTCTCCGCTGCCTCGTCCTCGAACCGACCCGCGAACTCGCGCTCCAGGTCGAGGAGGCGTTCCAGAAATACTCCAAATACACCGACCTCACCACCACCATCGTGTACGGCGGTGTCGGATACGGCAAACAGCGCGAGGACCTGCAGCGCGGCGTCGACGTCCTCGCCGCCACCCCCGGCCGTCTGCTCGACCACCTCGAACAGGGCACGCTCACACTCGATAGCATCGAAATCCTCATCCTCGACGAGGTCGACCGCATGCTCGACATGGGCTTCCTGCCCGATGTGAAGCGCATCGTCCAGCAATGCCCGCGCGAGCGCCAGACGCTTTTCTTCAGCGCCACCCTCCCCCCCGAGCTCGCCCAGCTTTCGAGCTGGGCGCTGCGCGACCCCGTGCAGATCAAGATCGGCCAGCGCCGCTCGCCCGCCGAGACTGTCTCGCACGCCTTTTATCCGGTCGTGGCTTCCCAGAAATTCGACCTGCTGATCGAGCTCCTCAAGCGCACCGAATTCAAGAGCATCATCATTTTCACGCGCACCAAGATGGGAGCCGACCGCATCGCGCACCGCCTCCAGCGCGAGCAGCACACCGTCGGCGTGATCCACTCCGACCGCAGCCAGCGCGAGCGCGTCGAGGCGCTCGAAGGCTTCAAGAGCGGCAAGTTCGAGGTGCTCGTGGCCACGGACATCGCCGCCCGCGGCCTCGACATCGCCGGCGTGTCGCACGTGATCAACTACGACGTGCCGGAAAACGCCGAGGACTACGTCCACCGCATCGGCCGCACCGGGCGCGCCAACGCCACCGGCGACGCGTTCACGCTCGTCACCGAGGACGACGTGCGCGACGCGCGTTCGATCGAGCGCTACATCGACGCCGCCATCGAGCGAAAGAAACTCGACGATTTCGACTACATCTATTCGGCGCTCTTTGACGAAAACGCCACCGGCGTCGCCGCACCTCCGAAGACCGCCGGCCGCCTCGTTCGCGGCATGCGCGGCGGCAGCCGCGGTCGCCGGTAAACCGGTTGCAGCCCCGTGGCGCGGGCGTCCCGCCCGCTCCCACTCTTTCTCGTTCTCTCACTCTTTCTTGTGCTGCGGCGCGTCGTGCGAGTGCCGGAGCAGGAGAATGATCGATCAGGAGAAAGAGAAGGAGAACGAACCCGGACCGGAGAAAGAGTACGAGAACGATTCCGGCGTGGCACGGGCATCCTTGCCCGTGAGCGTTGCCTCTCCGCGCCGTCCGGAAACAAACCGGCGGCGTTTTGCTGCCGATCCGTCCACGGCCAGGATGGCCGTGCCACGCCGGAGGCGGGCGGGACGCCCGCTGAACACGGGCTGGAAGCCCGTGCCACACAATCCGGCGGCTTCGCCGTCTGCGGGCGGGACGCCCGCGCCACGACGCTCCGCGTCACATCAGATGTCAAATGACTGTTTCTTGCAGGAGCAAGAGAGCCGGCGCCGCCGGTCAGAGCCCGAGTTCCTCGACGCGTTTTTTCAGGGTCGCCCGGGTGATGCCGAGAACATCCGCCGACTGGGCGACATTGCCGCCGGTGGACCGGATGACGCGGATGATCATTTCGCGTTCGAGGCGTTTGAGGAGAGGCTCGTCGCCGCCCGCGAGGGCATGGTGAAGAAAATCCAGCGCGGCCTCGACGGTGAGGGCGGGCACCGTCGCGACCGGGGCAGACGGGACAGCCGGTGCAGGCGCGACCGGTTCCGGCCCGGTTTCCGGCGGCGCGTCACCGGTGGCTGACGCGGCGACGGATGTCGCCGGATGCGTTGGCTGGCCGGAGCCCGGGGCTGCGGTATCCGCCGGCGACGCTGCCGGGAAAGGGGCGACGGAGCCGGCGGGTGCGGCAGGCACGGGAGTCGGGAAGGCGCCTGGCGCCGGCGCGGTTCCGGGGACTGCGGCAGCCGCTGCCGCAGGGCGCACGGTATCGCGAATCTCGGCGGGCAAGTCCTTGGGCAGGATCATGTCGCCTTGCGCGATGACGGCGCTGCGGTAGACGACGTTCTCGAGTTCGCGCACGTTGCCCGGCCACTCGTAGCCGGCGAGGATGTTGATGGCCTCGGGCGACACCTTGCTGACGCGGGTTTTTTTCTGTTTCACCAGATTCTGGAGACAGAAATCGATGATCTGCGGGATGTCGCCAATGCGGTCGCGCAGGGGGGGCATTTTTATGCGCACGACGTTGAGGCGATAGTAGAGGTCTTCGCGGAAGGTCTTCGTCTTCACCATGGCCTCGAGGTCCTTGTTGGTGGCGGCGATGATGCGCACGTCGACGCGGATGGTCTCGGTGCCGCCGACACGCTGGATCTCGCCCTGCTGGAGGACGCGCAGGATCTTGGTCTGCGTGGCGAGGGCCATGTCACCGATCTCGTCGAGAAAGATGGTGCCGCGGTCGCAGAGCTCGAACTTGCCGATGCGCTGCGTGGTGGCCCCGGTGAACGAGCCTTTTTCGTGCCCGAACAGCTCGCTCTCGATGAGGTTGTCGGGGATGGCGGCGCAGTTGACGGCGATGAAGGTTTTGGAAGCGCGGTGCGAGTGTTTCCAGATCGAGCGGGCGACGAGTTCCTTGCCGGTGCCGCTCTCGCCGGTGATCATCACGGTGACGTCGCTGGCCGTGACCTGGCCGACGATCTTGAAGACGTCCTGCATGACGGGCGAGGCGCCGACGATGCCTTCGCGGTAATCGTCGACGTTGATGGTCGGTTTGTACTCGCCGGCGGTGCGCATGTCGTGATGCGCCTTGAGGGCGTTTTCGGCGAGCGTGAGCACCTTGGCCGGGTCGAACGGCTTCATGATGTAGTCGAACGCGCCGTACTTCATCGCCTCGATGGCGGTTTGCGCGGTGCCGAAGGCGGTCATGAGAATGACGAGCTGGCGCGGGTTGGCGGAGCGGATGTGCTGGAGCGCTTCGAGTCCGCTCATGCCGCCCATGCGCACGTCGAGAAAGACGACGGCCGGGTGCGGCCCTTTCTTGACCATGGCCACGCCTTCCTCGCCGCTGGCAGCCTCGGCGACCTGGTAGTTTTTCGAGGAAAGCACACGGCTGAGCGAATAGCGGACCTCGGCGTCATCATCGATGACAAGAATAACGGGAGAACTGGAATCGGGCATGGCTGGTGGCTGGAGAGTGTTGGTTGCGAAGGGCGAGCCTTGCGCGCAGGAGGGCATGGCGCAAGCATCGGCATCGGGCAGGGGAGGGTGCGACTCCATGCAGCGACGTCATGTGCGAGCAGGCCTGAAATACCCGGACCGGGCGGCAGGCCCGGGTGTCATGCCGCTCAGGCCTGCTCAGGTCTTGAAGAAGATGCCCTTCATGTTCATGTCGAGCGCCTGCGGGTTGGGCGAGAAGCGGATGGCGTCGGCCTTGGTGATCTTGTTGGCCTTGAACAGGCGGAGCAGTTCGCGATTGAACGAGAAACTGGCCGAGTCGGTGCCGGTTTCCATCATGGCCGTGATCTTTTCGGTCTGCGCCTCGGCGATGAGGTTTTTCACGACGGAGTCGGCCGTGAGGATTTCGCAGGCGGGCACGCGGCCGCTGCCGCCGAGCGTGGGGATGAGTTTCTGGCAGATGAGGCCGCGCAGGGTGTTCGACACCTGGCGGCGGGCGAGGGTCTGCTCCTCGGCCGGGAAAAACTCGAAGAGGCGCGTGAGACCCTGCGCCACGGTGTTGGCGTGCATCGTGGTGAGCACGAGGTGGCCCGTCTCGGCGGCGGAGATGGCCGTCTCGAACGTGATCCGGTCGCGCATCTCGCCGATGAAAATGATGTCGGGATTCTGGCGCAGGACGGAGGTGATGCCGAGTTCGAAGGTCGGCACGTCGAGGCCGACCTCGCGCTGCTGGAAGACGGACTTCCGGTCGTCGAACGTGTACTCGATCGGGTCCTCGAGCGTGATGACGTGGCGGTCGAGGTTCTGGTTGATCCAGTTGAGCATGGCGGCGAGCGTCGAGCTCTTGCCGCTGCCGGTGGCGCCGCAGACGATGATGATGCCGTCCTTCACGTTGGTGATCTTGAGGATCGGTTCGGCGGGCAGTTGCAGGCCTTCGAGAGTGGGAACGTCATTCTTGATGTAGCGGAACACCACGCTGACCGTGCCGCGCTGGCGGAAGGCGTTGACGCGGAAACGGCCCATACCCTCGACCACATAGGAGTAGTCGATTTGCGAATTGGTTTTCCAGGTCGGGCGGAACACTTCGGGAACGCTTTCCAGGACGAAACCTTCGACGGTTTCTTTCGTGAACGGCTCCATCTCGACGGCGTTGAGCTTGCCGGAGAGGCGCAGGTGGCCGGGGGAGCCGGTTTTGACGACAACGTCGCTGGCGCCGCTGTCGACACCGAGTTTGAGGAGCGCGTTGAATATTTCGACGGGTGTGTGTTCAGGCATAGGAGAAAGGGAGTGGCAGGAGAGGGGGGATGAAGCGGGAGATCGGGAAGGTTTGGCCGGAAAACGGGAAAAAAGTTGCGCCGGAGATAAATCGGGCTGCTCTCGTCGTGCAAGGTAACTCTCCTCGTTCTTCTCCTGTTCCCATGAAGCTCCGACCACTGACCGGTGCCATTACGGCCCTCGTCACCCCTTTTACAAAAAACCAGCAAGTCGCCTGGGGCGACCTCTCCCGACTCGTTGAATACCAGATCAAATCCGGTATCAACGGCCTCGTCCCGGTCGGCACGACGGGGGAGTCGCCCACGCTCGCCCACGACGAGCACATGGAGGTGGTCCGCGCCGTCATCACCGCTTCCCGCGGGCGAGTGCCCGTGATCGCCGGCACCGGCTCCAACTCCACCCGGGAGGCCATCGAGCTGACGGCCAACGCCCACGCCGCCGGGGCCGACGCCATGCTCGTGGTCGCTCCCTACTACAACAAGCCGAGCCAGGAGGGGCTTTTCCGGCATTTCAGCGCCGTGGCCGAGGCCACCAGCCGGCCGGTCATCCTGTATTCGATCCCGGGCCGTTGCGGCATCGAGATCGGCGTGCCCGTCATCGAACGGCTGCGCGCCCGGTATCCGCACGTCCGCTACATCAAGGAGGCGGGCGGCTCCGTGGACCGCGTGGACCAGATCAAGCAGGCGCTCGGCAACGACATCACCGTGCTCAGCGGCGACGATTCGCTGACGTTGCCCTTCATGTCGGTCGGCGCCGAAGGCGTCATCAGCGTGGCCTCCAACCTCTACGCGAAGGAAGTGGCTCAACTCGTGCAGTTTGCCCTCGCCGACGAGTTCTCGAAGGCAACCCGGCTCCACCGCCGGCTGTATCCGGTGTTCAAGGCGCTTTTCATCGAGCCCAACCCGGTGCCGGTCAAGGTGGCGCTCGCCCGCGCCGGGCTCATCGGCAGCGACGTCGTCCGCCCGCCGCTCTGCGAGATGGCCGACGACACCCGCGCCACGCTCCTCGCCGCGCTCGATGGCTTCGGCGGCAAGCGCCGGAAGCAGCCGCGAAAGTCATGACGATCCGGCGGCCATTTCTTCCGGCCTTGTCTTTCGATCTTCAGCCTTCAGTTCTTCAGCCTTTATGAACATCGCCCTTGTGGGAGCCCGTGGTCGCATGGGCCACGCCATCGCCGCCGCCGCGCAGGAAGCCGGCGACACCCTCACCGCCGCGCTCGATGCCGGTGACGATCTCGCCGACGGCATCGCCCGCGCCGAAGTCGTGATCGATTTCAGCTTCCATTCGGCCACGGCCGGAGTGATCGAACTCGCGGTGAAGTATAAAAAGCCGCTGGTCATCGGCACGACCGGCCACCCGGCCGACGAAAAGAAAAAACTCCTCGCCACCCTCGCCGCCGCGCAGATCCCCTGCGTATGGGCGGGCAACTACTCGGTCGGCGTCAATCTCCTCTATGCGCTGACGCGCCGCGCCGCCTCGGTCCTCGGCTCCGACTACGATGCCGAGGTGGTCGAGATGCACCACCGTTTCAAGAAAGACGCGCCGAGCGGCACGGCCGCCCGCCTGCTCGAAATCATCCTCGAGGAACGCAAGCTCGGCGCCGATGCGCTCCGCCACGGCCGAGAAGGCATCACCGGCGAGCGCCAGCCGACGGAGGTGGGCATCCATTCGTTGCGCGGCGGCGACGTCGTGGGCGACCACACGGTGATGTTTGCCGCGCTCGGCGAACGGCTCGAACTCACGCACAAGGCGTCCGACCGCGGCATCTTTGCCCGCGGCGCCGTCCGCGCCGCCCGCTGGCTGACGGAACCGGCGACGAAGCCCCGGCCGGGCGTTTACGACATGCAGGACGTGCTGGGGCTGATGGCGTGATGAGGAATTAATAATTAAAAATTAATAATGGACGGAGTGGGACAGGCACCCTGTCATTCCGGTTCAAATTCCGCATCTGTTTCGTTCCCGGTCCTGTTTCCGAATTCTTAATTATTAATTTTTAATTCCTTAATTATCAACTCTTCCCCGTGATCACTTCCATCCAGGGCCTTTTGACCGAAGCCACGCCGCTTCGCGCCGTCATCGAAATCAACGGACTCGGTTACGAGGTAAACATCCCCGTGACCACCGCCGAAAAACTTCCGGCGGTCGGCGCCACCGTGAAGCTGCAGACCCTCGTGATTTACCGCGAGGACGCGCAGACGCTTTACGGTTTCGCCAGCGCGGAGGAACGCGACTTTTTCAGGATGATGATCGAGCACGTCAGCGGCGTGGGGCCCAAACTCGCGCTCACGATCATGAGCCGCATGTCGCTGCCGGTGCTCGAAGGCGCGATTCGCGCGGGCGACATCAGCTCGCTTTCGAAATGCCCCGGCATCGGCAAAAAGACTGCGGAGCGTCTCGTGGTCGAATTGCGCGCCAAGGTCGGGGCGACGTCTTCCGCTGACGGCACGTCGCCGGTGACGGGCGGCGGCGCGGGGGGGACTGCCGGAGCGGCGGGCGGCGGTGGCGGTTCGCATGTGCGCGATGCCGTGCTCACGCTGGTGGCGCTCGGTTACAAGCAGGCCGAGGCGGATGAATCCGTCCGCCGCGCCGGCCTGGCGATCGGGCCGAAGGCCACCACCGAGCAACTCGTCAAGAAAGCGCTGGGAGGGTAAGCCGGCCCGCGCCACGTCAAGGCCGTCTGCGTCACATCAAGATATGCACGATAACCGGCCAGCCCCGCTCTCCTTGCCAAGCGCGCGCCATCATCCGGTTTGCCTTTCCGACCCGACAGCGTTCCGCTGAGGTTCCATGTCCGCACCCACCGTTCCGCCAGGCGTCAAACACACGGGAGTCTGTCCGTCCGCCCGGGGAGCCGTGATCGCGCACATCGTCCGCACGACGCCTGCTCCCGTCTGGCTCGTCGTGGCGCCCGATCTCAAACTCGCGGAGCAACTCGCCGACGACACCGCGTTTTTCCACGCCCTGCCGCCGCTCGTCCCGCCGTTTCCCGCCTCCCCTCCCCCCCTCCTCCCCCAATCGAAAATCGGGAATCGGGAATCGAAAATTCCGCCGCCGTCCCCGCCTGCCGTCCTCGTTTTCCCCGAGTCCCTCGCCACCGGCTCCGGGGATATGGGCGAAGCGTTCGCCGCCTCGGCCGACCGGCAAACCGTGCTCTCGCGTCTCCGCGCCCTCCGGAAAACCGCCGCGCGCACCCGCCCGGCCTCTCCTCCTCTCCTGCTTTTCACCACGCCCGCCGGCCTCCTGCAATCCGTTCCCGCCCTCGAGGAATACGCCTCGCACGAACTCACGCTCTCCAAAGGCGCCACCGTCCCCTTCCAGGAGCTTCTGCAAAAACTCCAGGCGCTCGACTACGACAGCGAAGCCGTCTGCGAATCGCCCGGCCACTACGCCATTCGCGGCGGCATCATCGACGTCTACCCCGTCACCGCCACGCAGCCCTACCGGCTCGATTTTTTCGGCGACGAACTCGAGGACATCCGCGCCTACGATCCCGTCACCCAACGCTCCGACGCCTCCGTCAACGAAATCACCATCGCCGCCTCGCCCCGCCTCAAGCTCGGCCTCTCGCGCACCGGCCTCGCCGAATACCTCGGCCCCGCCACGCAACTCGTCCTCGTCGAGCCCTCCCTGCTCGACGGGAAATTCAGCGCCTTGCCCGACGACGCCCGCGCCCGGCTCAACCCGCTTCTCGCCCGCTGCGCCGCCCTGCACGGCGTCGCGGATCTCGACGAGGCCGCCGCTCTCTTCGACCGCGAGGACAACCCGCCGGCCGAAATCACCTGGGACCTCGAAAGCCTCCGGCATCATCGCCGCTATCCCTCCGACGACCTCATCGCCCAGGACCGCCTCGCGGCCGAAGAGCAGGCGCGCGACGAATTTTTCACGCAGCTCGGCCTCTGGCGCGACGCCGGCTGCACACTCGTCTGCGCCCTTTCGAAGGAAGGCGAGGAGCAGCGCGCCCGCGAACTCCTCGGCCAGCATCCCGCCTTCCGGAAGCGGCTGCCGCATTTCGCCACCGGCACCGCCACCGAAGGTTTTCTCCACAAGTCCCATCCCTCCCCTGTCTCCCCTCCTCCCCCCTCCCCTGCCGGCTTCGGCTTCGTCCTCGTCACCGAGACCGAACTCTTCGGCCGCCACCGCGCGCGCCGCACCACCGGCTCGCATCGCCGGCTCGTACAGCAGCGCGCCCAGGTGGACCAGTTGCTCGACTTCAGCGAACTCGTCGAAGGCGATTTCGTCGTCCACCTCCAGCACGGCATCGCCGTCTATCGCGGACTCACGAAAATCGACGTCAACGAAGGCGTCCGCGAAGTCATCTCGCTCGAATTCGACGAAGGCGTCACCCTCCACGTCCCGCTCCAGGAATCGCATCTCATCAGCCGCTATGTCGGCCTGAGCAAGACCCGTCCGCAACTCGGCAAGATCGGCTCCAACCGCTGGGAAAAAACGCGCCGCGCCGCCGAGCATGCCACGCTCGACCTCGCCGCCGACCTCCTCCGCCTCCAGGCCGCCCGCGAGGCGCAGCCCGGCCACGCCTTCGACCCCGACAACGACTGGCAGAAGGAATTCGAGGCCTCCTTCCCCTTCACCGAAACCCGCGACCAGCTCCGCGCCATCGAGGAAACCAAGGCCGACATGGAACGCCCCCGGCCGATGGACCGCCTCATCTGCGGCGACGTCGGTTTCGGCAAGACCGAGGTGGCGATCCGCGCCGCCTTCAAGGCCGTGCAGGGCGGCCGCCAGGTCGCCCTCCTCGTGCCGACCACCGTCCTCGCGCAACAGCACCTGAACACCTTTCGCGAGCGCATGGCCGGCTACCCCGTCGTCGTCGAGATGATCAGCCGTTTCCGCACGCGGGGCGAAGTCAACCGCATCGTCGCCGCCACCGCCGCCGGCCAGGTGGACATCCTCATCGGCACCCATCGCATCCTCAACAAGGACGTCTCGTTCAAAAATCTCGGCCTCGTCATCATCGACGAGGAGCAACGCTTCGGCGTGAAACACAAGGAGCGCCTCAAGAACCTGCGCGCCACCGTGGACGTCCTCAGCATGAGCGCCACGCCCATCCCGCGCACGCTCTACATGGCCATGACCGGCGCGCGCGACATGAGCGTCATCGAAACCGCGCCCGTCAACCGCCACCCCATCGAGACCATCGTCAAGACCTACGACGACAAGATCGTCGTCGATGCCATCCGCCGCGAAATCGCGCGCGGCGGCCAGGTTTTTTACCTGCACAATCGCGTGCAGACCATCGACCTCGTCGCCGCCAACCTCGCCCGCCTGCTGCCCGACGTATCCATCGGCGTCGGACACGGCCAGATGGACGAGCACGACCTCGAACGCCGCATGACCGAGTTTGTCGCGGGCGAGTTTCAGGTGCTCGTCTGCACCACGATCATCGAGACCGGCCTCGATATCGCCAACTGCAACACCATCATCATCGAAGGCGCCGACCGCTTCGGCCTCTCGCAACTCTACCAGTTGCGCGGCCGCGTCGGCCGTTTCAAGCACCAGGCCTACGCCTGGCTCCTGCTCCACCGCCACACGCGCCTCGTCGATGTGGCCCGCGAGCGCCTCAACGCCCTGCGCGCGCACAACCAGCTCGGCGCCGGTTTCCGCATCGCCATGCGCGATCTCGAACTGCGCGGCGCCGGCAACCTCCTCGGCGCCCAGCAAAGCGGCCACATTGTCGGCGTCGGTTTCGAGCTCTATTGCCAGCTCCTGCGCCAGTCCGTTTCCCGGCTCAAGGGCGAAAAAACCGCCGCCCGCCACCGCGCCAACGTGAAACTCGACTTCGTCTTCGTCGGCGAAAGCGAAGCGGGCGATCGCCCCCTCCGTGGCGCGGGCGTCCCGCCCGCTCCGGAATCCGGACTTTCAAACCCCGAATTTCAGATCCCGACGTCCGCCTCCCACGCCACCTCCTACACCGCGATCAAGGCCGCCGAAGCCGCCGCCGCCGGAGCCGTCCCCGTCGAGCCGATCCAGGCCCGCCTGCCGCATTCATGGATCGGCGAGACGCGGCTGCGCATCGACTTCTACCGCCGCCTCGCCCTCGCCGGCACGCCCGACCAGCTCCGGCAGATCGAAGCCGACCTGCGCGACCGCTTCGGCGAGTACGGCGAACCCGTCCGCGCCCTCCTCCTCGTCACCGAAATCCGCATCCGGGCAGAAGAAAAAGGCCTCATCCTCGTCGAAACCCAGGGCTCCGTGCTCAAATGCGTGCGGGCCGGCAGCGGTCCCGGCCGCCCCGGCGAGTTCGTCCAGCTCGGCACGCGCTTTCCACGATTGACCGCTCCCAGGCCCCTCCTACGTTTGCGCGAAATACTGACATTTCTGCAAAACCTTCCCGCCACCACATGACCGGCCGCCGTTTCCTTCCTGCATTTGCCCTCCTCGCCTTGCTCTCTCCGGCCGCGTCCCCCGTCCTGCTCGCGCAGGCAGTCGCCACCCCTCCCGCTCCGCTCGGGCCTTCGGCCGCCGCGCCGGCGGCCACGCCGGCCCCCGCCTCCGAAGACGACGGCCTCAACCTGCGTTTCGCCAACGGCATTGTCGCCGTGGTCGAGGACCGGGTCATCACCGTGGACGACGTCCGCCGCGAGCTCGCGCCCATCCTCCAGCAGATCCGCATGGAGTCAGCCAATCTGAAGCAATTCCAGGACAAGGTCGAAGTCGTGCAGGACCAGATCATTCACAGCCTCATCGACCGCGTTCTCATCGTTAAGGATTTTTACAAGGACGGCCGTCGCCACATCCCCGCGAGCTACATCGACAACGCCCTTGCCGAGAACCTCACCAAACAATTCGACGGCGATCGCGCCCGCTTCCTTTCCTTCCTGCGCGCCCGCGGCCTCACCCTTCGCGACTACCGCAAGGAAGTCGAGGAGGACATCGTTTACGGCTACATGCGCAGCCAGCAGCGCAAGAGCCAGAGCGTTGTCAGCCCGGCCCGTGTGGAGGAGTATTACAAGCAGAACGAAAAACGCTTTTACCAGGAAGAGGGCGTCCACCTGCGCATGATCCAGCTCAACCGCGAGAAGGACGAAACCGACGACCAGCTCATCGGTCGCGCCAACGATATCCTTGCCAAGCTCAAGGCCGGCGAATCCTTCGAAGAGCTCGCCAAGGCCTATACCCAGGACTCGCGCAAGGCGCGTGGCGGCGACTGGGGATGGCGCAGCAAGAACGATCTCGCCGCCGAGTTCAGCGAACCGCTCTTTGCCCTGAAAAAAGGAGAGGCCACCGCCCCCATTCTCCAGGGCAATTCCTGCTTCATCCTTTATGCCGAGGATCGCCGCGCCGCCGGCGTGCCTGCCATCGACGAAGTCCGCGACCAGATCGAACGCGAGCTCGTGACCGAGATGGCCCGCAGTTCGGAGGAAAAGTGGCTCCAGAAACTGCGCCGGTCCGCGTACATCAAGCTGTACTGAGCAAGTGGCGCGGGCGTCCCGCCCGCAACGTGGCATGGGCATCCTGCCCATGATTCCGGCGTGGCACGGGCTTCCAGCCCGTGGACGTTGCCTCTCCGCGTGGCACGGGCATCCTTGCCCGTGGACGGCGCGCAGCGCCGCAAAGTGGCATGGGCTTCCAGCCCATGATTCCGGGGAGGCGCGGGCATCCCTGCCCGCGCCTCCCGCGCCACTTCTGCCGGGAGGCAACGCTCACGGGCAAGATGCCCGTGCCACTCCGGCACACGGCCAGGATGGCCGTGCCACGCGCGGGCGTCCCGCCCGCATCACTCCCGGCGCACCAGGCGCACCGTCGCCGGATCGCCGCCGAGCTCTTCAAACAGCACCAGCGTATCCGGCCCCCCGTCCGTGCGCAGCCAGTCGTCGGGCACATGGTAATAACGCTGCGTCGGCCCGCTCGAAGGCGCGGCAGTGAGGCTGCCCTTCATCCACGCCATCCACGGACCCATCGGATCGGTGTCGGCCAACAGCCAGTAACGGCCGATGCAATGACCGTTGATCCACGCCATGCCCTTGCCCATGCCGCCGAGATCCAGCGCCCACGGACCGTGACCTTTCGGCCGGGTAAACGTCGTGCGCCACCACCTCAACGGACGCCGCGCTCCGCGTCCGGTCGCCGCCTTCGCCGTTTTCCACGCGAGCAGACTGCCTGCCGCCGGATCGGCGAACCCGCAACGCTCACCGAGCAGACCGGGCTGGTGACGCCACTCACCCTCGAGCTTTTTTCCATTCCAGAAAACCGGCGCCCACAGGCCCTTCTTTTCCAGAGCCATGTTTTCGTAACCGATCATCCAGTCTCCCTTGATCAGTCCGAGCGCGCAGCAGAGCAGCGAGAGGCGATGCTTGCCCGGTGTGATGCGCAGCGCCTTCAGATCGAGCTCAAAGGTCTGCGTAAAAAGCCCGGCATCCATCTTGCCTCGACGCTCGCGCAACGGTGTCGGCGTGGTGGCGACGAACGTGCCATCGATGAAGACGTGAACGATGTCGGCCACGCGGGTGAGGCGGAGAGTGTTTACGGTATTCGCAGGGACTTCGCTTGCGAGGCCCGCGATGGAGGGGCGACGTCCCCGTCGCCCGACGCGCGCCAGCGCGCCTCTTTCCAACCCGGCGGGACTGCCGTCCCGTCCGGCGACGAGGACGTCGCCGCTCCCCTCCACGACAATCGCGGTCTCGTACCAGCAATAATCCGTTTCGTCCTTCGTCAGCAAAAGCTGTTCGAGCGGCTTGCGCGCCGTCACCGCCGATTGCGCCTCCGCCGGCCACGCCGCCGGCAACGGCTCGGCGCGCCAGCCCCAAGGCGCGAAGCGCACGCCGGAGGCCTTCCAGGTGCGGCGAACCGGCGCCACGCGAGCGGATGAATCGTAGAGCACCTCGCCGTTCTTCCCGACGATCCGAACGGTCCGGGCGACGTCGTCGCACCAAAATGTCAAACCTGACGAATACTGAAATTTCAGTAGGCCGTTCCGTTCACCGGTAATCGCCCGCGGTCGCTCGCTGGCCAGGATTTTATCAGCGCACGCCGCCAGTGCCTTGTTCAACCGGGCAAGATGTCGGGCCTTCGTGGTGGGCAACCCGTATTCGTCGAGCGGCCCGCCGAATTCGTACGCAGTCGTCAGCAGGTACATGCCGTCGCGCCCGAAGTTGGTGCCGCCGTGCCACAGAAAATAGTTCACGCCACTGCCGCCCGCCGCGAAAAACCGGGCGGTGGCATAGGCCAGCTCCTCCGGTTCGCGTTTCGGCAGCACGCCGCCCCACGTCTGATACCACCCCGCCCAGTTCTCCGTCCAGAGGGCGGGTTGTTCCGGGTGCTCCCGGAAATGTTGCCCGATGATTTCGTGCGCGCGGAAGGCATTCAGGGTTTCCAGCGAATCGCCCGCGCTCGCCACGGCGTCTTTCTCGCCCGCTTCGGCGGCGCGGCCGGCGGCGCACGTCACCCACGGAATGCCGAGCCCGAGCGATTGCGCCAGTTCCACGGACCAGCGCAGGTAACGCCGCCCGTCCTCGCCGTAGGTGGCGGCGATGTTGTCGTATTCGTTCTCGATCTGCGCGAGGATGACGGGACCGCCGTTGGGCGCGCAGAGCGGACGGATCACCTCGGCCACAAGCCGCACCCAGCGGGCCTTCTCGCGCTTGAACGCCTCGTTGTCCGTCCGCATCCGGATGTCCGGCACATCGCGCAACCAGCCGGGAAGGCCGCCGTAATTGGTCTCGGCGCAGATGTAGGGGCCGATGCGCAGGATCACATTCAACCCTTCGGCCTGGGCGAGACGGCAAAAGCGAACGAGGTCGAGCCGTCCTGAAAAATCAAGTACGCCGCGCCGGCGCTCGTGGAGATTCCAGAAAATGTAGGTCTCGACGGTGTTGAGCCCCGACTGCCGCATGTGCCGCAGGATGCGCGGCCACATGGCCGGCGTGCTGCGCGGATAGTGGACGGCGCCGCTCAAAACGAGCGTGCGCCTGCCGTCGAGTAGAAGGGCGCGATGGTCAAAAGAAACGGTCATAAAGATGGAATAAAAGCGTGGTGCGGGCGTCCCGCCCGCATCCGGTTCCAATACGGGCGGGACGGCAGCGCCACAGGATCAGCGTGAGGCCTCCTTCAGAAGGAAGCCGCAAAGGTACAGATTGTTCTGCGCAAACACCTCCGGATTTTTGGGTGCGTAGCCGCGCTTTTTCAGCATCGCGGTCTTGTCGATCGGCTCGACGCCGGCCTCGAGCAACTCCACGCGCAGCGTGTGCGTGCCGGGTTTCAGTTGTCGCGGGAACCACCATGCCGACAACCGGTAGTGGCCTTCCACGCTGAACGAATCGAAAAACGTCCCGCTTGCCGGCGGCAGGTCGTCCACCGTCACGCGGAAGCGTCCGTTGTCGGGTCCCTTCATGCCGAGCAGGCCGACCGTGGTGCCCTCGAATGTCATCGTGGCGGCCGCGCCTGGACGGGTTGCGATCCAGAGCGGCGGTGTGAGATTGGCCGGTTGCCAGGCGGTGCGTTTGTCGCCCGCTGCCGGCGTCACCTGCTCCCACGCGCCGGTGCGCTCCGCCTGCCCGACAAGCGCAATGCCGGCGCGCTCCCACGGTGCGGCGGTCAACGGCGCGGGCAACGCATGCGCGGCCGGGCGCGCTGATGCCGCGTTCAGCATCTCTGTCAGCGCCGGCCGGATCACCGAAAAATACACATGGTGCCCCGCCGGCAACGGATGGACGCCGTCTCCGGTGAAGACGAGCTTCCCGTCCTTGTCGCGGCCTTCGCCATCGAGTCCTTGCGATGGCCCGCGCATCACGAGCTGGCCGGCCCTGGCAAGCCGCGCCACCTCCACGCCGAGGTGGATCGACGGGATGCCGTAATGCGCCGCCACTTCATCCATCGCGCGCGCGGTGGCCGAGCTGCGTCCGGCTTCGTAATCGGCAAGCTGGCCCTGGTTGACCGTGTAGACGAAACAGATATCGGTGCCGGGATTTGCGCGCCAAGTCTGGCGGACGATGCCCTCCGTCGTTTCCCGGATCAGTTCCGCCGGCCGGCCGTCGTTGTTGACCGCAAATTCCACAAACAGCAGGTCGGGTCTGCGGTCGATCACCTGTGTATCCACCCGGCACGCACCGAACACCGAATCCGTACCGGGGATTGCCGCAAAAATCTCCTCCACGTTTGCGCGCGGAAATTCGCGTTTCAGGAAATCGGTCGTGAGCACGCGCCAGCCGCCGGCCGCCGTGATGCTCCCTCCCAGATACGCCACACGCACGGTTTCTCCGACGTTCGCCTTCGCGGCGACATTCGGCAGTCCGCCGCGGAAATCGGACAGTCCGTCGGGCTGCGCCGCGATTGCGGATGCGCCCGCCATCACGGCCGCAATGGCCAAACCGGCAGAGCCGGTGGACCGGGAGCAGGGCAAGAGACACAACAGGGTTTTCATCGGAGAATCGGAAAAATTCGGCAGGAGGGAGGGAAAAAGGGGAGCCGGAGAAGAGGGCGGGACAGGAGGGAGAGGACGGGGTGCGTATCGCGGTTCAGGCTTTCGCCCCTGGCACCCGTGCTTTCGGCGGCGGACGCAGGCAGGCACACGAACTGCGTTTTACAAAATCGGGCGGAATCATCACCTCGCGGCTGCCCGATCGCGAACCGGAAGCCGTGTCGCCACCGCCGCGCGAGCCGAGCAGCACGGCGAGTTGCGTGAGCGTCTGCACCACGCGGCCGATGTGCACGTCGAACGTCGTCAGCGGGGGATCGAGTTCCGCCGTCACCGGCAGATTGTCGTGCCCCACCAGGCTGAAATCCGCCGGCAGGGACAGTCCGGCATCGAGCGCGGCCCTCCGCCCGCCGATTGCCAGCCAGTCCGACGCAAATACCATCGCCGAGGGGCGTTCCCCGGCCACCGTCCGCCGCAACAGCGGCAGCAGCGCCTCCCGGGCCCCCTCCTGGTTGCAGGCCGCTGCCGGCAACGTGAACATCCAGTCCCTCCGTTCCTCCAGGTTAAATTCGCCCAGCGCCGCCGGAAACGCTTCCGCGTATTCGCGAAAATACAACTCTTCCGCCGGTCCCGTCATCAGCCCGATCCGCTGGTGTCCGAGCGCCGCGAGGTATTGCACGGCCTGGCTGCAACTCTGCCCCGCATCCACCAGCACGCTCACCTGGTCGGCAAAGGGCGAACGCTTGTCGAAGAGCACCGCGGGAACGCCGCGCTCGTGCGCCACGGCGAACGACGATTCTGCGAAGTGCCCGTAAAAAATCCCCACGTCCACTTCCAGCGCCTGGGCGCGCAGGTCGGCGTCGTTCTGGTAATAAAACACCTTCAGGTCCACGCCACGGGTTCCGAGCGTGCCGCGCAGCCGCTCGATCAGGTTGAGCGCGTTCGGGTTGATGTCGCGCGACGGACCGTAATAGGGCGCGAAAAAGAGCCCCGCCACCATCGACGGGCGCGCCTTCAGCTGACGCGCCGCGCTGTTGGGCGTGTAGCGGTGCTCCCGGGCCGCTTCCAGCACCCGCTGGCGCGTGCTCGCGCTCACGCCGGGACGGTTGTTGAGCGCACGCGACACGCTGACCATGCTCAGCCCGAGGAGACGCGACAGCTCCTTCAGGTCCACCGTGGCCGTCCCGGCGCCCGGGCCGGAAGCCTCTCCCGGGGCGATGGGATTCGCCACTCCCGCCGTGCCACCGAAAAGCGAATCAGGAATCTCAACGCTGCTCATGAATGCAGTCATAACGCGCAACAATCGGGAGGACTCAAGGATGCGATTGGCCTGTTCTTGCCGGACCGGACACACGTCCACACTCCCCCGGCCGACGCAGGAAAATGCCGCAGCCCCGTTTCCCGATCCGGGAAAAGCCGGCTGCACCCGGACTCACAACCGGCACACCGGGCGCGGCCCGCAATCGAATGAATTTCGTCTTTGGAATGGAGTTTCTGGAAGTCATCAAGATAAACGATTAAAATTTGTTTTTCGAAAAGGCCGCAAGGCGATCTCATAGGAACAAAAGCACGAACAAAAAGCAGAACGAATTTGTGAACGCTCTTTTTTCGTTTGACAACGATAATCGTTTTAACCTTTCATTGCGGTGTCATTTTTTCCCCTTCATTCGCCTCACTCGAATCCAAGCATCATGAAAAACTCCACGCATACTCTCGGCCGGGTTCTGCTCGCCGCCGTTTCGTTCGCACTCGCCAGCACGGTTGCCTCCGCCGCCGGCATCGATCTTGCCTCGACCGCGGATACCTATGTCCGCTCCGATCAAGGGAACACCAACAAGAATGCCGAATCCGAACTCTGGGTCGGCCACCTGGCCACTCCGGTTCAGTTCCGGACTCTCCTGACCTTCGATCTTTCGGCCATCCCGGAAAACGCCGTCATCAATTCCGTCTCCCTCACTCTCCAGCAGGTGGTCGAGGACGGCAGCAGCACGATCGGATCCATCACCGTCAACCTGTACCTCGCCGACCCGTTCACCGAATCCACGGCCACCTGGAACAACACGCAGAGCGGCGCCCCCGGCTCCACCGTGCTTTCTTCTTCCGCTGTCAGCCTCCGCCCAAGCCAGGGATCGGGCTCGTACGGGCTTCCCGCCAGCGTCACATGGTCCTCATCGGCAGCCTTCGTTGATGCCGTGCAGACGGCCTACAACGCAGGTACCTCGATCAGCTTCCTCCTTGCCGATGCCGACGAGAGCGATACCGTCCGCCAGCTCCTCAAATTTGCCAGCCGGGAAAATACCGCCCTCGTGCCGAAACTCACCATCGACTACACCGTCACGCCCATCCCCGAACCCGCCACCGTAGCCATGCTTCTCGGGGCCGGCATGTTCGGGGTCGCGGTTGCCCTCCGCTGCCGTCGCGCCTGAATCCCGCCGGCCTTCTCCTCCGGCCGCCGCATTGTTGCCAGGAAATGCGACGGCCTCTTTCTCCCCCTGCCACCACGCTCCCCGTTTTCCCCATCATGAACACCTGCCCGCTGTATCGAATTCGCAAACACCACCGCTCCGCTTTCACCCTGATCGAACTTCTCACGGTCATTGCCATTATCGGCATTCTCGCGGCCATCATCATTCCCACGGTCGGCAAGGTGCGCGACACCGCCCGTTCCGCCCAATGCCTCGGCAACCTCCGCCAGATCGGGGCCGCCGCACGCCTCTACATCGAGGACAACAAGGGCATGACGCCGCCGCTTGGTTATCTGTTTTACAAAAAACTCTGGCCCTATGCCTACAACCCGGAACAGGTCGATTCCATTAACGTCACAGGGGCAGAACTGCCGGGAGCGCCCATTGCCGGCACCATCTTCGAATGCCCCAAAGCGCATGCGGACTCCGCTCCCGATATCACCACCATCCGCAGCTATGGAGTCAACGACCAGCTGGCTCCCGGTGCCAGCTCAACAAAGAACACCGAAGGTATCAACATCAACCTGGTTACCACGCCTTCGCTCGCCGCATTTTTCGGAGATGTAAAAAACTCCAGCGCCTTGCACCCTAACCCCAATACCTGCAACGGACGCCATAACGACAAAATGAACGTCGTCTTTGTCGACGGCCATGCCGCCGCCGTCACCCTCACGACCGAAATCACCGATCCCGGCAGCTGGAACACCAATCCGTTCTGGATCGGCATCCAGCGCTGAGCTTCAAACCACACCCCGAAACCGCGACGCCTGCTCGCTTCTTTTCCTCGCCCGCCTCCACTCCCTTTTCGCCATGATCCACCCGAAGCCGCCGGCCTCGCCTGCCACTGCATTTGCCATCCTTCCCGCACTCGCGCTGCTCCTCATCGCCTGCTTCACGGCTATCGTCCGCGCCGCCGCCCCCACGCCCGCCGACACGCTTCTCATCGAACCCGAGACCTTCACCGCACTCGGCCCCTGGCAACGCACGGGAGACACCATCCAGTCCGCCAACATGCCTGCCGTCGCCTTCGCCGGCTTTCGCGTCGCCCAACCCGGCGACTACCAGGTCTGGACCCGCTCCCAGGATTTTCCCGCCAGCCAGCCCGGCACCCGCCGCTTCCGGATCAAAATCGACGAAACCCCGCTCGCCCGCGAATCCGGCGCGCACGGCCACGAAGGCTGGCACTGGGAACATGTCGGCTCCGCCCGCCTCGATGCCGGCACCCATCTCCTGGAAATCGACGACACCGCCCGCTTCTACGGACGGCTCGAGGCCATCCTCATCACGCGCACCGGTCTTGACCCCAACACCCAACCACGCGCCTCCCTCAACCGCTTTCACCACGATGTCATCCAGCCCACCCGCGTTGCCGCCGTTGATGACGCCGCCATCACTCCGCCCGCTCCCGATGCCATCCCGCTCGCCGAGCTCCGCAACGCCGACATCGTTATCCGCTTTCTCCCCGCACGCGCTGCCGACGGTTCCCCGCGCATCTGGCGAGAAACCGTCTTCCTGAACTCTCCCGCTTCTGCCAGCCCGCCGCCCTCCGCTCCGGTCACGTCAGTTGCCGCCGGCGTTGAACCGCTCCTGCTTCTCTCCCGCGATCCCTCCGTCGCGCCCGTTTCGTTCTCCGCCTGGTTCCCGAGCTGGCCCACGACGGCGCAAACCGACTGGGACCTCGAGGGCCGCCGGCTCCGCCGCCCCGCCGATGCCCGCGATCCTTTCGCCGCCGGCGACCTCACCTCGCTCCCCCCCGTCGCTCTCCGCGTCATCGACGCCTCCACTGTCGAGCTCACCTACCGCTCCGCCAGCACCTCCCTCGGCGCCGCCGCCCGCTGGACACTTCCCGCCGCCGGCCACATCGTCCGTGTCGAAACCAGCCTCACTGTCCCGGCCGACGCCTTTTATTCCCTCGCCTTCGGCGCCGGTCCCGCGTCCACCCGCGACAACATTACCGCCGTCCAGCTGCCCCCCCTCTATCAACTCCGCCGGCTCCCCGACGAGCCCGTCCTGATCACCTCGTCGTTCACCCCGCATCCCCTCGCCCTCATCGAAACCCGGTCCCGCGGCGCCACCGATCGCGCATCCCCCGTCACCACCGGCGTCATCGCCGATCCTGCCGCGCTTACCCGTGCCTGGCCTTCCCGCACCAATCCCACCCACGGTTTCTCTCTCGTCGGTCCGGCCGGCGAACCTCACCCCTTCGTTTTCAGCCCCGTCCTCGGCGGCGACGGCTCCCGCATCGCCCGCGGCCAGGCTGTCCACGCAGCCTGGCACATTGTCACGGCGCCTCTCCCCTGGTCCGATGTCATGCGCGAGTCCGACACCGCGCTGTATCAACTCGAAGACTACCGCGAACCCGTCTCCGCCTCGCTCTCCGTCCAGGCGCTCAACATCATCGACCTCATCGCCGATGACCGCGCCTCCGGCTGGGACCCGTTCCTCAAGGGTCCGGCCAATATCGAAAGCCCCGATACCGTCACCCACGCTGCGCCGCTCATGTATTTCTCCGCGGCACGGCTGACGCGGGATGCCGCATTTTACAAAAAACGCGCCCTTCCCACTCTGGAATACCTGCTCAGCCGCCCGGGCGCCCACTTCGCTCTCACCCACGAAGGCAATCTCTACGTCACCCGGGCCACCGCGAAGATTGATTTCAAAAACGTCTTTTTCGGCTCGGCCGTCTGGCAAGGCGTCGATGCGCTCCTCGGCGAGCTCAATCCCTGGCTCCGTGACTACGCCGCCGATAACGGCCGCCCCCTCCGCCCTCGCAACAACAGCGCCGAGCCCGAATGGTCCGGCCTGCTCGCCCTCTATCGGCAAACCCCCTCGCCTGAGCTCCTCGCCAAGGTCCGCTACGAAGCCAATTCCTGGATTCAGCGTGTCCAGACGCTCAACGCCGCCACGACCCGCGGCATTCAACCTTTCTACAATGTCAGCTTCTATCCCTACTGGTGGGACCTCCTCGATCTTTACGAGATCACCGACGACACCCGCTACCGCGACGCCGCCCGCCAGTTTGCCTGGCAAACCGTCGCCGGCATCTGGGTCACGCCCCCCGCCGCCCCGCCGCCCGCGACCGCCACGCTCTACCCCGGCGGACACATCACCGGTTCCTACTACATCTGGTGGCTCGGCAACGACCGCTTCCGCCTTGGCTGGCCCCCGCGAGCGGGCGACCGGAAACACCACGAAGCCCTCGTCCCCGTCGATCTCCCCGTTCCCGAAAAAACCGTCCCCGCGTGGGTTGTCTCGCCGGTCGGCCTCGGCCTCGAACAGCCCATCTCCTGGCTCACCGCTGCCCACCAGATGAGCAACATCCAGCTCTCCTCCTGGGCCGCCAATCTCCTCCGCCTTTCCGTCGCCACCGGCGATGATTACTGGCGCACGTTCGCGCGCAACTCCATCATCGGCCGCGGAGCCAGCTACCCCGGCTACTACCTCTCCGACTTCGTGGATTTCATGCACGATCCCGATTATCCGAAGAAAGGCCCTGACCTCACCTCCTTCTACTGGCACCATGTCCCCGTACACCTCGCCATGGTCGTCGATTATCTCGTCACCGACGCCGATACCCGCACCGGCGGCGCCATCCGTTTCCCCTACGCCAGGCAACAAGGCTACGTCTGGTTTTCCAACCGTATCTACGGCGGCCAACCCGGCCGCGTCCTCGACGACAACGCCTGCTGGCCCTGGCTCGATCGCCGCAGTTTCTCTGTCGATACACCCAAAGTCGACTACCTCGGCGCCCGCAGTCGCGACAAATTCCACGTCGTCCTCCTCAACCAGGCCCGGGGCTCCGCCACCGCCCGCATCTTCATCGACCCTGCCCGCACCGGTATCACTCCCGGCTCCACTCCCCGGCTCCGCACCACCACCGACTCCGCCGACACCGGCACACCGCTCGCTGCCGACGCCGACGGACGTTTCACCCTCCCGCTCGAACGCGGCGGCTGGGCCGTCCTCTCCTTCGATGCCCGTCCCGATGACGTCTGGCCCGCGCTTCCTCCCCTCGAAGCCCGGCCCGTCAAAATCACGCCGACCGACACCGCGTGGGGCGAAGGCCGCGCCTTCCGCATCCGCTCTCCATACGGCACCGACTCCCTCTATGTCGCCCTCTCCGGGCGCCCCGACGGCGGCAAGGTCACTCTCCTCCCCGACGACGACAGCACCGCCCCGGCGCAAGCCATCCGCTACCCCTACGAACTCAGCCAGGCCGACATTCCGCTCTCGCGCGACCTGCGTTTTCGCCTTCGCCTTGAACGCCCGGGCCAGCCCGCCACCGAAACGCCCCTGATCAGCCTCCCCGGCACAAAATAACATCTGCACCGGCGCCCCCCGACGCCTCCGCTCCTCCATGCATCTGACATCCCTCGACTGGTCCATCGTCGCCATCGCCGCGTTCGCGCTCGCCTTCATCGCGATCCGTATCCGCCGCTACACGCGCAGCGTCTCCGACTTTCTCGCCGCCAACCGGTGCGCGGGGCGTTACCTGCTCACGCTCTCCGAAGGCATCGCGGCCTTCGGCGTCACCAGTATCATCGCCAATTTCGAAAAATTCTACCAGGCCGGCTTCGCCGCCTACTGGTGGGGCATGATGCTCGCCCCCGTCGCCATGATCGTGGCGATGAGCGGCTGGGTCGCCTACCGGTTCCGGGAAACACGCGCGCTCACCATGGCGCAGTTTTTCGAGATGCGTTATTCGCGCCGCTTCCGCATTTTCGCCGGCGTCCTCACCTGGGTGTCAGGCATTCTCAACTACGGCGTGTTTCCCGGCATCGTCGCCAATTTTTTCATCCACTTCTGCGGACTGCCGCAAACCGTCACCATTGCCGGTGTCGAGGTGCGCACGCTGCTCATCGTCATGGCCATCTTCCTCGGCATGGCGCTCACGCTTGTCTTCGGCGGCGGCATGGTCGCCGTCATGGTCACGGACTTTTTCCAGGCGCAGTTTCTGAACATCGTGTTCCTCGTCCTGATGGGTGTCGTGTTTTACAAAGTCGGATGGGGCCACACCGTCGAGGCGCTGTCGGCCACCGCGCCCGGCAAGTCGCTGCTCGATCCCTTCGACCAGTCCAAAATCAGCGACTTCAACTTCTGGTTTTTCGCGATCTTCGCGTTCAAGGCGTTCTACAACTGCCTTGGCTGGCAAGGCACCAGCGGCTACAATGCCTCCGCGCGCACTCCCCACGAGGCCAAGATGGCCCGCGTCCTCGCCGAGTGGCGCAACGGCGTCTCCTACCTCATGCTCATGGTCCTGCCCATCGCCGCCTATGTGGTGATGCACCACGCCGGTTACGACGCCGCGCAACAAGCCGCCAAAACCTCGCTCGCCGCCATCGGCGACCCGCAAACCGCCACGCAAATGACCGTGCCTGTCACGCTCGTCGCGTTGCTTCCCGCCGGGGTGGTCGGCCTGCTTGCCGCCGCGATGGCCATGGCCGCCGTCGCCACCGATGATTCCTATCTGCATTCGTGGGGCTCGATTTTCGTCCAGGATGTCGTGCTCCCCTTCCGCCACGGCAAGCCACCGCTTTCGCAACGCGCCCACATTTTCCTGCTCCGCGCCTCGATCGTGTGTGTCGCCCTCTTCGCCTTTCTCTGGAGCGCATTTTTCCCGCTGCGCGACTATCTTTTCATGTATTTCCTGCTCACCGGGACCATCTACCTCGGCGGCTCCGGCGCCGTCATCATCGGCGGTCTGTACTGGAAACGCGGGACAACCGCCGGCGCGTACACGGCCATGATCTCCGGCTGCTCGGTGGCGATTGTCGGCATCTCGCTGCAAGCCGCATGGCCGCACATCCCGGCCCTCGTTGCTCTCACGCCGAAATTTCCGATCAACGGCGCCTGGCTGGCGATGATCGCCTACGCCACCAGCATCGTCAGCTACATCCTCGTCTCGCTCGCCACCTGCCGCGAGCCGGCGAACCTCGATCGCATCCTTCACCGCGGTCAATACGCGATTGCCAGCGAATCCCCCTCTTCACCGGATTCCGATGACCTGCCCCGCTGGAAACGGGTGCTCGGTTTCACGAAAAACTTCACGCGCGGCGACAACGCCATTTATTTTTTCAAACTCGGCTGGACCGCTTTCTGGACGCTGATTTTCGTCCTCGGCACCGTGCTCGGCCTCACCATCGGGTTCAGTAAAAACGCGTGGGCCGGTTTCTGGCTTTTCGTGATCATCGTCAGCGCCGTCGTCGGCGCAGGCACCGTGATCTGGTTTCTGTGGGGGGGCACCCGCGACCTCTTCGCTCTCGTCCGCCTCCTCCGCGAAAAGCAGCGCGATGCCACCGACGACGGCCAGGTGCATGAGACGGAAGAACCTCCCCCCCGGACGCACCCTCGCTCAAATTAAAGCGTGACCCGGTACTGCCACCCGCTCCCCTACACGAAGGCCGGTCGCGATCCGCCGGCCGGCGGCCCGGGAAACGGGTTCTCCGTAGACGGACGCACCGGGAAGGGGGCGACCGTGCCGCTGCGCGGAGACACAAAACCCGAACGGGGAGTGACCGGAAACGGCGTGCCCGATCCGGATCCATTCCGGCTCACGACCGCAGGCGCCGGCTCCGGACCCGGCAGCACAAAATCGCTTTCACGGAAATGATAGCCGCGAACGTGCGCGGCGGGTGCGTTGTCCACGATGTGATTGACCACACAGATGCCGCCGTCGGGAAACTGCACCCAGCCGGAATAACCCAGATCGGGCCGGGCACTCCGGTCGTAATCCAGCGGCATGATGCGCACCTGTGCATCCTCCGGCGCACCGAGACATGAATCGACATCGGTCAGCGCCACGAAAAGATTCTCCGGGTGCGGATTGGCTGTGCGGGTGGCCTGGCGGAACCGGTAGGCGATCATCACGCGGCCGCTTCGCAGGACTTGCCCCCTCGGACGATAACAACCCGGCAACGGAAACGACACCACCTCGCCCCATGTGATGCCACCGTCGCGGCTCACCGTGCGAAACGTCTCCCCATCCTTGCCCGATTCGTTGCGCAGAAAACACACGAGCTCTCCGCCGGGCAGCGGCATCACACTGCCCTCGCACAATTTCAGACCCGGCTCGTCCGCGATGACAAATGGTCCTTCCCACGTATGACCGCGGTTCTCCGAAATCCAGGCCTGCTGCATCCAGTGGCGACTCCCGTTTCCCATCGTGGCATGGGTGGTCGTCAGCCAGCGTCCGGCATGCGGTCCGGATGACAGTTCGACAATGTGATCCGGCAGGCTGCCGGTGACCGGCGTCTTGCGTGGCAGATCCCAGGTTTCACCGCTGTCGTTGCTGATGCAGATCCAGTTGCTCTGTTCACCGGGGATGGCCCCGTTCTGCCGGGGAGTGGACACGCGGTCCACGATCACCGCCAGACGTCCGTCCGAAAGCGCGGTGATGCGGGGGCAGCGCCAGGAGGGATCCCAGGCCGAACGGCACTCCTGCGCCGGAGTAACCGGCTTCCGCTCGCTCCAGGTGCGCCCCCGGTCATCGGATGTCACACACATGACACGCGTCGTACTTCGATCACCCGTTCCGGATTGTTCGGTCAGCACGCACACCAGGCGTCCGCTTCGGGCAATCGCTATATCAGGCCAGGTGAGCCGACGGGAGTCATCACGACATACGACGTTTTTATAGATCATAGGCAGGGTTGTGGCTACGGGGAAAAAGCGGAGAGGGAGGCGGTAACGGACGTTACGGCACAAGGGATACGGGCAGAGGAAGTAGTGCCCCGGAAACGGAATGCAAGACGTTTAATATGCTATTCCCGCTTTCAATGAAAGAACGTGTCTTCCGTCGACCATTCGTACGATTTTCCGGCGCGGCCACTTGTATCCGTTATTACACTACATGAGTGATTCCCGTGCTTTTGATTTTACACAAAGATCGCGAAGACCGCGAAGTTTCAGGAGCCAAACCCTTTGTGGCCTTTACGATCTTCGTATAAAAATCCGGAGGCTTCGTGACGCCGGTACTGCGCCGGGCGTCCGTCGCTCTCCTTCCCGGCAATGATTCCGGAAACGCTCGCGCTACGTTCGCAGGCGGCGGCGCAATCCGGCGGCAACGATCGCCAGCGTGGCCAGCGAGCTCAGCGGCATGAGCACGGCGGCGAACAGCGGATTCATGTGGCCCGTTGCGGCCAGCCCGACGGTGACGAGATTGTAGAGAACCATGAAGACCAGCAGCGCGAGATGCGTGCGATGGCGGGCTCCGTTCATTTCAAGCAGCGCCCGGATGCCTCCGATGCCGCGTCCCAGATAATAAAAATCCGCCTTCTGACCGAGCACGCCGCGGTGCACGACCGGCGTTCCCCGGCAAAGCGCGCGATCGAAAGCGAGGCTGTCGTTGGCTCCGTCACCGAGCATCAGCGTATCCGCAGGGGCATGATGCTCGACCCAGGCCGCCTTTTCCTCCGGAGAAAGCCCGCCGAGCACCGCGGTTTCTTTCGGGAGCCCGAGGTCGCGGGCGAGCGCGGCGACCTTTTCGGGACGATCGCCGCTCAGCACCGCGACGCCGAGGCCGCGCGCCCGGAGCGCCGCCAGTTCCTCGCGCGCATCGGCGCGGGCTTGATCGGCAAACCAGAACCGCGCCACCTCGCGCCCCGTCTTCGCCAGAATCACGTCAGCGCGGCCGGAAGCGGCAGCGGGCGCGCCGCCATGTGACGCCGCGTGCGCAGGCGGCAAACCGGGCGCCCGCCCGAGCGTCCATTCGCCCAGCACCATGCCTTGTCCGGTCACTTCGCGCACTTCGCCCGGCAGAGCATCCTGCCAGCCGCGCAGAAGCGCGGCTTCGTGAAGCGCCCGCCCGACGGGATGAAGATTGTCGCGCACCAGCGCGACGAGCGCGGCGCGGGCCTCGGCCGCCGTAATGCCGCCATCAGCGGCGGAGGCGGCGGTGGCGATCACGCCGTCTTTTTCCAGCGCATCGAGCGCCTCGGGGTTTTGCAGCACGGGCGTTTCGAGCGTCAGCGTGCCGGTTTTGTCGAAGGCGAGCATCCGCACACGCGAAAGCCGCGTCCATACATCGCGCTCCTTGATGAACACGCCGCGCCGCCGCAGCGCCACGGTGGCGATTTCTTCGGCCAGCGGGAACGCCAGCCCGAGCGCGCAGGGGCACGACACCACGAGAATCGCCACAACCACGGCTCCGGTCGCCGGGATGTCGCCGCCCGTGCGCCACCACCAGACCGCACCCGCCACGACCGCCGTGCCGATGATCGCGACGAGATAACCCTGGATGACGCGTTCGATCAGCCGGTCGCGCGCGGGAGCGCGTTCCGGTTGCTCCATCAGCCGGGCGAGCAGGGAGCCGGCCCAGTCCTGCACGGCAGCGAGCCGGATGCGCGCGCGACTCACACAGGTGGCGCCGGCCGGCACGCGTTGCCCCTGGCGAAACACCTGCGGCTCCGCCTCCCCCGTGATCCAGGCGAGGTTGAAGGTCGCCTCGTCCGCGAGCAGCCGCGCCTCCACCGGCACCACGTGTCCGGAGCCGATTTCAAGCGTGTCGCCAGCATGTAACGATTCCGGAGATACATCGGCAAGGGTGCCGTCGGCGCGCACCACGCTCACGCGGGCGGCCAGCGGCTGCTCACGCAGCAGACGCCGCTGGTTGCGCTCCACCGCCACGACCTGCGCCCAGCGCCCGATCAGCATCAGCAGGATAAAACCGCTCACGAAGTCGAAGTACTGGCACGCCGGATTGGCCGTCGCCCAGCCATACATCGAGCCCGCCCAGGAACCTGCGATGCCAAGGGCAATCGGCAGGTCGATATGCAGCATGCGCTCGCGCAGGGCATGCACCGCCCGTCGCAGGAAATACCCTCCGCCCGCCACCAGGCTCGCCGTGGCAAACAGCATCGAAAGTGTCTCGAACAGCCGCGTGTAGACCGCCCCCGCCTCCATCCCGAAGTACGCCGGCAAGGTGAAGAGCATGACGTTCATCGAGAACGCCGCGCACAGTCCCACGCGTTTGACCAGCCCCCGGCTCTCCGTCGCCGCCGGCCGGGTGAGATCGGCCGGACCAACGAGGTAGTTGAATTTTTGCAACACGCGGGCGAAGGCCGCAGCGTCAAACCCGCTCCGCGCACCCCGGCGACCGTCGCGCTCGCGCCCGGCGCCGCTCCCCCGCACCCAGCGCATCCGCCCCAAACCGGTTTGCGCGTTGATATCGATGCGTCCCGCTCCCGGCTGTTTCGCAAAAAGCCGTTCGATCAGCCACACGCATCCTGCACAGGAAATTCCCTGAATCGCGACAACCAGTTCGCAGACCTGCGCCGCCTCCGCGCGTTTGCCGCCGTCACCGGCCTGGCATTCCTCCGCCACCCGCTGCTCCTCGGCGAGCCAGGCAAAATCGCGCTCCGGCTGGAGAACCGCGTCGGCCGGCGTCGTGACAGCGTCCCTGATCTTGTAAAACGCATCGAGCCCCTCCTCGTGCACGAGCCGGTAAACGAACGCGCACCCCGCGCAGCAAAACCGCTCGCCCGGCGACACCGGCACGCCGCAATGCACGCAGACGGGCCGGGCAGCCCCTGACGATCGGGCCGCCCCGGCGCCTCCGGATGACAATCCGGAAGAGGGAGCCGATGAAGCGGAGGCGGTGGTAGTAGCAGCAGTTTTCATACGACAGGTCCGGGAGGCAGTCATCCAACCCGCTTCCGCCCTCCGCGCCAAGCTCCCTCGGCAAGTCGTGCCCCTTTTCGCTGCAACTTTGGGATTGCGCCGGGTGAGTCCGGTCCCGTTTAGTTTCCCCTTAACTCAATTCAACACCATGCAAGAACTCGTCACCCTGGAGTGCACCGAAGCCCGCAAGGAAGGTAAGCCGACCTCCCGCTATCTCACTTTCCGCAACAAGAAGACTGTCACCGAGCGCATCGAGAAGAAGAAGTACAATCCCTTCCTCAAGCGCCACACCGTCCACAAGGAAATCAAATAAGCGCCCGCACCCCCGCTTCATTCGCTCAGGCAGGGCCGATCCCGATCCGGGATCGGCCTTTTTGTTTTTGCCGGCCTGCCGCCGCCGTCGTGAGGATGCCTCCGACATGAATGTGCACGACCGCCTCGCCACCCACCTCGAACGTACCCCCGAAACCGCCGGCGCCCTGTGGATCGCCGCCAACGCCACCGTCACCGGCAACGTGACGCTCGGCGTGGACACCAGCATTTTCTACGGCGCCGTCCTCCGCGGCGATATCAACAGCATCGAGATCGGCGACGGCTCCAACATCCAGGACAACTGCATCGTCCACCTCTCCGACGACGCCGGGGTCAAGGTCGGCCGCTACTGCACGGTCGGCCACGCCGCCATCCTCCACGGCTGCACCATCGAGGACGAGGTGCTCGTCGGCATGGGCTCCATCATTCTCGACAAGGCCGTCATCGGCGCGCGCAGCCTTGTCGGCGCCGGCTCGCTCGTCACCCAGGGCTTCACCTGCCCGCCCGGCTCGCTCGTCCTCGGCCGCCCGGCAAAAGTCGTCCGCCCCCTCTCGCCCGACGAACAACTCTCCGGCCGCAAGCTCGCGGAAAAATACACCGAAGTCGCCCGCGCCCACGCCCGCAAGCAGGCCGCTTCCGGATGAGAAACCGGAGCGGCGGCATGGCAAGCTGTCGGCCTTCGGCCTCGGTACCTGCCGCTGCGACGAGGCGTGACAGCGCCTCGCCCCTTTGCATGACGGGAAAAACGGCATGCAATCGTGGTCTTTCCATGCCCGTGAGGCGTTTCCGATATCCGCTTGCTCCGTCCGGCAAAAGCAGCGGCAGGAATGCCGCCGCTCCCGCTCCGTTCCTAATACCCCACTCCATCCCGGTCTAATACCTCGCCACCACAATATCCAGGCCATTGACCGCAGGGAAACCACTACCCATAGCGTTACCCCGTTGTTTTTCATTTCTTCAGGAAGCCACCACGACCACCTCACCCCTCCACGGCGGACGGACCAGCCGCCATCCAGTCCATTCCTGTCCCGAACGCCCCCTCCCGGAGCGTTCCTTCGCAAAATCCGGATACCTGCCAGCCAAACTGTCGGCCGCTGACGCCGCCGCTTTGTCCGGCGGGAATCTGCCTCTCAAATTCGTCAATTCACTGCCAATTCCGGCGCCACTCACCCACCACAATCCATTCCCATCGCACCATGTCCCTTCACCTGCCCACGCCCGCCCAGGACCTCGCCGCCTTCCTCCGCAATGCCGCCCCCGGCCTCCCCGCCCAGGTCCGCAAGCGCGACGGCCGGCTCGTCGTCTTCGATGCCAAACGCATCACCCGCGCGCTCGCGCGCGCCGGCGCCGCCACCGGTGAATACGACGACGCCATGGCTCACCGCCTCACCCTCCGCGTCATCAATCTCCTCCTCGCGACCGTTGCCGAAACCACCCCGACCGTCGAACAGATCCAGGACGTCATCGAGGAGTTCCTGCTCGACTCTCCCTTCCGCAAGACCGCCCGCGCCCTCATCGTTTACCGCGACCAGCACAAACGCCTGCGCGAAGTCACCGCCCGCCAGGATGTCGCCCTCATCGACGGCTATCTCAAGCAGCTCGACTGGCAGGTGCGCGAGAACAGCAACATGAGCTACTCGCTCCAGGGGCTGAACAACTACCTCTCCTCCGCCGTCTCCAAGACCTACTGGCTCAACGCCATCTACCCGCCCGAGATCCGCGCCGCCCACGAAAACGGCGACGTCCACCTCCACGATCTCAACCAGCTCTCCGTCTACTGCGTCGGCTGGGATCTCCACGACCTCCTCCTCCAGGGTTTCTGCGGCGTCTCCGGCAAGCTCGAATCACGCCCGGCCAAACACCTCCGCACCGCGCTCGGCCAGATCATCAACTTCTTCTACACGCTCCAGGGCGAAGCCGCCGGCGCGCAGGCCTTTTCCAGTTTCGACACCCTGCTCGCCCCCTTCATCCGCTTCGACAAGCTCACCTACGACCAGGTCAAGCAGTCGCTCCAGGAATTTTTGTTCAACATCAACGTCCCCACGCGCGTCGGCTTCCAGACTCCCTTCACCAACGTCACGCTCGATCTCGTGTGCCCCAAACACATGACCGACGAACCCGTTGTCCACGGCGGCATCCACCGCGAGGAAACCTACGGCCAGTTCCAGGAAGAGATGAACCTCTTCAACCGCGCCTTCTTCGAAGTCATGAGCGAAGGCGACGCCAAGGGCCGCGTCATGACATTCCCGATACCGACCATCAACCTCACTCCCGACTTCGACTGGGACAGCCCGCACCTCGAAGGGCTCTGGGAGATGACCGGCCGCTACGGCATCCCGTATTTTTCCAACTTCATCAACTCCGACATGAAGCCCGAGGACGCGCGCTCCATGTGCTGCCGCCTCCGCATCGACAACACCCAGCTCGAGAAACGCGGCGGCGGCCTCTTCGGCGCGCATCCGCTCACCGGCTCCGTCGGCGTCGTCACGATCAACCTCCCCCGCCTCGGTTACCTCGCCAGCGAAGATCACCCGTCCACGCCCGGCGAGGATGCGCCGCTCGCCGCCCGCGAGGAGGCCTTCCGCGTCCGCCTCGCCGCGCTCATGGACCTCTCCCGCGAGAGTCTCGAAATCAAACGGAAGCTCCTCGAACGCCTCACCTCCGCCGGTCTCTACCCGTACACCACGCACTACCTCCGTCACATGAAGGAGCGTTTCGATGCGTACTGGAAAAACCACTTTTCCACCATTGGCCTCGTCGGCATGAACGAAGCCTGCACCAACCTCGGCTTCGGCGGCATCGACACCTCCGAAGGCCGCGCCTTCGCCCTGCGCACGCTCGACTACATGCGCGACCGCCTCGTCGCCTACCAGCGCGAGACCGGCAACCACTACAACCTCGAAGCCACGCCCGCCGAAGGCACCAGCTACCGCCTCGCCAAAAAGGACAAGGAAGTCTTCCCGGCCATGCTCGCCGCCAACGAGGAAGATCTCATGCACGGCGCCAAACCGTACTACACCAACTCCACGCACCTCCCCGTGCAGGCCACGGACGACCTTTTCGAGGCGCTCGAACATCAGGACGACCTGCAAACCCGCTACACCGGCGGCACCGTCCTGCACCTCTTCCTCGGCGAGCGCATCGCCGATCCGAAGACCGTAAAAAACCTCGTCCGCCGCATCGCGGAAACGCATCGCCTGCCCTACTTCTCGCTCACGCCCACTTTCAGCGTGTGCCCGGATCACGGTTACATTTCGGGCGAGCACCACACCTGCCCGAAGTGCGGCAAAAAGACCGAAGTGTACTCGCGGGTCGTCGGCTACCTGCGCCCCATCCAGCAATGGAACGAAGGCAAGCAGGCCGAGTTCGGCCGCCGCCGCGTCTACAAGGTGCCGGTTGCCGCGGCGACCGCCGCGGCAAATCAGGAATTAATAATGAAGAACCAAGAGAGATTCTAAAAATCAATTTTTGACCACGGATTACACGGATTATCACGGACAAGAAAGAGGCTGAACCGGGGTTGATTTTATCCGTGCCCATCCGTGTAATCCGTGGTCAAGGTTTGGACGATCCGGTTTTGGCTGCGCCACTCCGTGCTCTCCGTGGTTAATTTTAGAAGTTCCCTTAAAAATTAATTCCTGATTGCCAGTTCTGCATTTCCCATGCGCATCGGCGGCTACGTTCCCTGTTCCCTGAGCGACTTCCCCGGCCGCATCGCTGCCGTCGTGTTCACGCAAGGCTGCAACTGGCGCTGCCCCTGGTGCCACAACACGGCGCTCGTGTACCCGGAACAGTTCACGCCTCCGATCCCCGAAGCCGACATTTTCGCGCGCCTCGCCACCCGCCGCGGCAAACTCGACGGCGTGGTCATCAGTGGCGGCGAGCCCACGCTTCACCCCGACCTGCCCGATTTCATCCGCCGCATCCGCGCGCTCGGGTTTCAGGTCAAGCTCGACACCAACGGCAGCCGCCCTGGCGTCATCCGTTCGCTCATCGCCGAAGGACTCCTCGACTTCGTGGCCACGGACATCAAGGCGCCCTGGCCACGCTACGCCGAGGCGGCCGGACTTCCCGCTCCCGCCTTCGACACCGATGCGCTTCGGGAAACCCTCGCCCTGCTGCGGGAAACCGGCATCGAACACCAGCTTCGCACCACCCGCTGGCCCGGCCTCGGCGAGGCGGACGAGCCGCTCATCGAAGCCATTGCCGCCGGTTCACCGCACGTGTGGCAAGAGTACCGCGAGCCGACATAAGCGACCGGGAGTGGCGCGGAGGGGCGACGTCCCCGTCGCCCGACGCGCGTCAGCGCGCCCTGCATTTGATTTCGATCTGGCGGGACTGTCTGTCCCGTCCGGCGACGAGGACGTCGCCGCTCCGTGCGGGCGGGACGCCCGCGCCACGCCGGAATCGTTCTCGTACTCTTTCTCGTTCTCTTTCTCCGGTCCGGGTTCGTTCTCCTTCTCTTTCTCCTGATCGTTCTCCTGCTCCGGCACTCGCACGACGCACGCACGGCGCGCCGCAGCACGAGTGCGAGAAAGAGAAGGAGTACGAGAAAGAGTACGATCCGGAGAAAGAGTGAGAGAACGAGAAAGAGTAAGAGTGGGAGCGGGCGGGACGCCCGCACCACTTTCAGCAGGATGCCATCGTGGGTCGCGTTTCCCCTGCATTCTCCGCATTCCCTCCACCACAAAAAAAGCGGACCGGAAAAACTCCGGTCCGCTGCGCTATGAATCAACTTGCAGGGGAAATCGGTCAGCCGAGACGGGCCTTGAGAGCCTCGCGCTCTGCCTTGAGTTCGGCCGGGAGCTTGGTTCCGACCTTGGCAAAGAAGCCGGCCTGGTCCTCGACCTCGGCCTTCCACTTGGCGACGTCAACGGCCTGGAGCTCGTCGAACTTCGCTTTCGGGAAGTCCGCGCCGTCCCAGTCGATGTCGTCGTAGGTGGGCTGGAAGCCGATGGCGCTCTCGGTGGCCTTCGCGCAGTCGCAGCCGTTGGCGCGACCGACGATCCACTTGAGGACGCGAGCGTTCTCGCCGAAGCCGGGCCACATGAACTTGCCGTTGGCGTCCTTGCGGAACCAGTTGACGTGGAACACGGCGGGCATCTTCGCTTTCTTCGCCATGTTGAGCCAGTGCTGGAAGTAGTCGCCGATGTGGTAGCCGCAGAAGGGCAGCATGGCCATCGGGTCGCGGCGCACCTGGCCGACGGTGCCGGCGGCGGCGGCGGTCATCTCGGAGCCCATCGTCGCGGCGATGTAGACGCCCTGCGGCCAGCTCTTGGCCTGATAGATGAGCGGCATCGTATCGGGACGGCGGCCGCCGAAGATGAAGGCGCTGATCGGCACGCCGGCGGGATCTTCCCAGGCGGGGTCGATCGTCGGGCACTGCGAGGCGGGCGCGGTGAAGCGGGCGTTCGGGTGAGCGGCCTTGGCGCCGGTCTCCTTGGCGATCGCGGGCGTCCACTTGTTGCCCTTCCAGTCGATGAGCTCGGCCGGGGGCGTGTCGGTCATGCCTTCCCACCACACGCCGCCTTCGGGTGTGAGCGCGACGTTGGTGAAGATGGTGTTCTTCGCCAGCGAGGCCATCGCATTGGGGTTGGTCTTGACGGAGGTGCCGGGAGCCACGCCGAAGAAGCCGGCCTCGGGATTGATGGCGCGGAGCACGCCCTCCTTGTCGGGCTTGATCCAGGCGATGTCGTCGCCGACGGTCCACACCTTCCAGCCCTTCTTGAGCAGGGCATCGGGCGGGATGAGCATGGCAAAGTTGGTCTTGCCGCAGGCCGACGGGAAGGCGGCGCTGACGTAGGTGCGGTCACCCTTCGGGCTTTCGACACCGAGGATGAGCATGTGCTCGGCCATCCAGCCTTCGTCGCGGGCCATGTTGGAGGCGATGCGGAGCGCGAAACACTTCTTGCCGAGGAGGGCGTTGCCTCCGTATCCGGAACCGAAGGACCAGATCTCGCGGGTCTCGGGGAAGTGAACGATGTACTTCTCCTTGTTGCAGGGCCAGAGAACGTCTTTCTGGCCGGCCGCGAGCGGAGCGCCGACGGAATGCAGGCAGGGGACGAAGGGCTTTTCGTTCTTGTCGATCTCCTTGAACACGGCCTGGCCGATGCGGGCCATGATGCGCATGTTGGTGACGACGTAGGCCGAGTCGGTCAGCTCGACGCCCACCTGGGCGATCGGGGAGCCGATCGGGCCCATGCTGTAGGGGAGCACGTACATGGTGCGGCCCTTCATGGAACCCTTGAAGAGGCCCTCCAGCTTGGTGCGCATCTCGACGGGATCGGCCCAGTTGTTGGTCGGTCCGGCATCGTCCTTGGACTTCGAGCAGATGAAAGTCCGCTCCTCGACGCGGGCAACGTCACCGGCATCCGAACGGGCATAGTAGCAACCGGGCCAGAGTTTTTCGTTGAGCTTGATGAAGGTGCCGGCCTTGACGAGGGCACCGCAAAGGGCGTCGTTTTCTTCCTGAGAACCGTCGACCCAGTGGATCGCGGCGGGCTGAGTCAGGTCAGCCATCTTTTTCACCCAGTCGAGCAGGGCAGGATTGGTGCTGAGGGGCACAGATGGGTCGCGTGTGGTCATGACTGTCGCAGTGTGTGACATAGGAGTTATGAGTAAACCGGAAAGCAGGTCCCCCCGACTTCCTGTTATTTAACCATCCCTGCGCAGAATTTGTGAAGTAGGCCTGGAGTATGAATGGAATGCCGCCGGAGCATTAGCCGGACTGTTTTGACAGGTATTCCGTCCGGGCGGGGCGGGGCCGCTGTTTTTTGATTGGATGCCGGGTATTTGGTGGCATGAACGTCGGGCTTTCATGGCGCCACCCATTCTGATCATCGAAGACGAGCCCGCCATCGCCGACACCTTGCTCTACGCGCTTTCTGCGGAAGGTTTCCGGCCCCACTGGGCGGCCACGGGCCAGGACGCGCGCGCCCGCCTCGTCCGCGAGCCGTTCGCCCTCGTCATTCTCGATGTGGGCCTGCCGGACATCAGCGGCTTCGAGCTGTGCAAACAGATCCGCCAGACGTCCTCCGTGCCGATCCTCTTCCTCACCGCCCGCAACGGCGAAATCGACCGGGTGGTCGGCCTGGAAATCGGGGGCGACGACTACGTGACCAAGCCGTTCAGCCCGCGCGAGGTCGCGGCGCGGGTGAAGGCGATCCTCCGGCGAAGCGTCACCCTCCCCCCGCCCCCCCTGCCCTCTCCGCCGGCGGCTGCCGCCAGTGATGCCGGAACGCAGGCCGCGCCCGCAACCGGTTCAAACCATCCGGCCGGGTTCACGGTCGACGAAACGCGCTTCTGTATCCGCTTCCACAATACTCCGCTGGAGCTGACCCGGATCGAATTCCGGCTGCTGAAGGTGCTGCTCTCGCAACCGGGGCGCGTTTTCTCGCGCGAGCAGCTTCTCGCCGCCGCCTGGGACGAACCCGAGGCCAGCCTCGACCGCACCGTGGACGCCCACGTAAAATCCCTGCGCTTCAAGCTCCGCGCCGTCCGTTCCGACGCCGACCCGATCCAGACCCATCGCGGTCTCGGTTATTCGTTGCGCGAGGGAGGTTAGGGCACAGGTGAGCCGTGCGCCTTGCCTGGAAGCGGCAAAGCGGTATGCTCTTATCGTTTCCGTTGTTGCCTTTCATGATCCTTTTCCTCCCACGCTGTGTTTCATTTGCCCTGGTTCTGGTCACACTCGGCCAGGTTGCTGCGCCGTCTGCCCGGGCCGCGGAACCGGAACCGTCCGGCGCCGGGAAAAGCGCGCAGCCTGAACCCGCGGGCACAGCCGCGGCAAGAACCGTGGTCGTCACGGAAAACAACACAGCCGGAAGCAGCGAGACACCGGTGGAGCGCATCCGGAGCGGCGAGGAGTTTTATTTCAAGGTGAAATGGGGTCCGCTGGGCACAGCCGGCGATGTGGCCGTGTCCGCGCAGGACGAAGTGCTGGAAGGATTGCCGCAAACGCGGATCAAGGTCGTGACCGCATCGCGCGGGCTGGTGCGCACCCTGTACGCCTTTGACGGAGAAGCGGAATCGGTGATCGACCCGCGCGACGGACGCCTGCTCATGGCGAAAGCCACGACCCGCTCCCGCAAGCAGAACACGAGCATGACCCTCTTTTTCGACTACGCGGCCAACGAAGCCGACTACACGGACAACGTGCGTCCGGAACGCAGCACGCATATCCCGCTGCCGGAAGGCCAGCCGATGGAGTTCATCACCGCGCTGATCCAGGCGCGCGGCTGGAATCCGCAACCGGGAGACACGCGGGTCATCAACGTGATTTTCGACAACCACATTTATCCGCTGACGCTGCATGCGATGGGTTACGAAAAAATCGCCACCGCGACAGCAGGCGAACAGGAAGCCCTGCTGGTGATCCCGAAAATGGAGACCAATCCGCGCGGGATTTTCAAACGCGGCGGGAGCATCCGCGTATGGCTGGCACGCGACGAGCAGCGGTTGCCGGTGCGCTTCGAAGTCAAGGTGGCCGTCGGCACGGCAGTCGGCCTGCTCACGCGCTACCGGCCGCCGGATGAGGCCGCCGGGACGGGGACGAAGGCCGACGAACCGGCGGAAACGTCCCGGGAGCCGGAAAAGGCCGCTGACAACCGTCAGGCCGACGGATGAGTGCTCCGGAATAGCAATGTCAGAATCCGGTGTCCCGATACGCGTCCGGTCCATGCGCCGGCGACTTCCTTCCATTCCCCCGTGCGCCGGCCCAGGGCATCGGCAGTCGCCCATTGCCCGATCTTTCCGGGGAGACGGAGCCTCACCCCGGCATCCGTTCCTGCCATTTCCACCAGACGGACGGCAACAGATCCGGCCGGATCATCCGCCTGGCACAGGGACGTGACCTGCACGGAAGCACTGTCGGCCCCCTCCGGCACAAAACCGTCCCGGTTTTCCTGCACGCGGGCGAGCGGCAGAAGCGGCGAGTTGAAATCCGCGCCGGCCCGCACCAGCTCCGCCGTGGCGGGTCCGGCGTGCGCCTGCACGGCGTAGTGGAATTCGTGTGGCACGCCGTCCGCGTACGACAGTTCGCTCGGCGCCTTGTAGTCCATCGCCACCGAACGGAAAAGCGACATGAGGATCGCACCGTCGTCCACCGCATGGCCGGCCGTTCCCCGGTTGAGCACCGCCAGACCGGCCCCGTTGCCGCCGGGCATGCACAGGTCAACGAAACGCTGGGCCGCATGTTCTCCCGGACCGCGCCCCACCACGCCAAACGGCACCTCGAAACGCGCCTCGCCCTCCGTAAACGGCGTGCCGAACACCGCCCGCAGCCGGAAATTTTTCCCGCGCGGGACGAGCCGCGTCCGATACTCGATCCGCGGCAACGCCGCGCACAGCCGCACCGTCGTGACAAACTCCGCCGACTGACGCCAGAAAACGACCCGCCCGCGCTGCTCGAACACCAGCGCTTCCGGCCCGGCAAACAACACCCGCACCTCCGTGATGGCAGGCCGGAACGGTCCGCAGGTAACGATGTCGTCGCGCGACCCGCGCTCCAGCGGATCGGGTTTGTTCTGCGTGAGCGACGATTCGAACCCGCCGCCGTTCAACGGCCCCTCGTGGTTGAGCCACAGGTCGCCACTATCGGGCACCATGGCGATGCTGCCGAACGGCCCCGGCCGCGAAGACACGCACTCCACGCCCGACTGCGCCTCGATCAGGCTGGCGATGTATCCGTGCGGGTCGAAGCGCGCCCGGTAATGCGGCGTCACGAATTCCTCCGGCAACCTTCCGCCAGGTCCGCCCGCCAGGGACGTTGCCGCGCCCGCCGCGGCTTCGCCATGCGCGGGCAACTCCAGCAACGCCGGCCGTGCCCCGCCGCCGGAGCGGTCCCCGATCCATGCCGTGCGCGCAAAGCTGCAACCGTTGAACCAGCCCGCGACAGCGGCACCTCCGCCTGCCGCCGCCTCCGCATCCACTCCGCCGATACGCGACTCCATTCCGGCGAGGCCGCGTTCCAGTCCGGCAAACTCGTCGAGGGCATCCTGCAAGGCCCCGTCGGCGATCGTACCGCAAATCGTGTCATGGAATTGCTGTTTGAGGAGCAGTTTCCACAGCGGATCAAAATCGGTCTTCCGGCCGCGCAGCGCCGCCAGTTTTTCCAGTGCCAGCAGGCGCTCCGTGCAGGCGCGGTTGGCGAGCTTCAGGCGGATGTTGCTCGTGAAGGCGCCGGTGAGGGCGCTGTTGAACTCGCCCTCCACGACGGGCAACGCCGCCTCGCCTGCCGTCGCCCGCGCCTCGAAAAACGCTTCGAGCGAACTGAATTTCACTGGCAGGCCGGCTTCACGCAGTTTTCCGGCCACGGCCGGACCGCTGGCCTGCGGAAACGCCATGTCCCCGCCGTTGCAAACGAGCTGGTCACTTTCCGCCCCGCGCGCCGAGTAGCTGTCGAGCTGTGCCACCAGCTCGGCCAGACTGCCGGCGCTGGTATTGGAAAAACGGAGTTCCTCCGCATTGATCGCGGCCGCCCCGGTCGGAAACCGCAAGTTTGCATAGCCGCGCGCCAGCCACCGGGCGGGCACCTCGCTCCCGTCGAGGCCGCGCCAGACAAAATCCGCCTGCTGCACCTCCGGCCGCATGCAGCGCCAGAAAACGTATCTGGAATAGCCGGACTCCCGCGCCAGTTGCGGCATCTGCGGAGGATGTCCCCAGCAATCGGCGATCCAGCACACGCGCGGTTCGCCGCCCAGTTTTTCGGCGATCCATGCCTTGCCGATCCGCACCTGCCGGAGCAGTGACTCGCCGTCGGGCAGATTGAGATCGGGCACCGTCCACATCCCCGGCGCGACCGTCAGCCGGCCCGCGTCGTAAAACCGTTTCAGGGCGAACCGCCGGTCAGTGCGTTTTTCCCAGTACCAGTCGAGCAGGTAAACCTGCTCGATCATGAACGTGTAGTCCGGCTCCGCGGTCAGGATGCGCAAGGCCTCGTCGATGATCTTCTCGCAGTCGGCCAGGTACTCGTCGCACCGTCTCAGGTAGGCGATGTCGTGATGAAACGTGGGTAACAGGTGGAGCGTGCGCATGGCAGCAGTCTGTTCGTGCAAATTCCCCGGCAGTTGTCAGGACAATTCGCAGGTACGATCCGGAAGCCCGCACGATTCCAGGGCAGTCGGGACAGGGTGACCGTCAGCGGACATCGTCGAGATCCTCCCGGGCAAAACCGCCGGACAACCCGATGGAATGGCGGAGTTTTCAGGCTGTAGCGCGCCGACAGCGGCGCGCCAGCCCCCATCGTTATTCGACGAGGAGATTGCTGTACTTCAGTTCGCCGATTTTTTTCACGGCCACGTGACCGTCGACAAAGAGGAATTTGGCGGCGGTGTTGCCGCGCACGCGCCAGCGGATGTAGCCCGTTTTGTTGTTGTCTTTGGTCAATCCGGCAGAGGCGGGGACCGGGTCGTCGGGATTGCCGCTGTAATCGGCCAGCCGGGTCGTGCTGATTTTAACGCCGCCTACCGTGCCGATGCTGGCTCCCGCCCCGCCTCCGTCGGCCTGGGAACCGTCCATGATGATGGCCAGGCGCGCGGGGTCGGTGATGGAACCCAGCTTTACTTGCGGCGTTGCCGGAGGGTTTCCGCTCGTGGAAGGCATCAGCCCGCCATGCGCCGAGAAATGCAAACTGCCGCCGGGCACCGTGGCCGACGGGTCTTTGAAAACGTCGTTGTAATGATTCAGCGACGAGTCGCTGCCGTGGTAGGTTTGGCGGGTGTTGTCGAGGTAGCCGGAGAGGGTAAGCGCGAAGACGGTGTTTTGTCCGCCCGCGCCCGAGAGATAGGAATACGGCAACTGGTCCCGGTTGTTGGCGGCATAGAGGGTGAGGGCCGCGCCGATTTGCCGGAGGTTGGAGATGCCTTTGGCTATCTTTGCCGATTCCCGCACCTTCGAGACGACCGGCAGGATGATCGCCGCCAGGATACCGATAATGACAATGACCGTGAGGAGTTCGACCAGGGTAAAGGCTCCGCGCCGTTTTTTCGTGTAGTTTATGCTCATGACATTTCAGGGTTTTGATTCCTCGACGAGGAAGGGAATATTCTGCGTCGCTCCGCCGCCGCGTCCGTCACGGACGAAGACGAACAGGCGGTAGGCTCCGGGTTTGTCGGGAGCGCGCACCTTCACGGAAGGCCCCGTCCTCCCGGCGGCGGCACCGCCGACGATGCAGCCGTCGATGGTGGGCGGCACTTTCTCGCGGTTGCCCTCGGCCCACTTCTCGCCGCTCTCGCGGATGACCTTCCATTCGAAGGCAAGTGGATCGTTTTCGGGGTCGCCGGCCTTGACCCCGGCGGCAAATGTCGCTCCCGGAGGCACGGCTTTCATGGCGAGCTCCGATGTCATCGCTTCGATGCGGGGGCTGCGATTGGCCGGCCAGCGGTTTTGGTAAACATACGAAATGTGGTCCACCGCCGGGGTTTTCTCGCCGGTTTCCAGAAACATGCCATACCACGTTCCGGTGATTTCCTGTTTGTATCCCCAGACGAAACACACCGCGCCGAGAAAACGCCCTTTCGGATCGGCGCTCGCTCCACGGTAGCCCCGCGCGTAGTTTGCGGCCTTGGCTTCGCTGCCCGGTTCGACCGGCGCGCCCCATTTTGTCTTCGGCACTTCCCAGTGTCCGCGAGGACCGAACTCGGTAAGGATGAACGGACGAATCCAGCCAGCCGCGTCGAGTCTTCCGGGAAGAGCGGCCGCCCCGCCGTAGGTATTCACGCCAAGGATATCGAGCTCGGGATAATAGTCGTGGATGGCCTTGATTTTCCAGGCGCCCGAGCCGGCGATCACCGTCATCACGGGATGGTGCGGGTCTTCCTCTTTTATGATGCGGGCGAGCACGTCGAGTTCGCGCCAGAATTCGGGATGCACTTCCTTCGTGCGCGGCCCCTCGGCCTCGTTGCCCAGTCCCCAGATGAGGAGCGCCGGATGGTCGCGGAAGGCGCGCACCGTGGCACGGATGGTGTCGCGCTGGCGTTGCAGGTCGGCCGGGTTGGCGTAGCTGAAGCCGGCGCTTTCGCGGTGGAGGTTGAGCCCCCGGATGAAAACCAGTCCCCTGGCATAAGCTTCGTCCATCTGTTTGCGGATCTCGGCGACCGCCGCGGGATCGGAAGGATTGCCCGAACTGTAGGTGCGGAGAGTGTTGGCTCCGCAAGCCACGGCCAGTTCCTGGTCGGTCAGGCGACCCACGCCGAAGACCTGAAACGGTTGGCCGTTGCGCAGGAGCTGCCAGCGGCCATCGCCAGCCTGCCGCAGTTCGACACGGGAAGGCTGCGTCGCCGGTGGCGAGGAAACCGGCTCACCGGCAAGGAGGTTGCCTGCAACCGCCAGAATGGCGGCGAGGAGCAGACGATAAAAGCGCATGGGATACATGGAAAGTGATAGTCCGGTGCTCAGTTTTGGCGACGGAGGCGAATGGCCAGAGCGGCGCACCCGAGCGCGCCGATGCCGGCAAGCGTTGCGACGGCGGCCGGCTCGGGAACGGTCGATGTCACCACTACGTCGTCGATGGCAAAGCGGGCGTTGTTGTTTCCCGAACCGATATAGAACATGCCAAAGGTGTCGAAATTGCCGCTGGCCCTGAGACCGGTGACAGACGCATCGCCGACAGTGGCGGTGACCTCCATGCCCGTGGAGAGCAGCGTCAGGGTAAGGGAGGCATCATACCAGACGTTGGCGGCGAAGGCGTCGGCAGCGGTCGTGCTGGAAGTGGCAGTGATGGCGTTAGCCGATCCGGAGCCCGGGTCGTTGGAGGTGTCACCATCACGGCTGATGCTCAGGCTGTTGCCCCCCGCCGCAACCGTGGAAAAATATCCGTTGTCGGATGTCCCGTCCTGATTCCCTCCCGCGTACTGGAACAGGCCGAAGCGGACGTTGCTGGTTGTCGCCGTGAACATCAGCCTGAACGAGACGGTGATGGTCTCCCCGACCGGAAGCGTGACCGGCGAGGAAAGCAGATGATAGACGCCACGGAAGGCAACGTTGGATGAAACGTGGAGATATGAGTTGACCGTGTTGCCACCCCCGTCCTGTTCCGTCGCGACCGTAACCGTGGCCGGATTGGTGGCCAGATAACTGGTCCACCCCGAGGGGGTGCCGTTTTCGAAATCGGCATCGAGCAGCGTCACCGCCTGTGCGACGGAAATGCAGGCAAAAACGGACAGTCCGGCAAGGAACGGGCGGAGGCGGATACAGAGGTTGGTTTTCATAATGCGGGATTGATCGGGATTCGGTTGTCGGCGGGAGAAAAGAGGGGTGTCAGCGTGCCGGGGTGGCGCTTGTGCGGTTCACCCGTACATCGCGGATGGCAAACCTCGGGTTGTTGTTGCCCGAGCCGGCGTACACGGAGCCGAACCGGGAAATCATTTCGCCGATGATTTCTCCGGAATGCACTGTGCCGTCCGCGAAATCCGTTTTCAGGATTTCGTCCGCAGGCAGCCGCACGCCGGACGCCGCCAGCAGGCAGGCCAGGGAAACAAGGGAGAATATCCGAAAGGGCAATCCGGGGGTCATGGAAAACACGCTACCGGGCGCGGTACGTCCAACAAGATTGACGTTACTCAAACTATCGAGTGAATGGACGCCATCATTCATCATGACCCCGCGGATCACCCTCAAGATGATCGCGAACCGGGCCGGCGTGCATTTCTCGACCGTCTCGCTCGCGCTCAACAACCATCCGAGCATCCCTGCCGCCACGCGCGAGCGATTGCAGGTGCTCGCACGCGAGATGGGCTACCGGCCCGACCCCGTGCTCGCGTCGCTCGTCGCCTACCGCATGCAGCAACAAAAACCGTCCATGCACGGCGTGCTCGCCTGGGTGGACATGTGGCCGGAGGGCCTTGTCGGCGGGCGCCGCCTCTATCCCGCGCTCTGGGCCGGGGCCACGGAGCGGGCGGAAAGCCTCGGCTGGAAACTGGAAGAATTTCGCACCGCTCATTCGGGGCTGTCTCCGGAACGGTTGTCAAGGATGCTGCGCTCGCGCGGCATCGACGGCCTGCTCGTCGCGCCGATGCCGGGCGAAGGCGCCGCCCTCGCTCTGGACTGGCCGGCGTTTTCCGTCATTACGGTGGGCATCACCCTCACCTCGCCGCGCCTGCACCGGGTGATGCCTCATCACGTCCATAACATGCAGATTCTCATGCGCGAACTGCGCGCGCTCGGCTACCGGCGCCCGGCCTTCGTGCTCGACCGGACGATCAACGAACGCACCCAGCACTACTGGCAGGCGGCCTTTCTGGATGCCCAGCGGACGTTGCCGCGAACCCACCGGCTGGAACCGCTCATGCAGTCGTTCGACGCCGCCGGGAAAGCCTCCGTGCTCGCCTGGTGCCGGCGCCATCGACCGGATGTAATCGTCTCCAGCCGCGCTGACGAAACGCTCCGCCTGCTCGAATCAGCGGGTCTGCATGTACCCGGCGACATCGGCGTCGCCAGCGTGGCCTTCCTGACCGAATCCTGGAAACCCGGCCAACGCCCGCCGTCCGCCACCGCCGGCATCGACGAGCGTTTCGACACCATCGGCGCCACCACGGTCGACACCCTCGTCGGCCTCATCCATCGCCACGAACGCGGCGTACCCGCGGAAGCCATGCACATCCTGATCGAGGGACGCTGGTGTCCCGGCCGCACGCTGCGCACGCAAAATCCACCCGCCTCGCCTGCCCGTCTTTCCGGACCTGCCCATCGCACGACACACGCTCGACGCTGAAACCGGGTCCGCGTATTCCCGTTACTCCTGCTCTTCCTTCTCCCGTGACCATCCGCACCCGAATTTTTCTCGTTTACCTGCTCATCATCGGAGGCGGTTACCTGTATCTGGTCCTCTGGATACTCGGCGGCGTCCGGCCGCGCTACCTCGAATCGATGGAGGAATCACTCGTGGATACGGCCAACATCCTCGCTACCATCGTCGAAAACCAGCCCCGCGACGCCGCCGCCGATCCCCTCTCCGGACCCGCCCTCCACCGGCTGCTCGACACGGCCTGGCAACGCACGCCCAATGCCCAGGTCTACACCATTCTCAAAAACGACATCGACCTGCGCATCTACGTCACCGGTGCCGACGGCATCGTCCGCTACGACTCCGACCACGGCCGCGACGAGGGTCAGGACTACTCACGCTGGCTCGACGTTTCCCGCACGCTGCGCGGCGAATACGGCGCCCGCGCCACCCGCGAACATCCCGAAGACGATTATTCGCTGGCCATCCATGTCGCCGCGCCGGTCCGCGATTCCGACGGCACGACCATCGGCGTCCTCTCCGTCAGCAAACCCACACGCAACATCAACGAACTCGTCACCGCCGCCTGCAACCGCGTGTTCCTCGCCGGGCTCGCCGGCGGCGGACTCGTGATTGCCGTCGGCATCGCGTTTTCCGTCTGGATCACCACGCCCGTTCGCCACCTGGCCGCCTACGCCCGTGCCGTCCGCGACGGGCGCCCCGCCAGCCTTCCGAAACGCCTCGCCGGCCGCGAAGTCAGCGACCTGCGCCGCGCGTTTGACGAGATGCGCACCGCGCTCGAAGGCAAACACTACGTCGAACGCTACACGCAGATGCTCGCCCACGAAATCAAGGCGCCGCTCTCCGCCATCCGCGGCGCCGCCGAGCTCCTCGCGGATGACCGCGGCGCGATGCCCGCGGACCAGCGCGCGCGGTTTCTGGAAAACATCCGGCGCGAATCCGCCCGCATCCAGCAGATCGTCGAAAAGCTCCTCCAGCTCGCCGCTCTCGAAGCCCGCGCCAATCTCGCCGCTCCCGCCCCGGTGGACCTGCACGCGCTCGTGCGGGAAGTCGCGTCCGCCGCCGAACCTGCACGACTCTCCAGACGGATCGATCTGGAAATCGTCGGGCCAACGCCAGGATCGTCCGGAGCGACGATCAGCGGTGAAAAATTCCTTCTTGCGCAGGCCATCACCAACCTGCTGCAAAATGCCGTCGAATTCACTCCCGACGGCGGCGCGATCCGTATCATGATTTCAGATACAAACGGGCACGTCGCGATCGTGATCGAGGATACCGGCCCCGGCATTCCGGAGTACGCGCTGCCGCAGGTGTTCGAACGTTTTTATTCCCTCCCCCGCCCTGCCAACGGCGCCAAGAGCACCGGACTCGGGCTCAGTTTCGTACGCGAAGTCGCGCATCTGCATGATGGCGATATCACCTTGGAAAACCTCGCCGGCCCGGACGGCGAGCGCCGCGGTTGCCGGGCGACGTTGCGCCTGGCGAAGTGACGGAGCGGCGGCATTCCTGCCGCTGCGACGAGGCGTGACGCGCCTCGCCCCTTGCCGGTGCAAGCCACAAAATATCCCAAACCGGCGACACTTCGCGTCGTCTGCAGCGGCAGGTACCGAGGCCGAAGGCCGACAGCCCGCCATGCCGCCGCTCCACTCCTTTTCACGCGAACACAAAATCCCCGACGAGCATGTGGTGATCGCTCGCCAGAGTCGGCAGCACCTGGTGAGCCACGCAGCGCAGCGAGTTGTTGTAGAAAATGTGATCGAGAACGTAAGGCTCCCGCCTCCAGGTGATCTCCTTGCTCTGCACGGTGGCAAAACCTTCCCGGCCAAATTCCGTCAGCAACGATTCGTGGCGGCGCACATTAAAATCCCCGCTCAGGAGCATCGGCCCGCGGGCGGCGCGCAGATGCATGGCGATCTGCCGGCGCTGTTCCGGGTGTTCGATGCTGGAGGTGTTGAGCATGAAAAACGCGAGCAGGTGCGTGTTGAGCAGCGACAGCGTGTGGCCGTGGATTTTTGTCGTCGCGCCGATCAGCAGCCGGTCGGTCGGCGTGGTCGGCGTGTGGTTGAACACAAACTCGACCGGCGGCGACGGGATGTCTTCGCGAAAACAATCCTTGAGCTGCGTACGGGAAAAAATCGCCAGACCGATGCCGAACGGCAATTCGCGCTTGTCGGCGCGCGGGTAGGAGAAGCAACTGTCGTAACCGGCCAGGGCGGCGCGCAGCCGGGTGTAGTTGGGCGGTGGCTCGGACTGAACCCCTCCCGGAAGAGCTTGCTCAACCTCCTGCAAATGAATAATATCGGGCTCCAGTCGACGGATCTCACGGATCGTCTGGTCCAGGTCGAACGGCGCATTGTCCGGGTCGGTGTCCCGCCACATCTGCCCGTATTGGATATTGAATTGCAAAAGTCGAAACGATTTCATGAATACAGCAATGCAACTGCAAAAATAAGGGCTTTCAGCGAGTAACGGTGGAGGCCGGAGTTGCTCCGGACACGCCGGGGGGGCGGCCAACGGGCACCACGTTGATGCCCTCGCTGTCTGAATCCGAGCCGTTGCGGAGGAACGCGAAGCGGTTGATCGTCCGGTTCGAGGCCCGTTTCTCGATGATCGGCTCCTGATGTTTCATGAGAGGAGCGGCATTCTTGATACTATCCTGGAAACGGTTGGGCCGATCGGTTGCAAAAAGCTGGTTGGTCTGGATCCGGGCGCGCTGGCCATCGAGGCGGCTGGTCTGCTCGACTGCACGCTCGACGGGTTTCGTATCGAGGGGTGACGTTTTGCGCGGGATAATCTTTTTTTCCCGTGTTTCCGTCACATCGATCGGGGCGCGTTTGTCGCCGACGGCGGCTTCGGTTTTCTCCTTGAGCTGGTCGGGCGTGCGAAAACGGCGGGACTGGAGGTTGTCGGCCTGCTTTTTGTCCTTCACCTCGGGGGTGACTGTCGTGTCAGCGGAACCGGGAGCAAGGCGTTCGTTGGTCTTGGTCGGATCGAACGTGTTCGTCCCCTGGGCATGCGCCGCCACGCTTCCCCCGACGAGGACGGCGACGATGAAAAGGGGCAACACGACTTTCATGCCTCCCATGCCATGGCCGCCGCGGACCGGAGCAAGTCTAATCTCCGGGTAACGCTGCGTATCATTACTCCGGCTCCGCAGTGCCTTCCACGACCTGGCCCCGCGCCTCCGGCACTTCCCGGAAGAAACCGGCGAGGGCGGCCGAGAGGTGTTCGGCGTAGCGGAAATGGGCCCCCATGCCAGTGCGCAATTCGGCTTCGTAGATGAACTTGTCGGCATGCGTGCTGTGTTCGAACGGCGTCTGGGCCCCGAGCAGCAACGAATAGACATACGCCGGCGAACCGCGTTGCAAGAGCTCCCGGGTAAGCGCGGCCTGGTCCTCGAGCAGTGCGCGATGCGGGGCGGGATCGACTTCCGGCGGCAGGTAAAATCCGGCCTGGATCAGCGGCGTGTAGCGGCAGCCGGTGCGATGGCGGTTGAGATCACGCAGCTCGGCGATGGCGAGATTGTTCCAGGCAAAGGTCACGCGCATGCGGCGTGTGGCCGTGCCCTGCGCGCCATAGCGATTGGCGCGGTAGCGGAGTGCCTCGACCACCGGCTGCGCCTCGGCGAGGAACGGCGGCGTGGCGCGGTCGACATGCACCCAGGTCTCGTCTGCCAGCGGCGCGGTCGAGAGGCGGTCGAGGCCGAGGCGCAGCGAGGTCGCCAGTTCCTGCGCAGCCTGGGCCTCGTACGAGGCATCCGCCTGGCTGTGCCGCGTGAGACGGGGGGACTGTTTTTGCAGCTCGGCGCGGAGGAGGTCGGCCGCCGTGCGGGCCTCGGGATGCGGAAGCGAAGCGAGCTGTTTGACGGTCTGGGCCCACATGCGCGAGGTCTGCACCAGGGCAAGATTGGTGCGTGTGGCGAAGGGGATAAAATAGCGGGAACGATCGAGGGCGTAGTTTTTGCGGATGCGTGTGACCACCGCCGGCTTCGCCCCGTCGGGGACGCGCACGCGGTGCGGTTCGGTTTCGCCGAGAGCGTCGAGCCGGGCATACTCGGCCTGATACGCGGCAAAGGCCCGCCCCATGACCTCGCTCCAGCGAGAAACCAGATCGGCCGGAATCCCGATTACCGCGGGATCGGGCAGGCTGGAGGGAGCCAGCGTGATATACCGGGTGGACGACTCCTGCCCATCCGCCATCTGGGCGATCTCGAACAGTTTCCAGGCAAGCCACATCGATACATCGTCAAGCGCGATGGCGATGCCGCCGGTCAGCCCTCCGATCGAGGCATGCCCGTAATCCACAAATTTCAGAATGCGATCGATCGAGGCATCCGGATTGGCCAGATCGACCCTGGAAAGGATGGTATCCAGCCCCTCGTTCGAACGGGAATAGCGGGCCAGCACCGAGGCAAGCAGCTCGGGAGTGACCTTGGGCAGGTCGGCGGCAGAAGGCGGCGGAACGAGAGCGAGGCCAGTGATGCGCATGGATTGGCTCCGATGCCCGCAAAAAGCCGGACCGGGCGCAAGCGCACAAGACCGGCAATGCGCGTCTTCCGGGCCGGCACAGGAATCAACCGGCAGCCTGCTCTCCGTTTTGATCCGGATGCGTTGTGCAGAGGGCTGCGTTGTGCGGTTGACAATGGCCGGGAAATGCGTGTTTGGTTCTCCTCTTTTTCAAATGAGCACCACTGAAGAACAGACCCAACGCAGCCTCACTCCGCCGGAGTTTCCTTTCACCGCTCCGCAGATGATGAGCCGTTATGTGACCGACACGGGCAAGATCCTGCCCCGTAAATACACCGGTCTCTCGGCCAAGCACCAGCGCGCCGTCACCCGGACCCTGAAGCGTTCGCGCAATCTGCTGCTCGCCCAGTAAAAGCCGCCGGAGGCGCCAAGAGATCAGGTTTTCAGAGGCCGGAGGTTTTCCCTCCGGCTTTTTTCTTGCCCTCTGTTTTCCTGCCATGGGGAAAAAAAATCCATCAACGTTCATCCGGCCGATTCGCAACCGCAGCACGGGAGCCCGGAATAAATCCGCCGGGATTGCCCCCCCCCCTCCTGCACACACCCGCATTTACCGGCCGACGGAAACGAATCTGAAAAACCTGGCGGGTGTCCTCGCCCGTGGCGGCCTCGTGGCGGTTCCTTCCGAAACGGTTTACGGCCTGGCCGCCGATGCGCTCGACAGCCAGGCCTGCGAAGCCATTTTCAAAGCCAAGGGCCGTCCCCACAACGATCCCCTGATCGTGCATATCGCCAGCCTGCGTCAGCTCCACCAGGTCGCCGAGCCATCGAGCGCAGCCCTGGCGTTGGCCAAGGCATTCTGGCCGGGCCCCCTGACGCTGGTGCTGCCGAAGCGCCCGGCCGTACCGGATATTGTTACCGCGGGCTTGCCCAGCGTCGCTGTCCGCATGCCTGCCCACCCCGTCTTTCGGAAGCTGATCCGGCTGAGCGGTCGCCCGCTGGCCGCTCCCAGTGCCAATCCTTTCGGCTACATCAGCCCCACGACCGCGCAACACGTCAAACAGGGGCTGAACGGACGCATCGCGCATATCATCGACGGCGGCACCTGCGAGGTCGGTGTCGAATCCACGATCATCGATTTGCGGAATCCGGATCGCCCGACTCTTCTCCGGGCCGGTGGCCTGCCGGCCGAGCATATCAGCCGTATATTGAATCGAAAAATCCGGAGCGCAGCAATCCGGTCGCCTCAGCCTGAACCCGGTACAGACACACGGAACCACGCAGCAAAAATTCCCCTGACAGAGGCCACTGCCGCCCAATCTGCGCCCGGCATGCTCGCCCGTCACTATAGCCCTCGCACCCCCATCCGCCTCTATCGCCGGATCACGTCGGCTATTCTGGACACGCTGCCGGAAAACGAAGCCGTGCTTTTCCTGCGTCGGCCGTCGGTTGCAACACGCACGCCCGACTCCGGCAGCAAAAATGTTTTCTGGTGCAGTGAAAGCGGTGATCTGGAAGAAATCGCCCGGCAACTTTTCAACCGGCTTCGCTCACTCGACAACGGTCGCTGGCGATGCATTCATGTCGACTTGCCCCGACAAAAAAAAGGGCTCGCGCCGGCAATCATTGATCGCCTGACGCGAGCCGCGGCAAAACACTGATTCAGGAGCGGGAGGTCGGCATTTCCGGGACCTTGTCGTCCGCCTCTGCGGTATCCTCGCCCTCTTCGGACTCGGTCATGACATAATAATCCTTGTAGGATTTGTCGTAGTATTGGGCATAATAATAACCCGCTACAGCCAGATTCAGTCCGTTAAGGACGGCACCATAAACCGGTACATTGGATTCGAGGAGCTTGCGGGCTGCATGCTGCGCGGCTTTGCGTCGCACCTTGTTGAAGAAGATGGTAAAGATCGATCCGCTGACGAGAGGCAGGATAATCAGGGCATCGCTTACCGCAGCCAGCGGAGGCGTATCGATAAAGATACGGTCATAGCGCTTGCGCAGCTCCGCAATCATGATCTCGAAATTTTTGCTATTGAGGATTTGCGTCGGATTTTTGGCGCGCCCTCCCGTAGCAATGACATCCAGATTGGGATGCACATCCCGCATCACCACATCATCGATCGTCGCCGAACCTGCACAAACATCGATTACGCCCTTCAGATTCTCGCGGCGGAATGACTTGTGGATATTCGGCTTGCGCAAGTCGCAGTCCACCACCACCACCCGGTCTCCGTGCGCGGCAAAGGTGAGGGCCAGATTCGTGGTTGTGAACGACTTGCCTTCGCCGGGCACGGTGCTCGTCGTGAGGAAAGTCTGGGCATTTTTACTGTCATTACGCAGACGCAAACTGGAATGCAAAGTGAGAAATGCCTCCGCCACCTGGCGGTCCGCATTGTTCAGGGCAACCTGGGCCTTGTCAGCCTGGTCCATCTTTTTGATCTGGGGAATCACACCCAGCAGTGGCAGACCAACGACGGACTCGATATCGAACGAACTTTTGACACGATCATCGATAAACGCGACGACGAAGGCAAACGCCAGGCCGAAGCCGATACCGAGAATAAAGCCACCGGCCAGATTCAACACGATGCGCGGCTCGACATATTCGTCTTCTCGCGCTGGCACAGCACGGGAAATAGGCCGGATCTGGACATTTTGCCCTTCGATGGTGGAGGTGAGATCGATTTCACGGATACGTCCGATTGTCCGGTCGAGGATCTCGCGGTTGATCAGGAAGTCTTGCTCCAGCATCTGATAATCGACCCCGATCTTGTCCATATTGAGGGAATCCCGCTCGATCTGGGCCAAAGCTCCACGCGCTTCCTTGTCTGCATTAAAAGCCGTCTGATACTCCGATTTGGTCAACTCTGCAGCAATCTTGAGCGCTTTCTGAAGCTCAAGCTGAGCCTGAGTGAGGGCGTTATTGGCCTCGATCATCCTGGGATGTTTTTCCTTATAGCGTTCCCGCAACTGTTTGACCGTGATTGTTTGCATCGCGACCTGCGACGCAAGCTGAGCGACCAGCTGATTGTTGGCAATAAAAGGCAGTTCAAGCAGATCACCGTTGGCCTTGATGCGATCCTCCACTTGTTGCCAACGTACGGTCGCCTCGCTGAGACGAGCTCCGGACTGCGTCACCAGGGAACCTTGCTCCATCAGCTTGCGCGTCTGGATGTCTTTGGTCTTGTCCAAAGATCCCATATTATACTTTTCCCGATAGGCCTGCATCTGTCGGTTGAGATCCTCGACCTTCTTCTTTTGTGATTCGGCCCGAAGTTTGAGATCTTCCAGAATGCCGAATGTCTCATCGACACGTTGACGGGTATTGAACTGGACAAATTCCTCAAGGAACAGGTTGGCAACCTTTGCTGCAATCAGACGGTCCGGATGCCTGTATTCAATCGCAACCAGCAAGCTCATCCGGAACGGGATGATACTGCGGTTCTGACCCAAGACCTCCAAGGGGGTAAGCGGATCGCCGAAGCGGCCTTTTTCATAAGGCTGCATAAAACGCCTGAGTTCATCGCCAGTGATACGCTCCGAGACCTTCTGGATGATGGTCGGACTTTCGAAAATCTTGACCATCGTATTCATGTCCTCGGTTGAGAGAACATTATTATCGATCGGATTCTGCGTTGGCAGCGTAACCGCAGTGCGTCGCATGATCTGAACAGTGGCCGAAGCGCTGAAAATCTTCGTCTGGCTGAAAGTGTACACAAGAGCCGACGAGAAGATAACGAGAAATACGACGACGATATACCAGATACGCTCTCTCAGAATCAGCAGATAATCCGAAAGCGTGCGCTGACCGGAGGCTTCATTGCCGTAACCCGGATATTCGTTATAGCCACCATAACCGTATTCAGCCCGACCATCGGACGGGTTGGGTTGTTTCGCTTGAGAGTCCATGCGCAGATTAAAGAATTTTTTCTCTTACAAAAATAACATCGTTGGGTCGCAATACCCAAGCATTGCTGGAACTGTTGGTTGTTATAAGCTTGCTGACATCAATGACGTAATTGCGGCTCTGGCCATTATCATCGGTCCGCGTCAAGGTGACGTTTTTGGGATTGCCCAAGCGACTGAATCCTCCCGCTCTGGCAATGGCCTCGACCAAGGTAAGTGATTTTTCCTGGGGAAACGGAACCGGGCCTGGCTGATTGACCGATCCGATGACATTCACCACTCGCTCGGCATAACGGAGGATGATGATCGTTATCTGCGGATTTTGCAGGTAGTCTTTCTCGTAAAGAACGCGAATTTCCTTTTCGATTTCGCGTACTGTCTTGTCCCGAACATTGACATCGCCGATCAGAGGCAACGAGACCGTGTAATTCCGGCTGACGCTCACCTCGCGGGTCAAATCATCTTCCTGAAAGACCTTGACCTGGATGAGGTCGGAAGGAATCAGCACATAATCCTTGATACTTTCCGGAGGCGGAGGAGTCGATTCCTCCTGGGCTTTTCCGGAAACCGCTGCCATCACCAGAGCGATGAGTGTTACTATTTTAAGAATATTGCACATGGCTTTCAGAGAGAAAAAAAACGGAAGAAGATAAAAAATCCTCCTCCGTTTCGAAGACAAATCAGTGGATATTAACCCGCTTTAAGGAAGCGATATCAGTAACGGAAGGACAAGGTGAGAGAAACGACATTCGCCTTGAAATCGTAGACATTGATATTGGAATCATTCCACTGATAATTGTAAGCGGCAGTCAGGTTGAAATATTGATTGATTACATAATTACCATAGATGGCAAAGATATAAAAATCATCCGAACGAGAGGTCCTCGAATAATCGATTGAATCATAGGAAACCGAGGCACCTGTCATCAACTCGGTAGTGAGCTGGGTCTGGCCACCCAATGCGACGTGAAACACTTCAGTGCCAGCACCATTGGAAGCTGTGCCGAAATCATTATCGAGATCCAGTGTAAAGCTGGTCTTGGGTGAATAAGCATAAGTCAGGCCAACCGCAGCACCGAGGGCCGAAGTGTCATCAAGATTGCTGGCATCGTAGGTACGAAGATTATAACCGACCGAAGCACGACCCGAAAGCTTGGGAGTGAAATCACCACGGGCACCAACGTTGAAGTAGTAATTATCCGTATTGGACCCTGAATCTACATCGCTGTGGCGGTAACGGACACCAACACTCAAGTCGACCTTTTCGGTAACTCCATAATAATAATTAACCGGGACCGAATAATCAGTTGAATCACTGTAACCGTTTGTCTTGTAGTGAGTATCCGAATACCCTGCTCCGAGTGAGAATTTGCTTTTCTCTGTCAGGAGGTATTCGGCATTGCCAGCCGCCGTCGTTACATTGCGGCGGACGAGGCGGTTGGGATTGAGCGGGTCCAGTGTATCACGGGAATTCTGGTAAATTTCCCGATAACCGGCAGAGACGTTAATTTTCCAGCGAATCCCGTCATAGCTGGTGATAAAACTGGCCGTGGTCAGGTCGGAGTCGACATCATCGGTATCGAAATACTCCGTCCACGTATGAGCAGCATTGAGAGTACCCTTCCAGAGAGAATTTTTGCCAAAAACCAACTCCAGCCCTGGAGCAACGATGAATGAGAAATCATCCTCTTTGTTACTATCAGTCAGGAAGATGTTATCTTCGTAGCGAAAACCCGCCTTGGCAGTGACAAAAAGCTCGGCGTTATCTCCAATGGAGAGAAACGGGGCAGCTGCAAGTGAGGTGGTAAGAACGACGGGGATGGCTGCTAATTTGTAAAGTTGATTCATAGCTGGGAGAACGTGTAGGTCGCAGATGATCGGCAGTCAAGTCCTCTTCACAGAGCAGGACTTACCGGTACGGTCGCACTCGGATTGGGTTGAGGAATAAGACCGTCCAGACTCCCAAAAACGCGTCCCGGTGAACCCGGACTGGTTCCTTGGCTCTCTCCCTGCAAATTAGCAGCAATATCGGCGATTTCCGGAGAATTTGCCGCTTGCGTGACCTGGGCAACGGTCAACGAACCATCGGAGGCGGTGCTGATAGCCTGGGCAACTGCGCTGATGCTGAGGCCCTTTCCACCGGCGATAAGAGCAACGGCACCGGCGACATCTGCGCGAACGCTCGGCTGGGCATTACCCACTTGAGTGGCAATGTTGACGAAAGCCGAAATGTCGGCAGTGGGAGGAAGAGTTGAAGCAACCGCGGCTGCGATCGACGCGGCCTGAGAGGGAGGCACTGCGGCGGCGGCGGCGGCGGCAATGGCAGCGGCACTGGCCGGATTGGCCCTGGCAACAGCGGCGGCGATGGCGGCAGCGTTGTCGGGATTGCTGGCGAAGACAGCCTGCAAGGCAGCGGTATCACCGGCTGCGAGAGCCGCCGAGGCAGCAGCGACTGCGTCGGCAATCGTGGCATCCGCAGTCACAGAAGTGGTATCGGCCTGGGAAAAACCCGCAACCGGCGTGAACGCCAGCGCGGCAACAAACATTATCGTCCGTGCTTTCATGTGGTAGTTTTCTTTGTTACTTACTTTAATCCTGAATGGTGGTTCTGACCTGCAAGTTCGAGACAAATGCAATCAATCTGCTGGCGCAAGGCATATTTTGCCTTTTCCATCACTCTTCTTTTAACTGACACCGTCCGTATCCGGCAGATAAGGACCACTTGCAACCATAACCCAGCCTTCGCTTTCCATCGATAACCGGCATGAAGACCCGCTCCTCCTCCTCGTCAGGCTCACGGCCGCGCTCCTGGGCGCCCTTCCGGCTCACTCTCACCGGCGGGACCCGGCATCTGCGCATTATCTGGAAAAACCTGCTGGTGCTGCTCGCCGTCCTCCTTGTCGGCGGCTGGTTCGCTCTCGCAGGCGGCCTCTATTTTTTCGTCAAGTACCGGCAAGGTTTCCCCGAGGTCCGTTACCGCCAGATGCTTTTCATCTTCATGCCGTCCCAGCGCAAGGCCTACGAGGTCGGCCGGGGGAACTACATGGTGGAAAAAGCCAAAGAGTATATCCGCGAAGGCGAATGGGGGAAGGCCCTGCCGAGCCTCCGCATCGGCGTCGCCAAGGCTCCCGGCAACCGTGAAGGCCGGTTGCTCCTCGCCCAGTTCTATCTCGCCGCCCGCCGCCCCGAGCTGGCTCGCGACCTCCTGGTCGAAGGCCTCCCGGAAAAGGTGACCGACGCCGACACCGATTACCTCAAGACGCTCTTCACCTTCCTTTTCCAGCAACAGCAGGACGATGCCGTTGTCGCGCTCACCGGGCGCCTGCTGCGCGGCCAGACGGAGCCGACCCCGCTCAATCGCCTCATCGCCCTGGCCCACGCCACCGCCGCGTATTATCGTGGTAACTACGACGAGGCCGAGGACATCCTCACTACCTTCGAACTCTCCCGCATGCGCGACGGCATTCTCCTCAATGCCCGCATCGCCTGGGAACGCGGCCAGCGCGACCAGGCCCTCGCCATTCTCCGCGAACTCTCCCGCCAGATCCCCACGGATGAAGAGGTTTACGGCCAGCTTGTCACTTACCTGCGCGACGCCAGCCAGGAATCCGAACTGCGTCAGACCAGCCTGCTGCGGCAACTCGCCTATCCCGACCGCCCCCGGCCCCGCATCGATCTGCTCTACGTCTACGACAAGGAAAAGGACAAGACGCGCGTCCAGACGACCATCGACGACATTTTCCGCGACTTTCCCGAAAACACCGAAACCCTGCTCGCCCTCGCCGATTTTGCCGCCAACACCGGCCGTCCCGAACTCGCCAGGCGCGTCCTCGATCACTGCAGGGCCCGCAATCTCAACTGGGAGGGCGCCGCCCTCATGACGGTCGAGGCCTACGTCGTTGCGAAAGAATACCGGCAAGCTCTCGCCACCGTCCAGAAGCTCCTTGCCGACAATCCGGAGTGGAGCACCCGCTACGCCTCCGTTTTCAACGGTCTTCAGGCCATCGCCAATTATGGCATCGGGGAAACCGGCCCGGCCTACGCCTTCCTCAAGAACTTTCTCAACCAGTCCAGTGTCCGCGCCGAAAATCTCGTCGCCGTCTCCAACCGGCTGGTGACCGTCGGCGCGAAATCCGAAGCCCGCGAAGTCCTCGTCCACGCCGTGCAGAGCGATCCGCTCAACCAGGCCGCGCTCTCCGGCCTCGTCAAGCTCGACATCGAGCTCGGCCAGACCGGCGAACTCGCTGGCAGCATCCGGAAACTCCTCAAGATGCGCAAACCGCCTGTGGCCGTCCTCCAGTCCGCCTACGACACCCTGGGCGGCGACCGTTTCCTCTTCGCCCCCGATCAGGCCGCCATCCTCGACGAAATCGCGACCTACCTCAAAAACGCCGACCGCCAGAAAAGCTGACTCTCTGGTATTACGCAGGCCCGGAAAGTGGCGCGGGCGTCCCGCCCGCTTCCGGCGTGGCACGGGCATCCTGCCCGTGGACGGCGCGCAGCGCCGCCGGTTTGTTTCCGTACGTGGCGGAGAGGCAACGCACACGGGCAAGATGCCCGTGCCACGTTGCGGAGCGGCGACGATTGCGGGCGAGACGCCCGCACCACACGGTCGCACCGCGTATTTCAGCGTCCGCCTGCGCCCAGCCTGCCCAGCAACAACCGCACGCCTTCGATCGGTGGCCCGGCCACGGCGCGCAGCGTGAACGGAGACTGCACGCGCAACGCTTCCATCGCCACCGGGTGCGTGAGCACCGGGCCGCTCACGCCACAGACCAGCGCTCCCCGCTCCTCGCCCGGAAACACCCGGTCCGCCACCGTCACCGCCAGCGTCAGCAGCTCACCGCACGATTCCGTCACCAGCCAGCGCGCCGTGTCATCCCCTTCGGTGGCGAGGCGCAGCAGCACCGGCGCCAGCGTCGCGATCTGCCGGTTCGGCTCCGCATGTTGATAAAAATAACGCTTGATCGCCGGTTCCTCCATCAGGTGGGTGAAATCCCGCACGCATTGCGACAATCGCGTCGGCACCATCCAGCCCTGCAACTCCAGCAACGCCCGCGACAGCATCCGCCGGCCCAGATCGTAGCCGCTCCCCGCATCGCCGAGCCGCCAGCCCAGCCCGCCGCCGTAGTGCACCTCGCCATCCCGCCCCCGCGCGGCCACGAACGAGCCCGTGCCGCCATGCAATACCAGGCCGGGCCCGCCCTGCGTCGCCAGTTCCAGCACCGGACGCGAGTCGTCGCACGTTTCCACGCGCCCCAGTCCGTCCAGCCCGGTGGCCACTTCGCGCCAGAATGCAGGCGCGCCCGCCATGCAGAGCAAGGTGTGCTGCACCGGCTGGTCGGCGCCCGGACCATCTGCCTGCGCGAGCAAGGCGTCGATCGCCTCGTCGAGAATCGCGCGCGCCTGGTCCGGGCCCACCACGTTCGGATTGCAACCTGCCGCCACATGACGCGCCACGATCTCGCCCGCATCATCCACCAGGATGAGTTCCGTCTTGGTGCCACCGCCATCGATACCGATTTTCATGCGTTGCCGCCTGGTTTGAGGATTGATGCCTGTGCTGTTGCCGCCGGGTCCGCGTAACCTTCGAGACCCAGCCCATGCCGGATTGACGTCACGATTTCCGGTACGGTTGCCGCCTCCGTTTCCACCGCCAGCGCTTCACCCCGCGCCGGCGATTCGAGCGTCGCGAGCTGGCTTTCCAGCATCACGGCCCTCATGAAATGCCGTCCCCCGGCCGCCCGTGTCTCCAGACGCGTGTGCAAGGTCGCCGGTGTCGCCTTCAGCCAGACAAACGCCACCGCGCCTCGCGGCCCCGCCGCCGCCAGCGTGTCCCGGTAGCTCCGCCGCAAGGCCGAACAGGCCAGCACCGCGTGCTTCCCGGAATCAACGATTCCGGCGCCGGCGCGGTCCGCCGGCGTCGCCGGCCCAGCCATCTCCGTCAGCCTCGTCCGCAGTGCCGCCAGCCAGGGCTCCCGGTCCGCATCCGTGAGCGGTTGCCCGGATGCCATTTTTTTCACGTTGGCCTCGGGATGGAAATCATCGGCGTCCAGAAAACTCCAGCCACCCGCCGCGCCCGTCGCCGCCGACAGGGCCGACGCCAGGGCGCGACCGACCGTCGTCTTGCCGCTGCCCGCCACGCCCATCACGACGATCACCCGGATCGCGCCCGGCCGGTCCAGCGCCCGCGAGACCGCAGGGTCGCGCCCCTCGTCAAAATCCAGATAATCGAACATCGTCTCGATCGGCCGGTCCTCCAGTCCCGACTCGCGCGCGCGCTGCCGGACCATATCCGCAGCCTCGTCGCGCCAGCCGCGTTTCGACAGGAAGGCGTTCCAGATTTCGCATTCCTCGTCGCTGCGCTTCGCGCCGCGCTCGTGGCACCACGCCAGCAGCGCCTCGTCGTCGCGTTCCTCCAGAGCCCGGGCGCGCAGATCCGCATAAGCCACGCCGAGAAAGCGGCAGCAGCGCGCGTCGAACAGGCCCGGCCGCGCATCGCCGAGATTATCCAGATAATCCGCCGGCAGGCGACCGGCGACGTGCAGACGGATCTTGTCGATCATGCGGGCGAAATAAACCAGCCGGCCGACTTTGTGAAAGGGGCTGCGAAGTCCGGGGACGATAGGCATACGCCGGAAACCGGTAACCGATCCGGCTCTCCACAGCTATCCGAATTCGCAGAAAAATCGACCTCCCCCTCCCCTGAAAAACAAACAAGCCCGCAACTCGTGAAAATTGCGGGCTTTGCAAAGTGGCGTCCCCACGGGGATTCGAACCCCGGTTCTCACCGTGAAAGGGTGGTGTCCTGACCGGGCTAGACGATAGGGACGCGGAAAATCAATGACTGGCCAAAAGAACGAAAAGAGCCGGGCAACCTAGGTCCCGTCACCCTTCGTGCAAGACAAACTTTTCCAAAAAACAAATATTATCCCCTCCCCCCTCGGGGCCCTGCCCGCCCGCCCTTCGGCCGAAAACATTCACCGACTCGTGCTGAGCAAGGACTGCGCAGTCTCCGCGCTCGACGCATCGGCCCCGTTTTGCGATTTCCTCACGTATGGCAACCTCCACCCGTCCCAAGAAAGTCGCGCTCCTCACCGCCGGCGGCCTCGCGCCCTGCCTCAGCTCCGCCGTCGGCGGACTTGTCGAGCGCTACACCGAAATCGCGCCCGATATCGAGATCATCGCCTACCGCGGCGGCTACAAAGGCCTCCTCCTCGGCGACAGCTACAAGATCGGTCCCGCCGAACGCGCCAACGCCGCCATCCTCCACCGCCACGGCGGCAGCCCCATCGGCAACAGCCGCGTCAAACTCACCAACGTCAAGGACTGTGTGAAACGCGGCCTCGTCAAGGAAGGCCAGGATCCGCAAAAGGTCGCCGCCGACCAGCTCATCAAGGACGGCGTCGATATCCTTCACACCATTGGCGGCGATGACACCAACACCGCGGCCGCCGACCTCGCCGCCTTCCTCGCCCGAAACAACTACGGCCTCATCGTCATCGGCCTGCCCAAAACCATCGACAACGACGTCTATCCCATCCGCCAGTCCCTCGGCGCCTGGACCGCCGCCGAACAGGGCGCGCGCTACTTCCGCAATGTCGTCGCCGAGCACAACGCCAACCCGCGCATGCTCATCATCCACGAGGTCATGGGCCGCAACTGCGGCTGGCTCACCGCCGCCACCGCCGCCGGATACCGCAAGCTGCTCGACCGCGAGGAATTCGTTCCCGGCCTCGGCCTCTCGCGCGCCAACCTCGAGGTCCACGCCGTGTTTATTCCGGAAATGGCCGTCGATATCGCCTCCGAGGCCGCCCGCCTCCGGAAGGTCATGGATGAAACGGACAACGTAAATATCTTCATCTCCGAAGGCGCCGGCGTGGAGTCGATCATCGCCGAAATGCAGGCCAAGGGCCAGGAGGTGCCGCGCGATGCGTTCGGCCACGTGAAGCTCGACGCCATCAATCCGGGCAAATGGTTCGGCGACCAGTTCGCCAAAATGCTCGGCGCCGAAAAAACCCTCGTGCAGAAGAGCGGTTATTTCGCGCGCGCCGCCGCCGCCAACATCGACGACCTGCGCCTCATCAAGAGCTGCACCGACCTCGCCGTCGAATGCGCCCTGCGCCGCGAGAGCGGCGTCATCGGTCACGACGAGGACCAGGGCGGCGTGCTCCGCGCGATCGAGTTCCCCCGCATCAAGGGCGGCAAGCCATTCGACACCGGCGCCCCCTGGTTCGGCGCGCTCCTCCAGGAGATCGGCCAGCCGCAAGGCGCGAAGATCGAAGTGAAACACTGACGTTACACGGATCGACCGCAGGGGCGTCGCTTGCCGACGCCCGCGAATACCTTGGTCATTCGCGAGTTCGTCCGGCTGGCGCGGGCGTCGGCAAGCGACGCCCCTGCCTCCGGAATGCGTGACGGCAGTGAAACACCGGGTCGTACGATCCGCCCGCCCCCCCCGGCTCACCGCGAGATCATCCAGTATTCGTCCTGCGAGATTTTTTGCGCGACCTCGGCCGGCACCCAGCGCTCCGCATAATCCGGTCCCCACGAATCGGTGAAGGCGATTTCGTCTGTCGCCCGGTTGTAGCCGATGAGCAGGCACGCATGCGCGTTGGCCCGGGTGCCGGTGAATCCCTTCGCCGTCGCAGCGACCGTCTTTTTCCATGCCGCCCAGTCCGTCGCTCCGGCGCGGGCGCGTGTGTGTTCGTTGGATACGCGGTTGAAGTCCTCCGTCGAAAACAGCCCCCAGATCACCGGATAACCGTCGTCGATGTAGCTCGAAAGCGCGACGGGCGTGAGCCGCTTCAGCGGCGCTTTTTCCAAGCTGCGCCCCTGACGCTGACGACGCATATAGCGGCTGATACCCCAAGCCATGCCGGAAAACGTGGTCCCGCCGCCGAAACTCGTATCGGCGACCATCGCCAGTTCGTACATGTCGGCCGGAATGCCCAGGTAACGCAAATACCGCTCGAACGTCGCCGGCACGCAATACCCCTTCGGGTCTTGGGAGACCATCGGCACCTGGTCCAGAATCACGTCGCCATTAGCGCGCCGGGTGATGCCGGCTTCCAGCCGCTTGCGCAGTTGCTCGCTGGCCAGACGCGGTTCCGCGCTGCGGAGGGCCGGAACAATCTTCAGCGACACCATTTGTTCCTCGTTGTAGTCGAGAAGGAAACATGTGTCCCCGTAAAGCCAGGACAGTCTGTTGCCCCCGCGATCGGAAGCACTCCCTGAAAATTCGCGCGACGATTCGCCGAGCCGGGCGGAAAGCGCGGCGGAGATTTTTTCGAAATCAGCCTTCAGTGCCCGGTCAAATTCACGCCGCGAACTCTTGCCAACGACCACAAGCCCGGCCCGCTCCCCGACAAAAGCCGGATAATCGCCGCGGTTGGCAAACACGATCGTGACGTCCGCGATGCGGCCCTCGCCGGCATGAAGGCTCAGCGTGTAAGCCTGCGCTCCCAACATCGTCAGCGGACGCGACGGATACACCCGGTAACTCTCGAACAGCCTGGTCCTCCCTTCTTCCGGCAACCGCAGGCGCGCAGCGACAGCGCCGGGTTCGTCGTCCCACAGGTTGTCATCGGCAAACAGTTCGAGGCCCAGCAGCGGATTGATCTCCCTGACCGGGTCGATTGTTCTTCCCGGCATACCTTCTCCCGGATCCTTGGCCCAGGCCGGTTTCGGCGCCGCCTGCGCGGCCACCCAGTCGCGGTCCGGCCAGGAAAGTCGCTCGAGTTCGAGGCGGAACAACTGTCCGTCATCGCGACGGATGGTGACGGTCGTCTCTGTCGCCGACACAAACCCGGCCTCGACGGTACGCCCCTGCGTATCCGTCCAGGTGCGGGCGGTGAGCGCCAAGGCGGCCAGCCCCGGAAAAAGCATGACCGCAAAAACGCGGAAGGATCCGTTCACGCTTCGCCTCCTTTCCACTCCCGCAAGTCCCGCGAGAGCGCGTGGAAGCCGGGGAAATCGTGCTCGATGCGGCGCAGGTCTTTCGCATGGCGGCGGACTTCGCGCAGCGCGCATTCCGTCATCCATGGCAACGACGGACGTTCGGTACCGTAGACGCGGGCCTTCAGTTCGCGCCGCGTCCAGGGCGCCGCTCCGGTTTCCTGCCCGAGCACCCAAGCGGCTTCGGTGACGGCCGCGTCACGGCCGCACAGATACCAGGCCTCGATCGCGGGCACCGCCAGGCCGACGCCGCGCAGGAGGCCGGCGCGGCGCCCGCGCAGCGGGAGTTTTTTGGTCGTCTGGCGAAACACGGCGCGAAGCTGGCACATCCGGCAGCCGGGATGATGATGGCCGGGCTCGTCGTGCGCAGGGGTATGGACGACGGTGTCGTCGCTGTCCACGACCACGACAAGGCCATCCGCATCGGTGTTGAAATGCAGGTGCCGGATGATCGAGGGCAACACCTGGCCAACCGACGGCCAGCCGCGTGCGCGCAGCGGCGGGTAAACGCGCGTGAACGGTTGCCCGAGCGCGGCTTCGACGAGCACGGCCAGCGCCGCCTCGTCGGCGGGTGACTCGCTGAGGAGGGCGAGTTTCGGGGGGCGCATCACGATTCGCGTTCTTCGGGTACGCCTCCCAGAATGCCGGAATACCACAGGTCGCCGAGCGAGGCTCCGGTGAGGAGCTCCGCCAGATCGGTGCGGTCGGACAACCGGAAAAAATGGGCCGCGCGCCCGTGTTTTTCGGCAATGACCACCTCCTCGGGATGCTCGCGAAACAGGTCGAGGAGGTACGGCGAGTGCGTGGTGGCGATGACCTGCGTCGGCGACCGGCCGGCGACGGAGCCCGCATCGCCCGCGACGGGCGGCGGCGGATAGCTGAGCTGGTAAAGCGCGTCGCGCAGTTCACGCAGGAGCCGCGGGTGGATGCCGCGATCGAGCTCCTCCACACACACGAGCGACGGCGGTTCCGGATTCCAGGCAAGCGTGAGGATGCCGAGCGCGTAGAGCGTGCCTTGCGAGACGTCCTCGGCGGTGATCCACCCCGGTTCGTCGCGGACGCGAAAGCGCAGGAGCACCGTGTGGCCGTCGTCGTTGTCCGCGGTTTCGATATCCTCGTACTCGGTAAAAATTCTCAGAAATTCCCCGCGCAACGCCGTCCAGGCGGCGGGATGTTCGGCCGCGCGGCGGGCGAGGACCGCGGCGAGGTTGTGCCCGTCGCCCGCCAGTTCGCCATGATCGGTCGCCGCCGCGGGCGCTGACATCGCGGCGTGATCGAACAGGTACGAACGCATGCCCAGCAGCCGTTCGCGCAGGCCCGCCCAGTCGTCAGCGCCTTCGCCGGTGAGGAGCGGACGCACCTCGAGCAGGTCGCAGACATTGTCGGTGGAGCAGGTGAGAATGGCTTCGAGACCGGAATGCGGCGGATCGAAGCGGAAAATGATTTCGGGCGCGTCGTCGCGCAGATCGGCCGGAGCGGACGCGGGCTCGCGGAGCGGCAGGCGGGCGAGCGTGCGCAGACGCATGCCGGCCTGGATGAGGCTCGTTTTCCCGGAGCCGTTGGGGCCAATGATGAGGGTGAAGGGCGAGAGGGCGATCTGCGTGGACCGCAGGGCCTTGAAGTTACGGAAAGCAACGGAGGCGATCACAGTGGCAACGACGTTGGCGAAGCGGAGCGGGCGAGGCCAGCCTTTAGGTGACCTTGCCCGTCATCGACCCACCCCCGGGGGGGGTCGCCTGCCGGCACGCGGGCGGGAGAATCGGTGGAAACGCCCTACCCGGTCACGGTTTCGAGCGAACAGCCGTCGGCGGCTCCCGGATCGGGGGTTTCACAGTTGGGGCGGGCGATGACGCCGGGGTACGGCTCGTCGGCGAAGAGGCGCGCGGGGTCGGCGAGGAGATGGCGGTCGCAGATGGCAAAAAGCTCCGTCTCGCTCTGGGCGCGGCGCATATCGGACAAAAAGGCGCCGGCCGGGTCCACGCTCTGGCCGACGAAATTGAGGTACTTTTTCATCTTGTTGACGCGTGCGCGTTCGGGGATGCCGGGCGCGTCGGTCGCCGCATACAGGTCGGTGACGTAGCGGCGCACGTCCCCGAGCGTGACCGGCGTGACAGCGCGGCCGGCGAAGGCCTCGCGGCATTGGCGGAAAATCCACGGGTTGCGGATGGCGTGGCGGCCGATCATCACCCCGGCGGCGCCGGTCTCGCGCACCACGCGCACGGCGGCGCCGGCGGACGTGATGTTGCCGTTGGCGAGGACCGGGCAGCGCACGCGGCGGACGGCATGCGCGATGAAGTCGTAATGCACCTCGCCGCGGTACATCTCCTTCACCGTGCGGCCATGGACGGCGAGCAGGTCCACGCGGTGGGCGTTGACGAGATCGAGCACGCGGTCGAAGTTTTTTGTATCTTCGAACCCGATACGCATCTTCACGGTGAACAGGCCGGGGACCGTGGCGCGCAGGAGGCCGAGGATTTCGTCGATGCGGCCGGGGTCGCGCAACAGGCCGCCGCCGACGTTTTTTTTGTAAACCTTGGGCGCGGGACAACCGAGGTTGAGGTCGATGCCGGCCACGGGATGGCGAAGGAGTTCGGCGGCGGTGCGGGCAAGATGGTGCAGGTCCTCGCCGATGAGTTGGGCGAACACCGGGCGGCCGGTGTCGTTTTCGTCGATCGAGCGCAGGATGTGTTTTTCCGGGCGCGATTGCGAGTGGACGCGGAAAAACTCGGTGTAGAAATAATCGGGCGCACCGGTCCCCGCGATGACGTGCATGAACGGGTGATCGGTCACGTCCTGCATCGGGGCCAGCGCCGTCAGCGGCTGGCCGGGAATGACGGGGGCGGGTAGCATGCAGGAATGCAGGATGCGGGAATGGGACGAATGGGAGAGATGAGAGGGATGGGACGAACGGGAATGGAGAGGGCGGATGCGGAGGAGAGGGCGGGTGTTATTTGGTTTTGTCGTCGTCGTCCTCGTCCTCGCCTTCGTTGCCGAAGATGCTGTCGTCGTCGTCCTCGTCCTCATCGTCGTCGTCGCTCTCGTCATCATCTTCGTCTCCGCCTTCGGAAGCGGCGGCTGCGGCGGCCTGCTGCTCGCGGACGCGTTCGAGGACTTCGGTCATGTCGTCGACGGCATCGAGGACCTTGCGCGACACGAGGACGGGGCGTTGCTGCTGGAGGGCGAGGACGGTGGCGTCGCTGGGGCGGGCGTCGATCTCGACGATTTTCTTGCCGAGCTCGTTTTCCATCACGAGGAGAATGCGGGCGAAAAAGGTGCCTTCCTGCACGTCGTTGATGATCACGCGATCGAGCCGCGCGCCGAGGCCGGTGAGGATGTGGCCGATGAGGTCGTGGGTGAGCGGACGTTCCTTTTTGGCGCCTTCGAGCGTCATCTGGATGGCGTTGCCCGCGAAGTGGTCGATGTAGATGACAAAGGTTTTTTCTTCGGGACCGAGAAAGAGTGCGCAGCCGTTGGCCGTGGGCATGACGCCTTTGATTGCTACGGGAAGGATGTCCTTTTGCATGGGGGCGTAACGTGCGAAGGTGTGGCGCGGGGCGCAAGCTTCAGGATAAATGACGAATGACGGATTACAAATTTCCCCGAACTCCCGCGTGCGCCGCTTCATTCGTCATTCGTAATCCGTCATTCGTCATTTCCACAGTCACCCGACGCCGAGCAGGCTGATGCCGAGTTCGTTGGCGCGGGCAAGGACGGCGGGCTTGTCGAGGAGGATGACGCGGCCGGCCTCCATGGCGGCGGCCTTGATGCCGGAAGCGTGCATGTTTTCCAGGGTTTGCAGGCCGAAACAGGGCACGTCGAAACGGTAGTCCTGCCCGGCTTTCACGACCTTGACGAACACGGCCTCGTCGGTCTTGAACTCGCCGGCCCGGCGCAACATCGGATCGGTGCCCTCGAAGGCCTCGACGGCGAGGACGGTGCCTTTCCGCACGACGCACCCCTGGCCGATGTCGAGCCGGGCGCACTCGCGGGCGATATGCAGGCCGTGATCGACGCTCTCGCGGGCCACGGGAAATTTTCCTTTGGTCATGACGCCGGGCGTGGCGAGGTGGGCGTCGATAAAGGAGCGGGCGTCGAGCATGCGGACGCCGATGGCCTCGATTTCGGCGGCGATGGCGCCGAAAATCGTCTCGGCGTTGCGGCGCTTGAGGCGCGAGAGGATGGCGAGCGCCTTCAGGTCGGGATGCAGCCCGCGGAAGAGGCGGCGCGGCGTGATCTGGCCGGCCATGAGGGCGTAGCCGGCGCCGAGTTCACGCAGGGATTTTAACATCTTGCCGAGCTGGCCGACGAGAATCGTGCGGCGCTCGGCCTCGGGAAAGGTGGCGAGGAGTTCGGGCGGCGTCTCTTCGTCAAACGCCACCAGGCGCAACGGCACGCCGGCCTCGCGCACGGCCCGGGCCACGAGTTGCGGATAAAGGCCCTTGCCCGAAATCAGGGCAACGGGCCGGCGGGCATCGAAATCGGGCGGGAGGAAGGTGGAGAGCACGGGTGGAATATTCAGAATTTCCGGCCTTCTATTCGGCCGCGTCGAGCAGGTCGGCGGTTTCGTCCTCGAGATCGCGGGCGATATTCATGTCTTCGACAAAGGCGGCGCAGGCAGCGTGAAAATCCTTTTCCTTGCCGTCGCGCACCGCCGTCCAGATGCGACCGAGCGAGAGAGCGGCGTTGCGATAAAAGGGATGGATGGCGGGGATTTGCGGTTCGAGCAACGAGAGGCGCAGGGCCACCGACTCGCTCACCCAGGGCTGTTGCCGGACGGCGTACAGGTCATCAGGAGCCAGTTGCACGTCGCGTCCGGCATCCCTATTGCGGGCGGCCAGCCAGTAATAGTCGCGCAGCCACAGGCGGGATTCGGCGGGCGTGTGCAGGGGGAGCTGCTTGCGGCCCCGCTCGATCTCGAAGCCGGTCTGCCAGGCGAGTTCGCGCTCGCGGTTGTCCGCCCAGCGTTCGCCGCAAAAGTCGGCGAGCGTTTTTGCCGGATCGTCACCGGCCGTGAGCCGGCGCAGGAAATCGAACCAGCGGTCGCGCCGGCCGACGCTGCTTTCCAGCCATGCCATCAACGGCTTCGCGGCGGCCGCAAACGGCGGCAGGCTGGCGGCATCGGCGGGCTGGCCGGGCGCGCCACGGCGCAGGAGCACTTCGAGCCGCGGCGCCAGGTCGAGTTCGCCCGCCTCCTGCCGCCAGGCGTCGTACATGGCAGGACGGGCGCTTTCGAGGATGAGCTGCGCGCAGGCGTATTCGAGCCAGAGCGGAATCGTCAGCGGGCGGGCCGCCCCGTGCCAGGAGACGGCCTGGCGGACAAGCAGCGCTCTCGCCAGACCGCGGCGCACGTCGAGGTCGAGATGGTTTCCCTCCGGAGCCCGGCGAATGCGGGCCCGGACGAGGCCGTTGATCTCGGTCGTGACGAGGATCGGCTCGGGCGCAGTCCACTGCTCCGCCGGCACCAGCCACACGCGGACGGGTTCCCGCCAGGCGGGCGGCAACCCGAGCGGACGGGCGAGCGCAGCCCAGGCGGCATTCCCCCACGCAAGGCCGGCATGACCGGCGGCGGCGTCGTACGAAACGATTTCAAACCGCCCGGGGGCCGTCGTGTAAACCGCGGGCATCGGCGGGAGCGCGGGCAATTCCGGCCGGGATTCGACCGCCTCTGCGGGTTTTTCGGCGGATTCTGCGGCGGCCGGTTTCTTTTTTTTGCGCGAGGAGCGTTTCCACCAGTCCCATCCGCTGGCCTGGGCCGCGGAAACGGCCGACAGCAGCACCGCGCCGGCCAGCAGACAGCGAAAGGTGCCGCCGGAAATCCCGGAGACGCCGGCGCCCTGCCGGCCCGCGTTGCCGCGCTCCGTCCGCATCCGGATCGCTCTCCTACTTTTTCTCCTCCGGTTCGGGCTTCGGAATGGTGAGCACGAGCGCCTTTCCGTCGAGTTTCACCTCGGTCAGCTTTGCCCAGCCTTCGGCGAGTTTGCCGAGGCTATCCTTGTCCGGCGTGGGAAACGCCGCCTCGAGCCGGGTGCGCAGGCGTTCCACCAGCCCCGGCAGAAGGCCGGCGCGCAAGGCGCCGACGTAGATCTCGTCGGCCACGTAGGTAAACTTGTCTCCTCCTCCCTTGACGATCGTGCCCTCCGTCTGGATGACCAGCGGACGGGCGCTGCCAAGGACGTAGAACTGGCCATCGAAACTGACGTGCATCCTGCCGCCCTCGATGCGGAAATCGGGCAGGCCGGGTTCGTACGCCAGCCACTGGCTTTCGGCGGGAGTTTTTTCAAATGCGGATTTTACCCAGGCATTGATCTCGGCCTCGTTCACCCGGATCGTCCCGGCGGGCCGGCCTGCGGTCACCTGCATCTGTTTCCGCTCCCAGAACTTCGCGCTTTTCGCATCGCGCGAACCCTGGACAAAGTAGGCCTTGCCTGGCTCGGGCTTTTCGGGGAACTGGCTGACCTTTTCCACCGGCGCCGCGGCGAGATGGAGGACGGCGAGCAGGCCGCCGAGGACGGCCCCGACCACCGTGCCGAAAATACAGCCGGCAAACGTCGGCGCTTTGGGCGGGAGCGGCGCCTGCTTTTTGGGCGGCTTGCGTTTCCTGTTTTTGGCGGGAGCGGCTTTGGCCGCGGCGACGGGTCGGGAGGGTGGTGTAGGCGTATCAGGTGTGTCAGGTGTGTCGGCCATAGGGGGAAAGTGTTTTCAGGGTTCCGGTTTCGGGCAAGGATCGGGTTCGGGTATTGGGTCGGTTTCCGTTTCAGTTTTCGGCTTTTGATTTGTCCGCGCGCCGGGCGTGCTCCACTTCGCGGAAGAAGATGGCATAAAACGCCCAGCCGGCAAGGAGCGCGATAAAGGCGGTGAACGTCATCAGCGGGCTGCCCAGCACCAGAAACCCGGCGAAGGCAAAGGTCGGCACATAGAAGTGCGCGCGGGTGGAGCGGAGCATCGCCATGAGCACCCACGGGCGGAAGGCATCGGCGTACTCCTCGCGGCGCTGGTACTGGTAAAGCCCGGCCACCGTCAGCGGCAGCGCGAGCACGATCGCCACCGCCACCGGCAGATAGATCAGCGAACCCACGAGCATCCGCGGCAACTGCAACGTGAACAGGCCCACCCACGTAAGCAGCAGTTTGACCAGGGAAACGAGCCCTGCCGCCACCGCCACCGGCAGCAGGCCGAGGATACAGAAAATCACGAAGGCGGAAACGCCGTTCAGGAACAGCCGCTTCCAGTCGTCCCACTCCGGCAGGACGTCCAGATCATCGCGCCGGGCGCGGTCGACGATCTCGTAAAGATAACCGAATGCGAAAAAATGAGCTCCCGGCACCGCCAGAAGCAGAGCCCCGATCAGACATTTGATAAACCACGTCGAATCGGAAAAGAGGCGTTTGCAGACTTGCTCCAAGGTAGGCATTGCGGGAAGGACAGTAAACAGGGTCGCCAACGTATTTACGCGCCGATGGACATCTCAACCAAATTAAACCGCCTTGCCGCCGTCTTTGAAACCGCGCTCGACTCGCTGGTCCCTCCCTGGAGCGGCCCGCAGCCCGGCCCCGCCCGCCTCCACGAGGCCATGCGCTACACACTCCAGGCCGGCGGCAAGCGCCTCCGCCCCGTCCTCGTCATCGCCGCCGCCGAGCTTTTTCAGACGATCCAGACGACCCGGACGATCCGGCCGGCCGCGCCGACGCCGCCAGCGGTGAATCCCGAATCGGCGATGGCCTCGCCCCCCCTCCCCCCCTCCCCCCCTCCGCTCTCGCCCCTCCCCGCCGCCGCGGCCATCGAATGCGTCCATACCTACTCGCTGATCCACGACGACCTGCCCTGCATGGACAACGACGACCTGCGCCGCGGCCGCCCCACCGCCCACCGCGCCTTTGACGAGGCCACCGCTCTCCTTGCCGGCGATGCGCTCCTTACCCACGCCTTCGCCCTCCTCGCCAACGCCTACGGGTCCGACCCGCGCCTCGCCACCGCGCTCGTCCGCACCCTTGCCGCCGCCGCCGGTCCGGACCAGCTCATCGCCGGGCAGATGGCCGATCTGCTCGCCGAAAAAAACGCCGGCGCCACCGCCGCTGACCTCGAATTCATCCACCTCAACAAGACCGCCGCCATGATCCGCGCCTCGCTCGTCATGGGCGGGCTGGTCGGCGGCGCGGGCGACTCCGACCTCGCCACGCTCGACCGCGCCGGCCGCCAACTCGGCCTCGCCTTCCAGATCGTCGACGATGTCCTCGATGCCACCGCCGACCTCGCCACGCTCGGCAAGACCCCCGGCAAGGATGCCGCCGCCGGCAAGATGACCTACGTGAAACTCCACGGCATCGATACCGCCCGCCGCCTCGCCCGCGACCTGACGGGCGAAGCCGTCGCCGCCTTCCGCTCCCTGCCGGGCGACCCCGCGTTTCTCGCCGGACTGGCCGAAACAATGGCCTCCCGCGCAAGATAGTCGGCCAGCCGGCCTTGCCCCTCGCGCCGCCCATCCCGGCGCGAGCCCGAAAGGGACGGTTGGACGGCTGTCCACACAAACGCCATTTTATGGCAAAAAACTGTCGCCAATGACCGGAAACGAGCATAGGGCTTCCTGTGCTTTTTTCCCTCATGAGCACCAATACCCTCCCGCAACGGCGTACCTTCGCCGAATTGTACTGCGAGGACCACCATCTCGGTCCCGACGACTTTGAAGAATCCGTGGTCAGGGAGACCCTGCACCCGGTCGGACGCCTGCTGCATCCGCTCTTGCGACGGATCGGCAGCGATTTTTTCGCTCCCGACTACGACCTGGTCCGTGCCGCCGGCCGCCTGCGCCGGATGCGCGATTTTCCCATGGAAGCGTGGGAATACGGGCACCATCCGAAAAACAGCGGCTTTCTCCGGCGTGTGCTCGGTGCCCGCATTTCTGTCGGCCGTTTTCGCCAGGTGATGCGGCACACGCTCCACTCCCGGCTGGCGAAGGTCGCCGACCGCGTGACCGCGCCCGAACCGGCCCACGATAGCACCATCGCGCCATTCGTCATGGACCCGGTGCTCATCCGCCTTCCGCAGCGCGACCGTCTTCACCGGCAGCCCCGGCACGCCTGAAGCCGGCTTCTTCCGCCTGCAGCCATGCGGACAACTCCGCCTCGCCGGTGATCGTCTCGCCAAACTGGTAATCGCGGTCCAGCAGCCTCGCGTAGCTCAACTCGGCAAACCGCCGGCAATGCAGCAGCACCCGCGCCCGCTGCCCCGGGGCGCGCACCAGCCGGCCCAGCGCCTGGTTCACCTTCTGCATACCCGGCACCTGGTACACGCGGCGAAACGCTTCCTCCCGCGGCAACCCGCGCAACGCCGCCAGGCGCGCCTTCTGCACCGCGTTCACCTCGGGCAGCGCCGGCCCCACCACCATCGCATGGCTGACCCGCCCGCCAAGCGCGTCGATGCCTTCCGCAAAGCTGCTGCCCAGCACCAGAAACACCGCGTCGGTCAACGCCAGCGACTCCTCCACCCAGGCCGTCTGCGCCGCCAGATCGTTGAGGCGCGGCTGGAGCGCCACGCGCATCGCCGGAAACGCCGCGTCCAGCTCGCGGGTGATCGCTTCCGCGTAGGCATAACTCGGGAAAAACACCACGACGCATCCGGCCGCCGCCTCGTGCAACGCGGCCACCGTCGCGGCCGTCATCCCTGCATGGCGCCCCCGCTCCCGGTACGTCGTGTCCACGCGCACATCGTACGCGATGTCGTACGCGCCGTCGCGCCACGGTGTGCGCGCCACGATCTCGTGCGGAGTCTCGTCCACGGTCTGCATCGCCGCCGCGCCGCTCCCCGCGCTCGCGTCTGCCATCGTCGGCGCGAGCCCGCACGCCTCGGCGAACAGGCTCGCCGGACCCGGCGTCGCCGTGGCAAACACCACGCCGCCAAACGGCGCCAGCGCATCGCCGATCGCCTGCGCCGCATCAATGCAGGTGAAATGGAGTTTCCCCTCGGCCGGGCACCACAGCAGCTTCCGCAGATTGTCCAACCCCATCCAGTCGGCCAGCGCCGGGATCTGCCACACCGCCTCGCTGACGAAGGGCCCGAGGTCGGCCGCGTCGAGCGGCGTCTGCGTGATCCGCGCCGCCAGCGCGCGCAACGCATCGGCCACGTCATCCTCCTGGTCGAGTCCGAGTTCCTCGCACGGGCGCAGCCGGGCGAGCAATAAACCCCATGCCTCCCATGCGCGCACCAGCGGCGCCGGCGCGCGCTGGTGGTCGAGCTCGGCCAGCACCGCGCGCGCCGTGCCGGCATCGGCCACATGCGACCATGCGTCGGCCACGCGCGAAGGCAGGTTGTGCGCCTCGTCGATCACCAGCAGCGTTTCCGCCGGATCGAAGCCGGGTTGCTCGAAAAACAGTCCCCGGTTGGCCGGCGCGAACACGTAGTTGTAATCGCCCACCCATACATCCTGAAACGCCAGCGCCGTGCGCGTGATCTCGTACGGGCACACCCGCGCATGCCGCCCCGCCGCGCGCAACGCCGCGATGTCGCGCGCCTCGTTCCCGAACCGGTAAAACCGCGCCAGCCCCGCGCTCTCCCAGCGCCGCTCCAGCCCGTCGAGATAACCGCACACGCTGCGCACGCAGTGGAACGTGGTGTTGACGCAATGCTCGCGCTTCGGCCGCACCTGCCACGCCTGGACAAAGGCGGATTCGTCCGGGCGGCTTGGCGGAGCGGCGGCGTCCCCGCCGCCGGACGCGCGACAGCGCGCCTCTGCATCATCCGGTGTTCGCACGGGCGGGACTGTCGTCCCGTCCGGCGGCGGTTCGGCAGAAAAAGCCGCCGCTCCGGGTTCCTGGACATCCCCGCTGCGCATTCGTCCGAGCGTTTCCATCACCTGCAACTGCCCCGTCGCCTTGCTTGTCAGGTAAATCAGCCGCGAGAACCGCCCGGCGCGCATCTGCCCGAGCGCGCATTCGAGGAGCACACCCGTCTTGCCGAAGCCTGTCGGCGCAGTGAACAGCACGTTCCGGTGCAGCACCATCGCGGCCTCGAGCTCCGCCGCTGTCGTTTCCTGGCCGATACGCGGCGTCGCGAACGGCGGGGAAAACGCCAGCGCGCGCAGCCGCGCGCGTGAACGCGCCCGCAAGTCGAGGAACACTCGCACCGCCTCCAGTTGCGAACGAAACAGCGCCTCGTCCCTGTCGGTGCAGGCGATGGTCTGGCTCAGGCCGCTGCCTGCCTCGACGAATAACAATTCGCCCCGCACGCGCTGCGCCGGGTCGGCGATCCGTCGCAGTGCCACGTAGGTGGCCAGTTGTGCAAAATACTCCGGATACTCCGCGCGCAATTCCTCTTCGACCGCCGGGATGGCGCGCATCGTCGTCTTGATCTCGCGCAGCACGAGCGGCTCCTCGCGGGGCCGCGCCGCCGCCCTCCCCGCCCCGGCCGCCGGCAACGGTGCGGCCGGCGGGATGATCTGGTCGATCCGGCCGGTCAGCGTGATCATCCAGCCCGCATGCGCCACGCGGCCGCTCACCGGCACCTCGAAGGTCGCGTCCGCCCGCTCCGCCGCTATCTGCGCGCGCAGCTCCTGATGCCAGCGGGTGCCGAGCTGCGCGCGCCACACGCCGCCCTGTTGCCCGCTGCCCGCCGGACGCGGCCCGACCGTAAACGCGGAAAACTCGCCGATACCCAGCGAGGCGGTGCGTTGGTCGAGATCGAATTCCATAAGCGGTCAAACAGGTCCGTACCGGGGGCGAAATGCAAGTCGGAGAGGGGGGAGGGATTTTCGATTCCCGATTTTCGATCTGATGTGACGCGGAGCGTCGTGGCGCGGGCTTTTTCTGTCAAACGCCCGCCTCCGGCGTGGCACGGCCATCCTGGCCGTGGACGGCGCGGAGAGGCAACGCTCACGGGCAAGATGCCCGTGCCACATTATGAATCGAAAATCAGGAATTCCCTACTCCACCTCCAGTTCGGTGTGCCCGCGCAGGTACTCCGCCAGCCGGCGCACGAGCACGTCGCCGTCGCGCAACTGCGGCCCGCAACGGCCGATCTCCGCCAGCGGCGTCTGCAACAGCAACCCGGCCGAGGCCCGCAACTCGGGCGAAAGCGTGCCCATCCATTGCTGGCGCACCGGGTAACCCTCGTCGCGCGCGAAGCTGTAAAGCCCTTTCAGATAGACCACGGCCGGCGGCGCGCCGCTCGCAAACGCCGAAAAAACAGTCCGCAGCAACGCGAACACATCCGCCCGGCTTTCCTCCGGCACCGGATTGCGCGCCACCAGCGAGGCGAAGGCCGACGCCCGTTGCAGGACCTCGTAGTCGCGCCCGATCCGCTCATGCCGCGCCACCACGCGCAACTCCTTCACGAACCCGAGGCCGCCCGCGCCGCCGGAGCCGCCCGCCGTAGCGCTGCCGCCCTCGACCACGCCGGCCACCTCGTCAAAAAGGTCGGCGTTGATCTGGTCGGGGTTCGGCTTGCGCGGCATCCGGTGCAACACCGTGAGCGTCCCGTGCGCCGCATCGAACAGCACGAGCCGCTGAAAAGCATCCGATGGCGGCAGCCGCCTCAGGATTAACGCCTCGATCTGGATCAGCGGCCCGGCCACGGCAAAACGGTCTCCCGGTTCAACCCGCGTTTGTGTGCGTTGCCGCGCCGTCGGGATTATTCGATGCAATCGCCGCCGGCACAATCGCCGCGGGCGGCGGCCAGGGCGGCACGAACGAGCCGCCCGAGATCACGAACTTCATGCCGTCGCCGACGCTCATGTCGAGTTCGGTGACCTCGTCCTTCGGCAGCAGCAGCAGGAAACCGCTGGTCGGGTTGGGCGAAGTCGGCACGAACACCGTCCAGCGTTCGAGCGGCTGGCCGGCCTCGCCGTCGTGCTCCCCGCCGGCGCGGATCTGCGGTTCGCCTTGGGTCCGGTTGGTGACAAAACCGATCGTCCATGAACCGCGGCGCGGGTATTCCACGACCACGACCTTGCTGAAGAGATTCCGGTTTTGCGCGGAGAAGGTCGTGATGATCTGCCGGGCCGCGTTATAAACGGCGCTCACGCCCGGGATGCCGAGGATGGCGCGCTCGGCGAGCTGCACGAAAACGCGGCCGAGGAGGTTGCGCGAAAAATAGCCGAGCAGCGTGATGAGCACGGCCACGATGAGCGTGGCGAGCACGTTCCAGAGCAGGTCGAGCCGCGGGTTGTAAAGAAGCTCCTCCGGGACGTAGAAAAAAAACGTGTCGCGAAAGCGTCCGCCGACCTGGGTGACCGACCAGGAAAACACCACCCAGGTGATGGCCAGCGGGGCGAGCATGAACAGCCCCGCAAGGAACGCGGTGCGCAGGGAAGCGAGGCGAGCGGGGGGCGGAGGTTCGACGGACGGTGGCAGCGGAGGCGAAGGCATGATGGATTTTGCCCACGAAACACACGAAAACACACGAAAAGAAAGACAGAAATCCGATGGTTTGGTTTTCGTATCCTTTCGTGTGTTTCGTG